>JAUYQP010000013.1 GCA_030697205.1 Mycobacteriales bacterium
ACGCCCTGCTGGTCGGCGGCCACCAGGATCGGGGTGCCGTGCTCGTCGGTGCCCGAGACCATGAGTACGTCGTGTCCGGCCATCCGCATGTAGCGGCTGAAGACGTCGGAGGGCACACCGAAACCGGCAACGTGGCCGATGTGGCGCGGGCCGTTGGCGTAGGGCCAGGCGACCGCGGTGAGCACGTGGCGGGACATGCCACCAACCCTAGTGAGCCCGTGACCGGTCCTCGACGGGTTTGTCGTCAGCGGGCCGTCACGCCCCCTGCAGCTCCATCATCGATCGAGGGCTAGGGCTGCGCCTGGCGCTTCGCCGCGACGACGGCGTCGTAGACGGCGCGGCGCGGGGCGCCGGTCTCCGACGCGACCGCGGTGACGGCCTCCTTGCGGGTCAGGCCGGCCGCCTCCCGCAGGGCCACCTCGGCGGCGAGGTCGAGGTCCGCGCGGACCTCCTCGGCACCGGCGAGGACCAGGGTGATCTCGCCGCGAACCTCGCCGGTCGCCCACTGCGCGAGCGAGCCCAGGGTGCCGCGCAGCACCTGCTCGTAGGTCTTGGTCAGCTCCCGGCACACGACGGCGCGGCGGTCCGGGCCGAGCACCGAGACCATGTCGGCGAGCGCGTCGGCGAGCCGGTGCGGCGCCTCGAAGAGCACCACCGTGCGGCGCTCTGCCTGCAGCTCGGCCAGCCGGGTCCGCCGCGCCCCGGCCTTGCGGGGCAGGAAGCCCTCGAAGCAGAAGCGGTCGCTGGGCAGGCCCGACACGGCCAGCGCCGTGGTCACCGCTGAGGGCCCCGGCAGGCAGGTCACCGGCAGGTCCTCCGCGGCGGCGGCCGCCACCAGCCGGTAGCCGGGGTCGGAGACCGACGGCATGCCGGCGTCCGTGACGAGCAGGACGGTCCGGCCCTCGCGCAGCGCCTCGAGCAGGACCGGCGTGCGCTCGGCCTCGTTGGCCTCGTAGTAGCTGACGAGGCGCCCGGTGTAGGTGACGCCCAGGTCGTGGCACAACCGCGTCGTACGACGGGTGTCCTCGGCGGCGAGCACGTCGGCGGTCGCGAGCGCGTCGCGCAGCCGCTGGCTCGCGTCGCCCGGCTGCCCGATCGGGACACCGGCGAGGACGAGGGGCACGCGAGCAGTCTGCCCGGCCACCGGGTCCCTGCGCGGAGCGGCTCCGGCTCCTAGGCTGCGCGCCATGACGGCCACGCTCGAGACCGCCCCCGTCGTCGTGCCGCCGGCCGACGCGCGTCCCACCTGGCGCGAGCGACTTCAGCCGCTGACGAGCAGTCGGGGCGGCTGGCTCGCCACGCTGCTGGTCGCGCTCATCGGCGGGCTGCTGCGCTTCGTCCGCCTCGACATCCCGGGCACCGGCGTCGAGGCCAAGAACGGCGGGACCTTCGGCGCGGGCAAGATCTTCGACGAGATCTACTACGCCTGCGACGCGAAGAACCTGCTCCGCTACGGCGTCGAGCGCAACGCCGCCGACGGCAACTCCGACTGCCTGGTCACCGACGGCGGCAGCTTCATCGTCCACCCGCCGCTCGGCAAGTGGGCGATCGCGATGGGCCAGTGGGCCTTCGGCGAGACCAGCACCTTCGGGTGGCGCTTCTCGGCGGCGTTGTTCGGCACCCTGACGATCGTGGTGCTGGTGCGCGCGGCGCGCCGGATGACCGGGAGCACCCTGCTCGGCTGCCTCGCCGGCCTGCTGCTGGCGCTCGACGGACTGCACTTCGTGCAGAGCCGGGTCGCGATGCTCGACATCTTCCTGTGCTTCTGGGTCACCGCTACTTTCGCCTGCCTCGTCGTCGACCGCGACACGGTCAGGCAGCGGCTCGCCGATGCCGACGACGACGACCTCGACGGGTGGGGGCCACGGGTCGGGCGCCGTCCGTGGCGGCTCGCCGCCGGCATCTGCATCGGTGCGGCCGTCGCGACGAAGTGGAGCGCGCTGTTCTACGTGGTCGTCCTCGTGCTCATGGCCTTCGCGTGGGAGGTCGGCGCCCGGCGTACGGCCGGGGTCGTCGCCCCCGTGCGCGCCACCGTCGTCCGCTCCGTCGCGCCGCTGCTCCTCACCCTGCTCGTCCTGCCCGCCGCGCTCTACGTCCTGTCGTGGGCGGGGTGGTTCCTCACCGACGAGGGCTACGACCGCAACTGGGCGGCCAGCAACCCGGCCAGCGGGCTCGCGACCCTGCTGCCCGACGACCTGCGGTCCTGGTGGCAGTACCACCGCGAGATCTTCGGCTTCCACGACAACCTGTCGTCGCCGCACCCCTACCAGTCGCACCCGATCGGCTGGCTGCTGCTCGCCCGGCCGGTGTCCTACTACTACCCGCAGGGCGTCGGCGCCGGGGAGTACGGCTGCACCGCCGCCTCCTGCGCCCGGGAGGTCCTCGCGATCGGCACGCCGGCGATCTGGTGGGCGACCATCCCGATGCTGGTCGTGTGCCTGTGGCTCTGGGTCTCGCGCCGCGACTGGCGGGCCGCCGCGGTGCTCGTCATGGTCCTCACCGCGATCGTGCCGTGGGTCCGCGACGACCTCGACGGCCGCACGATGTTCCTGTTCTACGCCCTGCCGGCGGTGCCCTTCATGTGCCTCGGCCTGGCGCTGGTCGCCGGCTGGGCGCTCGGCGGTCGCGACGCCACACCACGACGCCGGGCAGCCGCGTCCGCAGGGATCGGGGTCTACGTCGCCGCGGTGCTGCTCAACTTCGTCTTGCTCTACCCGGTCCTCGCCGCGCAGACCCTGGCCTACGACGACTGGCGGCTGCGGATGTGGTTTTCCACCTGGATCTGACGCCGGCCGGGCCCCTCGCGCACAGCCCCGTCATGGGGATGTGGCGATCACGGACGCTCAGGCTCACGGGCATGATCGCCACATCCGGGGCCGGTGGGAGACGACGAGAGCCCCGGGCCGGTCGGCCTCGGGGCTCACGTGCGGACGGGTGGAGCTGAGGGGATTCGAACCCCTGACCCCCTCGATGCGAACGAGGTGCGCTACCGGACTGCGCCACAGCCCCGTCGGTCGTGCGGTGCGAAACGCTACCAGCCGTCAGTCGCCGACCGCGCGCCGCCGCTCGAGGATCGAGTCGAGCTCGTCGTCGTCGTCGAGAGCCCGGCCGATCGGGCCGTCGAGGATGTCCAGACCGGCGTCGAGCGTCGCGCTCCACTCGCCGGGCTTGGTGAGGTCGAGGACCCGCGGGCGGCGCGGCGGGGCCACGGCCTTGGTGACGTAGGTCGGGACCGGCACGGGCACCGGCGACCAGGCCTCGCCGAGGCTGCCGGCGACCGGCTCGTCGTGGCGGGCGGCCGGGGCGGGCAGCGGTGCGGTGAGCGGAGCGGGCCGCGCGGGCATCCGGTCCGGGATGCCGACGACGTGCGCCGGGGTGACGCCGCGAGCCGCGCGACCCACCTGGGCAGCTGCTGCGACAGCGACCGGGGCGGGCCGGCCCGTGGCCGCGCGGACCGGTGCGGCGGGACGGGCCGTCGTCGCCGGGCGGGCGGGAGCGGCGGCGCGGGCCGGTGCGGACGCGCGGACCGGCGGGCGGTGCGTCGTACGCGCTGCCTTGAGCTGCGCCTGTCGGCGGCAGTGCACGACGAAGGCGACCACGAGGGCGTCGAGCAGCAGGTGGACCCACAGCAGCGGGCCGGCGACGAGCGACCCGAGCAGGGTGACGGCGGCGGCGGCCAGCAGGCCGAGGAGGGTACGCCGACGGCGGACCGCGAGCGACACCGTCGGCGCGGGCGCGCGGGGCGCGGGCAGGACGACCAGCGAGCGCTGCCCGACCCGGCTGGTCGAGGACGTGCCCTCGCGCCGGCTCAGGACCCGCATCGCGTCGCTGAAGCGGTCGACCGACGACAGTGAGGAGGTGGAGTCGTGCGACCGCAGCGCCATCGGCACCAGCACCGCGAGCCACGCCCCCACGATGACCAGGAGGATCAGGCCGCTACCCACGGCGACGACGCTAACGACGGGTGACCGTCAGGCGTCGGACGCGCGCCGGTGTGTCGCGCACCGCTTTGCCGCAGGACAGGGTGCTCTCACCTCACCGTCCCTCCCCACGCGTTGCGTCCTGCGGGCGGCGTTGCACCTCGACGCTCACGGCGTAGGACGCAACGAGGGGTTGGGGCGGTCGTCGGTCAGGGCGTAGCCGACGTGGTCGCGCCAGGCGCCGTCGATGTGCAGGTAGCGCAGGTGCAGGGCCTCCTCGCGGAAGCCCAGCTTCTCGACGACCCGGCGCGAGGCGGTGTTCTCCGGCCGGACGTTGGCCTCGATGCGGTGCAGCCCGACCGGGCCGAAGCAGTGGTCGACGACGAGCCCGAGGGCGGTCGGGACGATGCCGCGACCGGCGTGGCGGCCGTCGACCCAGTAGCCGACGGCGGCGCTGTCGAAGGCGCCGCGCACGATCCCCGACACCGTCACCTGGCCGACGAAGCGGCCCTGCCAGGTCACCGCGAAGGGCAGGCAGCGACCACCCCGAGCCTCCGCACGCAGCTGGCGCAGCATGACGGCGAAGACGCCGGCGGTGTGGCGCTCCGCCCAGCTCGCGGTGGGCGGGCCGAGCCGCGCGGGCGCGCCCTCCCACGGGGCGAGCCAGGCCTCGTTGGCCTGCCGCACCTCGACCCACGCGACGGTGTCACGCAGGCGCAGCGGCCGCACGCCGACGTCACCGCTCGACAGCGACACCGGCCAGCCCGGCGCGGTCGCCACCGGTCAGTGGTCGCCGCCGCGCAGCTGCGCGACGGCGTGCCCGACGACCGGGGCGAGCACGGCGACGCCGTCGCGCACCCCGCCGGTCGAGCCGGGCAGGTTGACGACGAGCGTCGTGCCGATGGTGCCGGCGACGCCACGCGACAGGATCGTCGTCGGCACGGCCTCGCGGTTGTACTGCCGCAGCGCCTCGACCAGCCCCGGCGCCTCGCGCTCGAGCAGCGGCCGGGTGGCCTCAGGGGTGACGTCGCGCGGGGACAGCCCCGTCCCTCCCGTGGTCACCACCAGGTCGTACGACGCTGCCGCTGCCTCGCGCAGCGCCCGCTGGATGTCGGCGACCTCGTCCGGCACCACGACCACCGGTGGGCAGGCGAACCCCAGGTCGGTGAGGAGCTCTGCGAGGAGCGGGCCGCTGCTGTCGTGGCGGGCCCCTCCGTGGGAGCGGTCCGACACGGTGACGACCTGCGCGCGGGCGCCCGGCGGCAGGCCTACCGCGCCCACGTGCCGCTCCTGCCCCCGGACTTCGCGTCGACCTGCACCGCGGTGATGACGGCGGCGCGGTCGACGGCCTTGGTCATGTCGACGACCGTCAGGCAGGCCACCGTGACGGCCGTCAGGGCCTCCATCTCCACGCCGGTGCGGTCGGTGGTGCGGACCGTGGCGGTGACCGCGACCCCGGCGTCGTCGACGGCCAGGTCGAGGTCGACTCCGGTGATCGCGAGCGGGTGGCACAGCGGGACGAGGTCGGGGGTGCGCTTGGCGGCCATGATCCCGGCGACCCGTGCCACGGCGAGCACGTCGCCCTTGGGGACGGCGCCGTCGCGCAGCAGGGCGACGCACTCGGCGGACAGCTCGACGCGACCGGTGGCGGTCGCGGACCGGGCCGTGACGTCCTTCGCGGAGACGTCGACCATGCGGGCCGCGCCCTCGTCGTCGAGGTGGGTGAAGCCGGTCACCGGCCGCGCCGCTCGAGGACGAGGACCTCGACCGCGCCGCCGGGCTCGATGCGCTCGACGTCCTCGGGCACCACGGCGAGGGCGTTGGCCCGGGCCATGCCGGCAAGCAGGTGGGAGCCGGCGCCGGAGACCGGACTGACGACGTAGACCCCGTCCATGACCTCGAGCTGCACCCGCAGGAAGGAGCGCTTGCCGGGCGGGGAGTCCAGCGCGGTCAGCGACTTCGCGACGACCCGCGGCCGCTCGACGGGGGTGGCGCCGAGCATGGTGCGGATCGCCGGACGGACGAAGCACTCGAACGACACCAGTGCACTGACCGGGTTGCCGGGCAGGCCGAAGACCGGGGTGCGGTCCGGGCCGATGGTGCCGAATCCCTGCGGCATGCCGGGCTGCATCGCCACCCGCTCGAAGGCGACGTCGCCGAGACGGGCGAGCACCTCGCGCACCACGTCGTAGGCGCCGACCGACACCCCGCCGCTGGTGACGATGAGGTCGGCGCGGACGAGCTGGTCCTCGATCGCGTCGGCGAGCCGACGCGGGTCGTCGGGGACGAGCCCGACGCGGTAGGCGATGGCCCCGGCCTCCACCGCCGCGGCGGTCAGCGCGGGGCTGTTGCTGTCGGCGACCATCCCGGGGCCGAGCGGCTCGCCGGGCTCGACCAGCTCACTGCCGGTGGACAGCACGACGACCCGCGGGCGCGGCCGGACGTGCAGACGCGACCGACCCACCGCAGCGGCGAGCCCGATCTGCGCCGCACCGAGGTGGGTGCCGGCGGTCAGCACGACCTCGCCTGCCTGGACGTCCTCGCCGGCCCGCCGGACGAAGGCCCCCGGCTGGGGTGCGCGGTCGATGCGGACCTGCGCGACACCGCCGTCGGTCCACTCCAGCGGGACCACCGCGTCGGCGCCGGCGGGCAGCGTCGCGCCGGTCATGATGCGCACGCACAGGCCGGGCTGCACCCGCAGTGGCGACGCCGGCCCGGCGGCCACGTCGCCCACGACCGGCAGCGTGACCGGCAGCGACGTGAGGTCGGCGGTCCGCACGGCGTAGCCGTCCATCGAGCTGTTGTCGAAGCCCGGCAGCGGCGCGGGGGCGACCAGGTCCTCGACGAGCACGCAGCCGTGGGCGTCCATCAGGCCGAGCTCGAGCGGGGGCAGCACGGAGACGACCGACAAGACGTCGGCGAGGTGCTGGCTGACCGGCTTCACGCCCGGGCGTCCAGCCACTCGCGCAGCCAGGCGGTGAAGGGCGGCCCGAGGTCCTCGCGGTCGGCAGCGAGCCGGACGACCGCCTTGAGGTAGTCCAGCCGATCGCCGGTGTCGTAGCGGCGGCCACGGAAGACGACGCCGTGCACGGGCTCGAGCGAGATGAGCTCCTGGAGCGCGTCGGTGAGCTGGATCTCGCCGCCGCGACCGGGCGGGGTGCGGCGCAGGACGTCGAAGACCGTGGGCGACAGGACGTAGCGGCCGATGATGGCGAGGTTGCTCGGGGCCTCGTCGACCCGTGGCTTCTCGACCAGGCCGGTGATGCGGACGACGTCGCCGGTGCCCTCGACAGCGGCGCAGCCGTAGAGGCTGATCTGGTCGTGCGGCACCTCCATGAGGCACACGACGCTGCCGCCCTCGCGCTGCTGCACGGCCACCATCTCCTCGAGCAGGTGGTCTCGCTCGTCGATGAGATCGTCACCGAGCAGCACCGCGAAGGCCTCGTCGCCGACGTGAGGCGCCGCCGCGAGCACCGCGTGGCCGAGGCCCTTGGGGTCGCCCTGCCGCACGTAGTGCACGGTGGCCAGCTCCGAGGTGGCCCGGACCAGTGCGAGCTTGGCGGTGTCGCCCTTGGCCTCGAGCGACATCTCCAGCTCGACGTTGCGGTCGAAGTGGTCCTCGAGCGGGCGCTTGCCACGACCGGTCACCATGAGCACGTCGGTGAGGCCGGCGCGGACGGCCTCCTCCACGACGTACTGGATGGCGGGCTTGTCGACGACCGGGAGCATCTCCTTGGGCGTCGCCTTGGTGGCGGGCAGGAAGCGCGTGCCGAGGCCGGCTGCGGGGATCACGGCCTTCGTGATGGTCGAGCGGAGGGGCATGCCGCGACCCTAGTGGCCGCGCGTGACCGGACCGTGCCGTGCGCTCAACGGGTGTCGAGGTCGCTGAGGTCGACGACCCGCGGGCCGGCGGTGCGCCAGGTGTCGCGGCCGGAGTCCTTGGCGTCGTAGAGCGCCTCGTCGGCGCGGCGCAGCAGGGTCGACGACGACGCGCCGTGCAGCGGGAAGACCGCGACGCCGATCGAGACGGTGACGTCGACAGGGTCCTGGCCGGGGTCGCCGAAGGGGCGTCGGCGCACAGCGTCGCAGATCCGCTCGGCGGCCTGCTGACCACCCTCCTCGTCGGTCTCCGGCAGGACCACGACGAGCTCCTCCCCGCCGTAGCGGGCCAGGGTGTCGACGTCGCGGACCTGGCTCTTGACCCGGCCCGCCAGCTCGACGAGGACGGCGTCGCCGCGCGGGTGGCCGTGGGTGTCGTTGACCGCCTTGAAGTGGTCGACGTCGATCATGAGCAGGGTCAGCGGGCGGCCGAAGCGGGCGGCGCGCTCGATCTCCTTCGCGACCGTCATCGTGAAGTAGCGGTAGTTCCACAGACCGGTGAGGCCGTCGGTGATGGACAGCCGCTGGGCCTCCTCGTGGAGCACGACGTTGTCGACGGCCACCGACGCCTGCGAGGCGAAGGTGCGGATGGTGGCGAGGTCGGACTCGGTGAAGTCCTCCGCGTCGGCCCGGTCGAACAGGTCGAGCACGCCGATGACCTGGCCGCCGGACCGCAGGGGCACCGCGATCATGCTGGTGGCGGTCGGCTCGCCGACCGCGCCGTGCAGCGCACCTGGACCGATGCCGACGCGGCCGACGACCGGCTCGCCGCCGGACGCGACACGACCCGAGACCCCGGTGCCAGCGGGCATCCGCAGGTCGTCGGGGATGCGGTGCGGCTCGAGCCCCCTACCGACCCGCAGGACGAGCTCGGAGCGGTCCGGGCTGAGCAGCAGCACCATGCCGGCGCGGGCGCGGGTCGCGGCCATCGCGGTCTCGAGGACGACGGCGAGGATGCCGTCGAGGTCGTGGGTGCTCGACAGGGTGTCGCCGAGCCGGGCGAGCCCGGCCTGCAGCTCGTCGCGGCTGGCCTCGAGGGCGCGGATGTAGGTCCGCAGGTCCTCGGTCATGTCGTTGAAGGCCGCGGCGAGGGTCCCGACCTCGTCACGGGAGCGCACGGGGATCGTGGTCTCGAGGTCACCGGCGGCGATGCGGGCCGCCGCCTCGCCGAGCTCCTCGAGGGGCCGGGTGGTGGCGCGGGCCAGCACCAACGCGATGAGCGACGCCAGGCCGACCGCGCCGAGCAGGACGAGCGAGGCGACCGGCAGCACACCGGGCCCGGCCTCCACGGGCTCGACGACGAGCAGCCCGAGGGGCTGGGACTCGGTGGCCCGGCGGAAGACGGCCGCCTGGCCGCCCACCACGACCCCGTCACCCCCTGCCGCGCGGGCGGCGTCGAGCAGCGCGCCGGAGACGGTGCCCGTCGCGGCCACGACCCGGTCACCGGCGTAGAGCGCGACGACGTCCTTGCGGGTCGCGTCGCGCAGCAACGTCGCGAAGCGGGTGTCGACCTCGAAGGCCGCGATGACGGTGCCCGCGGGGGCGCCGGTCGGGGTGCGCAGCTCGAGGACCTGGGTGATGAACGGCTCGTCGACGGCCGCGCCGGACTCGCAGCTGACGGGGGTCGTCGGCAGCCGACCCGACTCCCCCACCAGGTCGCCGGAGCTGTCCAGGACACGCAGTCCGTCGGCGATGCCGCCCTCGACCAGCCGGGCGAGCTCGGGAGTCGCCACCTTGGGTCCGAGCCCCGACGAGGCCCGGCCCGCGGCGATGGCGGCGGCCTGCGCCCGATGGCAGTAGCCGGCGAGCACGTTCGACGCGGTCTGAGCGGTGTCGGACAGCCCCGACAGCTGGCGGCCCTCGACGGCCGCGGGCACGAGGCGCATGACGAGCACGGCGCCGACGAGCAGCGGCACGAGGACGACGAGGACGAACGCCACCGTCAGGCGGGTGCGCAGCGTCACGCCCCGCTCCCCTCGTCACCCGGCCAGGCCGCGCGGCAGCCCGGTGCCCCCGCCCTGCCATGCTCCCACGGTGGAGCCCAGTGGCGGAGAGGCCGGACGGCACAGCGCGAAGTCCGCCATCCGGAGCAACGTCCTCGCCGCGCGCCGCGACCTCACCGAGGACACCCTCGAGGCGAGTGCCCGGCGCACGACTGCGGCACTGCGACCGCTGCTCGCGCAGGCGGCGCGCGTCGCGTCGTACTCCCCCCTGCCCTTCGAGCCGCGCCCGCCGCTCGTCGAGGGCGCCCTGCTGCCCGTGCTGCTCGGCGACGGTGACCTCGACTGGGAGGTCGAGGGAGTACGCCGGGGGGTGGCGGCCGTCGCGGGTGTCGACCTGGTGATCGTGCCCGCCGTCGCCGTCGACCGGTCGGGGGTGCGGCTCGGGCGGGGCGGTGGCAGCTACGACCGGGCGCTGGCGAGGACCGGCGCTGTGACGGTCGCCCTGCTGCACGACGGCGAGCTCTTCGACGCGCTGCCGGTCGAGCCGCACGACGTGCGGGTGGGGTGGGTCGTGACGCCGTCACTGGGCCTGGTGGGATTGACCGCATGAGCGATGCGTTCGACGACGTACTGACGGCCAACCGCGACTTCGCGGCGGAGTTCGTAGACGACGGGCTGCCGGGCAGGGCCGCCCGCGGCCTGGCCGTCGTGACCTGCATGGACTCGCGCATCGAGCCGCTGCGGATGCTCGGCCTGCAGCGCGGCGACGCGAAGATCCTGCGCACCGCCGGCGCGCGCGTCACCGACGACGTCCTGCGCAGCCTCGTCCTCGCCCACCACCTGCTCGGCGTCGACCGGGTCGTCGTCGTGGCCCACACCGACTGCGGCATGGCCAAGGTGACCGACGAGGTCGTGCACGCGACCATCGCCCGGGAGAGCGGCGTCGACAGCCGGTCGCTGGACTTCCACACGATCACCGACCAGACGGCCACGCTGCAGCACGACGTGCAGCGGATCCGCTCGCTGCACTACCTGCCCGACGCGATGCCGGTCCTCGGCGCGATCTACGACGTGCGCACCGGCCGGCTGACCGTCGAGGTCCCCTAGCTCGTCGGCGGTGTGGCTCTCGCCACTGCGTCGAACCGGGCACGCCCGGTGGCCGTACGAACGTTGATAACTGCATCACCCCATCGAGAGGACCGCTCGTGCTCGTCACCCGGACCGCCACTGCCCTCGGCGCCGCTGCCCTGCTCTCCCTGACCGCCTGCGGTGGGGGTGAGGACGACCCGACGCTGTCCGCCCCGACCACCGCGGGTGGCCCCACGACCGGCGCGACCACGGGCGGGACCGCGCCCGCCGCCGGCAGCACCCTGCTCGCGCTGGTCGGCACGAAGGAGTCGCCGCAGGCCTTCGAGATCTCGCTGACCGACGAGACCGGCAACGCCGTGACGACGCTGGCCGCCGGCACCTACTCGATCAAGGTGACCGACGAGAGCACCATCCACAACTTCGCCCTCAAGGGCGACGGCGTGGAGATGGAGACCAGCGTCGACGGCAAGGAGTCGCCGACCTGGAGCGTGACCTTCAAGGCCGGCGACTACACCTACATCTGCGACCCGCACCCGAGCATGAGCGGCAGCTTCAGCGTCACCTGACCGCCGACGGCTGGGTCGACGCCTGTGGACGCGCGCCGGGGGCACCTGGCACACTTGGCACTCACCACCCGCGAGTGCCAGCCAGTCACGCCACTCGCCGCTGCACCGCCCGACGCCCGAGGAGAGACCGTGCCGACCTACCAGTACGCCTGCACCGCGTGCGGAGAGTCGCTGGAGGCCGTCCAGTCCTTCACCGACGCCGCGCTCACGGAGTGCCCGGCGTGCGGGGGTCAGCTCCGCAAGGTCTTCTCCGCCGTCGGCGTCGTCTTCAAGGGCTCCGGCTTCTACAAGACCGACAGCCGGTCGTCCTCGAGCAGCGCCGACAAGCCCGCCGCGAAGACCGACAGCCCGAAGACCGACAGCACAAAGACCGAGAGCACCCCTTCGGCCAAGCCTGCCGCCGCGAGCACCTCGAGCACCCCCGCGGCCTGACGTCAGGCGACGTGCGCGACGAGCCGTTCGGTCGCGACGTTCGAGACCACCTGCTCGGGAAGGCCGAGCGCGCTGAGGAGCTCGACGAGCGCGGTCAGACTGCGTTGCCCGCTGACCCGGACCCGAGTCTGGTCCGGCAGGTGTGAGTCGAGCCGAGCGACGAGGGCGTAGACCCGACCCTCGAGCTCGAGGAGCAGCTCGGCACTGCGCCCCATCTCGTCGGTGACGTCGTGGAAGGGCAAGCCGGTGTGCTGGCTCAGGTCCGCCGCAGACATGTCGAGATCAGCCAGGTAGCGCAGCTCGAGACCCTGCTCGACGAGGACCTCCACCGGGAGGACCTTCGCCTGTGACTTGTCGGCGCTCATGCGTCCTCCTTCCGGAGGATTCTCGTCACCTCGACCGGGATCTCAGCGTAGTCCTCGTCACGCGTCGGGTCATGTCCGAGCGTGACGTCATGGCGCCACCCGGACCAGTTCGCCTCGACGGGGTCTCCGTTGCGGTCCGGCTGAACGCTGGTCACGAACTCGATGCCGGATGCTCCTGGTGGGAGCGGCCCGTAGTACGCCTGGGCCAAGGGCCGGTCGCCGCTGAACCGTGACGGGTACCCCCGTAGCCGGCCGGTGCGCTTGATGAGCTCCGCATCTGCGTCGGTCTGCGTCAGGGAGTGCAGCCGGTAGTAGTCGCTCACAGCTGCTCCTGGTCGACCCGCCGAGTCGGCGAACTCGCGGCGGTGTCGCGCGCACGCTAGGGCTGGCCGTCACCGACGCCAGCGAGACCGCAGACCGACCTGTGGACGACGGGCGCGAGGCCCGGATCGCGTCCTAGGGTTCTGCGCATGGCAGACATCGGCGTCATCGGGGGCTCCGGCTTCTACCGCTTCCTCGCCGACGTCCGCGAGGTCGAGGTCGAGACGCCGTTCGGCCCGCCGAGCGACCCGGTCGTCGTCGGTGTCGTGGGAGACCGCGAGGTGGCGTTCCTCCCGCGCCACGGCGCCGACCACCGCTTCCCGCCGCACCGCATCCCCTACCGCGCCAACCTCTGGGCGCTGCGCGCGCTCGGGGTCCGCCAGGTCCTCGCGCCCTGCGCGGTCGGCGGCCTGCAGCCGCACCTCGGGCCGGGGTCGCTCGTCGTCCCCGACCAGCTCGTCGACCGCACCTCGGGCCGTCCCCAGACCTTCTACGACGACGGCACCGTCCACGTCGCCTTCGCCGACCCCTACTGCCCGGTCGGGCGCGCCGTCGCCGTCGAGACAGCTCGCACCCACGACTGGGAGCCCACCGACGGCGGCACCTGCGCGGTCGTCGAGGGCCCGCGCTTCGGCACCCGCGCGGAGTCGCAGTGGTTCGCAGCGCAAGGCTGGTCGATCGTCAACATGACCCAGCACCCCGAGGCTGTCCTCGCCCGCGAGCTCGCCCTCTGCTACACCGCGATCGCCCTCGTCACCGACCTCGACGCCTCCGTCGAGGGAGCAGGCGGCGTGACGATGGAGGAGGTCTTCCGGGTCTTCGGCGACAACACCGAGCGACTGCGCGCACTGCTGTACGACGTGGTCGCGGGCCTCCCCCTCGAGCGGACCTGCCCGTGCGCCGGGGCGCTCGACGGGATGGACCTCCCGCTGGCCTTGCCGTGACCCCGGCCGACCTGCGCCGGGCGGTCCGCCGCCACCGCGCGCTGCTCGCCGCGGGCCTCGCCGCCGGTGCGGTCGCCGCCGGGCTGTCGGTCGCCGCCCCCGCCCCGCCACCGACCGTCGAGGTGCTCGCGGCCGCCCGCGACCTCGTCGCCGGCGCGGTCGTCGCGCAGGAGGACCTGACCCGGGTCGCGCTGCCGGTCGCCGCCGTGCCGTCCGGGGCGCTGACCGACTCCTCGCTCGCGCTCGGCCGGCTGCTCGCCGGGCCGGTCCGCCGGGGCGAGACGCTCACCGACGTGCGCGTCGTCGGCTCCGGCCTGCTCGAGAAGGCCACGATCGGGACCGTCGCGGTGCCGCTGAGACTGGCCGACCCGGCGGCCGCGGCGCTGCTGCGGGCCGGCGACCGGGTCGACGTCCTCGCGGCCACCGACGGCGCGCCCGTGGCAGCCACCGTCGCGAGCGGCGTCGAGGTCCTCGCCGTGCCGTCCGCTGTCGGTGACCTCGGCGAGGGCGGCCTCGTCGTGGTCGCGACGACACCCGAGGTGGCGGCCCGCCTCGCCGCCGCAGCGGTCGGGGGGCGGCTGTCGGTGACGGTGCGGCGCTGAGCCTCTCGTCGTACTCCTCCTGGCGTGGCAAGGTGCGGTCTCGTGAGCGACTCCTACCGGGTGTGGGGCTGGGGCGACCCGGCTGACGAGCCGACCGCGCAGGGGCTCACCGAGCTCGCGCCCTACGTCGCCGCGGTCACCGGCGTCGCGGTGCAGCCACCCGAAACGCCCGGGCCGCTACCGGTCGTTGCGCCCTCCCGTCGGCTCGGCGCGCTGCCGGCGTCGCTGCGCGACCTTGCCTCCGACGACCCCGTCGACCGGGCCAGGCACGGGATCGGGCGGGCCTACCGCGACCTGATCCGCGGGCTGCGCGGCGAGCTCGTCGATGTGCCGGACCTCGTGCTGAGGCCGGCAGACGAGCAGGGCGTCGTCGACGTCCTCGACTGGTGCGCGTCGGTCGGGGCCCCGGTCGTGCCCTTCGGCGGCGGGTCGTCGGTCGTCGGTGGCGTCGAGCCGCGCGGCCTCGAGACCGCGGTGTCGCTCGACCTGTCGCGGCTCGCTGGTCTCGTCGAGGTCGACGCCACCAGCCGCGCGGTGCGGCTGCGGGCGGGGACCTTCGGACCGGCCGCCGAGCAGGCCCTTAAGCCGCACGGCCTGACGCTGCGCTTCTACCCCCAGAGCTTCGAGCGCTCGACCGTCGGTGGCTGGGTCGCGACCCGCGCCGCCGGTCACTTCTCGACCGGGGCGACGCACGTCGACGACCTCGTCGAGTCGGTCCGGGCGGTGACGCCGGTCGGGGTGTGGGAGTCGCGGCGGCTGCCGGGCTCCGGCGCCGGGCCCTCGCCGGACCGCCTGCTGCTCGGGTCGGAGGGGACCCTCGGCGTCCTCACCGAGGCGTGGCTGCGGGCCCAGCCCCGGCCGGCCCACCGGTGGCAGGCGACGCTGGCCGCGCCGACCTTCACGGCGGGCTGCGAGGCGGTGCGGCTGCTGGTGCAGTCGGGCGCGCGGCCCGCGACCTGCCGGCTCGTCGACGCCGCCGAGTCGGCGCTGACCGGCACCCTCACGACCGGCGAGGCCGCGCTCGTCCTCGGCCTGGAGTCGCTGCACGACCCGGTCGACGGCGCATCCCTGCTCGACCTGCTGCAGGGCGCCGGCCTGCGGGTCGTCGAGGCCGGTGCCCGCGGCGCCGCCGGCGAGTCGTGGCGGTCGACCTTCGTCCGCGCGCCCTACCTGCGCGAGTCGCTCGTGCTGCTCGGCGTCCTCGTCGAGACCTTCGAGACCGCGATCACCTGGGACCGCCTCGACGCGCTGGTGACGTCGGTGACGGCCGCGGTCGAGGACGCGCTGCTGCGGGTCTGCGGGGGTGGGCGCGTGACGTGCCGACTGACACACGTCTACGCCGACGGCGCTGCGCCGTACTTCTCCGTCTTCGCCCCCGCCCGGCGCGGCAGCGAGGTCGCGCAGTGGGACGAGGTGAAGGTCGCCGCGTCGGAGGCGCTCGCCGCCGCGGGCGGCACGATCACGCACCACCACGCGGTCGGGCGCGACCACCGGCCCTGGTACGACGAGCAGCGGCCGGAGCCCTTCGCGATCGCGCTGCGGGCAGCCCGTGCGGCCCTGGACCCCGCGGGCGTACTCAACCCGGGAGTGCTGGTGTGACCTGCAGGTAGTAGCCGTCGGACCTCTTGCAGGTCCATGATCGCAACGTCAGCCCCCCCCCGCTCTCACCCCGAGGAGTGCACGTGGACGGCTTCAAGAAGTTCCTGCTACGCGGCAACGTCGTCGACCTCGCCGTCGGTGTCGTCATCGGTGCGGCGTTCGGCGCGGTGGTCACCGCCTTCACGACCGGCCTCCTCACGCCACTGATCGGGCTGTTCGGCAACAAGAGCTTCGATCAGTACCAGGCCTGCCTCAAGGGCGCCTGCACGATCGCCGACGACGGCACCGTCGACGGCGTCCTCCTGCGCTACGGCGCCGTCCTCACCGCACTGCTCAACTTCGTCATCGTCGCGGCCGTCATCTACTTCTTCGTGGTCAAGCCCATCGGCCGACTGATGGACAAGTTCAAGACCGAGCCGGAGCCCTCCGACCCGGTCAAGGAGTGCGCGGAGTGCCTGTCGAAGATCCCGGTCGCGGCGACCCGCTGCGCCTTCTGCACCGTCGAGCAGCTCGAGGCCGTCGGCTAGCTCTTCTCCTCGTGGTGCGGCGGGCGCTCGCTCAGGAAGCGCTCGTCGTCCTGCGGGGTCTCGTCGCGCTCGACCGGCTCCGCGCGGGGCTCCTCGCCGGGCGGCGTCGCGCCCGGCGGACCCACCGCCCGCCGCCTGCGTCTGCCCGCCTCCGCCACCCCGCCGAGGCTAGTCGCGGCCCGGTAGCCTGGGTCGGCCAGCCTCCGTAGCTCAGTGGATAGAGCGCCTCCGTCCTAAGGAGGGCGTCGGGAGTTCGATTCTCTCCGGGGGCACCCCCTCCTCGTGCAGGCGACGTCATGTCGGGGATGACGACGTGTGCTGCCCGGCCCGTGAGGGCCAGCAGAGTCTGGTCCTGCTGACCGTGGCAACAGGTCCCGACGGACCATGTACTCAGGTGTCTGCACTGCCGATGGTGTCCGGGTGACCGACCACGACTCCCTGACCCGGTCGACCGCGCACGTCGAGGCGCCTGTCGGCAGCATCCCCACCCAGCGCGTCCCCGCGCGGGAGGCCCGCTACGCCGCGGCCCCGCTCGACCTCGCCGACCCCGGCGTGCTGCTGCGGTCCTGGATGCAGACCCTCCACGGCCCGGGGCTCGACCCGCGACCGCGCACCACCGGCCCGCTGCCGAGCGCGCGCCAGCTGCTCCCGACGGTGCTGTCCTGGCACGTCGCCTACGCCGTGATCGCGCTCGCAGGCGCCCTGGCCGTGCAGCGCAGCGGCTCCGGGTCGGTCGTCGCCGACGAGCTCGCCGCCGCCGGGCGACCCGGTCTCGTCGTCGCGACGCTGCTGCTGTGGTGGGGCGGGGTGGCCGCGGCGACGGTGCTGTGGTGGGCCGGGGTCGCGAGCACCCGGAACCGCTAGTCGGGTCGTCGCAGCGACGGCAGCAGCGGTCGTGCGGTGCGGTGCCTGAGCGCACCGGCCCAGACCCCGAGGCCGTAGGCGAGCTCGTCCACCGCGCGGACCGCCGTCCACCGCACCGGGTCCACCGGCGGGCGCAGCCGGGCCCACTCGACGACGTGCGGGAGCACCGCGAGGGCGACGCCCGTGCGGCCACGGACCAGCAGCGGCGCGAGCGAGCCGAGGACCCGGCCGAGCCGCTGGGCGGTCCCGCTGACGCCCTGCGCGACCGTGACGGCGGCGACCTCACCGGGCAGCCCGTCGAGCTGTCGGGCGAGCCTCACCGTCGGGACGGCGGCGGCCAGCAGCGCCGGCCCCGGCCGGCGGGTCAGCAGCAGCGCGACGACGGCGGTCGGCCACGGGCGCAGCACCAGGTGGGTGAGGCGCACCCCGTGGCGCGTCGCGAGGGGCGCGGCCGAGGTGCCGTAGCGGAACCGCCTCGTGAGCACACCCCGCCAGGTCTCGGGCTCGACGTGGGCCACCTCCACCGACGGGTCGTAGCGCACCGTCCAGCCCGCGTCGTGCAGCCGCCACGCCAGGTCGACGTCCTCGCCGTAGCGCAGCGCCGGGTCGAAGGCCGGCTCCGGCAGGGCTGCGACCCGCACGAGCAGCGCGGCGGTCGGGACGTAGGCGACGGCACCGCCCGGTCGCACCCGAGCCGGGTGCGCGCCGAGGTCGAGCGGGCTGCGGGCCGCCGACACCCGCCCCCGCACGGTCGGCCCCGCCGTCCCCACCACTCGCGGCGCGACCGCCGCGACAGCCGGGTCGGCGAGGTGCCCCAGCAGCCGTGACAGCCAGTCCGCCGGGGGGCGGCAGTCGCTGTCGACGAAGGCGGCGTACGCCGTGCCCGTGTGCGCGAGCCCGCTCGTGCGAGCGGCCCCCGGCCCCCCGCAGGTCTCGCGCCGGACGAGTCGGGCGCCGTGCCGCGCGACGACCGCCGCGACCGCTGCGGGGTCGAGCGACCCGTCATCGACGACGACCACCGGAGCCGCCCGGCCGAGGGCGGTGAGGCAACCGTCGAGCTCAGCGGCCCGGTCCTTCACGGGCACGACGACGGTCACGTCGGCCACCGCAGCCGGCCGTGGCCGGGGGTGGGCGAGGCCGCCGTCGAGCAGGGTGCGCGCCAGTCGCTGCGAGCCGACCCGCCCCTGCGCGAGGCCGGCGAGCACGGCACCCGCGGTCGGCCCGAGCCGCAGCAGCCGACCCGGGTCACCGCCGAGCAGCACCCGCCCGTCGGCCGACCGCCGCACCCGCGGGTCGAGGTGCACCGGCAATCCCTCGGGCAGCCGGTCCGACAGCGGACCCGCAGGGCGGTCGCTCCGGGCAGCCGGACCGCCCGGTGTCACAGCGACAGGCCGCCGTCGACGGCGAGCGTCGCCCCCGTCACGGCGCCGCTGCCCGCACCCGCCAGCCACACGATCGCGGCAGCCACCTCAGCCGGGTCGACGAGCCGCCCGAGCGGCTGCTGGCTCGCGAAGTCGTGGGCGGACTCGAGCCGGTAGAGCCGGGCGCTCTCGTCGAGCACCCGCGTCTCGGTGGAGCCGGGACTCACGGCGTTGGCCGTCACGCCCGTGCCGGCGAGCTCGGCAGCCAGGCCACGGACCAGGCCGGTCACCCCGGCCTTGGCCGCGCAGTAGGCCGCGAGCTGCGGCAGCCCTCGGGTCGCGGCGGCCGACGCGACCGCGACGAAGCGACCCGAGCGGGGCGCGGGGCGGCGTAGCAGCGCGGGCACGCCGACCCGCGCGGCCGTGACGACCCCGCCGAGGTCGACCTCCAGTACCGCGCGGACCTGCTCCTCCGGCTGCTCCCACAACGGCACCCCGCCGGCGACGACGCCGGCGACGGCGAGCACCGCGTCGAGCCCGCCGAAGCGCTCCTCGGCGACCGCCACGGCCGCGCCCAGGGCCGCGCCGTCGCAGGTGTCCGCGACCACCGCCAGGGCCCCGGTCTCGGCGGCCAGCGCGTCGAGCTCCTCGCGGGTCCCGAGCCCGTAGGGCAGCCGCGGGTCGTCCGCGCACCGGTCGGTGGCCACCACCGCCCAGCCGTCCGCCGCGAGCGCCCGCACCGTCGCGGCCCCGATGCCGCGCGCCGCCCCCGTCACCAGCGCGACCCGCGTCACGGCTGCCCCTCCGTCGTACGCCCCTCATCCGCGAATGGGGATCCCCGTTCGCACATCCGGGAGCCTGCGCGCAGAACGGGGATCCCCATACGCACCAAGGTGTGCAGCCGCGTCATGCGGGCTCGACCGTCAGCCAGGCGACGACGGTGGCCTCCAGGTCGTCGACGGCCTCGGCGAGCAGCGCGCGGCCCTCCTCCGCCGAGGCCCCCGCGGGGTCGCCGAGGACGCCGTTGGTCGAGACGGCGCGCAGGCCGTCGCGCCGCAGCGCGGGCAGGATCTCAGCCAGCGGCGCGACCTCGCCCGCGTCGCGCGCAGGCCCCACCCGTGAGGGGTCGAGCGCGAGCTGCACCGAGGTCTCGGTGCGGCCGGCGTGGGCGTCGCCGCGCCAGCGCGGGGCCCAGACGAGCACGTCGCGCGACTCGGCCCGCAGCCGCGCGGCCGCGGCGGCGAGGGTCGGCGCGTTGCCGCCGTGGCCGTTGACGAGCAGCACGTGGCGGAAGGTCTCCGTCGCCGAGCGCACCAGCTCGATGAGCAGCAGCTCGAGCGCCTCGTGACCGATCGACAGCGTCCCGGCAAAACCGGCGTGCTCGCCGCTCGCGCCGTAGGGCACGGCCGGGGCGACGACGACGTCGGTACGCCGCTCGGCGAGGCCGTGCGCGAGAGCGACCGCGATGTCGGTGTCGGTCGACAGCGGCAGGTGGGGGCCGTGCTGCTCGGTCGACCCGAGCGGCACGGCCAGGACCTCGTCGGGGACGGCCGGCCAGGTCAGGTCGCCCAGCCGCGCACCCGCCGTCACGTGACCGCCCAGCCGGTGCGGGCCTCGGTGAGGTAGCCGTGGCGGACGAGGAAGTCGAGCAGCACGTCGGCGGCCTCGGCGGCGTCGACCGGCCCGACGACGGTCGGCGGCTCGTGGGAGAGCAGCGCGCCGGTGAGGGCGAGCAGCCGCTCGCGGGGCGAGCCGGTCGGGGGCGCGACGTGGCGCGGGCGGGGCCGCGAGGCGCGGGCCGCGACGACCCGCACCCGCGACGGGCCGACGGCCACCGGGGCGACCGGGACCTCGAGCGACGCCGCGGCCAGGGCGGCGGGCAGCGGCGCGCGACGCAAACGCACCCCCGCGCCCTCGACCGAGCAGACCGCCGGGGTCGGCACCCGCATCCGCTCGCGGCGGCCGAGGTCGAGCCGTCGCTCGGCGAGCAGCTCGCCGTCGACGAGCTCGAGGGAGACCAGGCCGGGGGCCTGCACGCAGCCGAGCTCGTGGGCGACGAAGGCCGGCAGCGCACCCGTCCCCCGGTCGGCGCTGCGGTCCGCGCAGAGCACCAGGTCGGGGCGCTCGCCGCCCAGGGCCGCGACCAGCGCGCGGGCGAGGACCTGCTCGTCGGCGGCGAGCTCGTCGACGTAGGAGGGCGTCCACGCGACCCGTCGTACGTCTGCTCCGAGGGCCGCCGCGTCGCGCAGCGAGGCGTCGACCTCGGGACCGCCTGCGGACATGGCGAGCACCGTGCCGCCGGTGGCCTCCGCGATCCGCAGCCCGTGCTCGAGCGCGGCCGCGTCGGCGGCCGACGGCGCGGCCGCGCGGGGGTCGCGCGCGACGGCACCGGTGAGCGGGTCGACCTCGGCTCGCAGGTCGGTGCAGCGCAGCAGGACGACGACTCTCATCGGCTCACCCGTGCCGGAAGACGACGCCGTGGCCGCCGTCGGGGTAGGACCACGACAGCGCGCCCTCGCTGTTGCACACCTGGTAGCAGGTGCCGCACTCGAAGCACTGCTCGTAGTTGAACAGGATGCCGCCGTCGCTGGTCGGCGCGAACAGGTCGGCCGGGCAGGCCGTCACGCAGGCCTTGGTGGTGCAGGACCGGCACACGTCGCTGTCCACGACGATGTGGGCGCGCTCCGCGACCCGGAACTCCACCGTCGCCATCCGGTCCTCGAACGCGATGCCGTCGTACGCCTGAGAGCTGTCGCTCACCGGAACACCCTCCCGCCCGCGATCGCGTCCGCGGCAAGGTGCCGCAGCTTGACGCCGTTGCGCTTCGCCGACCGGCGCAGCAGCGCCAGCGCGCCCGGCTTCGCGGTCGGGTTGGTCACCGTGAACAGCCCCTCGACGAGGTCCGCGACCAGCCCCGGGTAGCGCTGCTGCACCCGCTCGCTGAGCACCAGCCCCGGCGCACCCCGCAGGCGCTTGTGGTCCTGGAGCACGAAGGTCGACTCAAGGTCCCGACGGTACGCCGACAAGGCCCGCCTCGAGCTGTCCCCCTGCTGCGCCGCCGCCGCGGCCGTGCGCCCGGCTGCGAGACCGGAGCCGATCGCGAAGTTGACGCCCTCGAGCCAGATGCCCGCAGCGAGCGTCATGCCGGCCGCGTCGCCCGTGACGAGCATCCCGTCGATGGCGAGCTCGGGGAAGGCGTCGTAGCCACCCTCGGGGATGAGGTGGGCGGTGTACTCCTTGACGCTCGCCCCCCGCAGCCACGGGGCGACCGCCGGGTGGGCCTTGAGGTCCGCGACGAGCTGCTCGGGGCGGACCTTCGCGGCGGCGAGGTGCTCGAGGGAGACGACGACGCCGACCGAGACGGTGTCGCGGTTGGTGTAGAGGAAGCCGCCGCCCGGGATCCCGCGGGTGCAGCCGAGGATCTCGACGTCGACGCCCTCGTCACCGCTCACCCCGAAGCGCTCGTCGATGACGTCGCGCGGCAGCGCCAGCACCTCCTTCACCCCGAGGGTGTGGTGCGTGGCGTCGGCGCGCGGCAGCAGGCCGGCCTCCTTGGCGAGGAAGCTGTTGACGCCGTCGGCCGCGACGACGACGGCCGCGCGCAGGTCGCCGTCGGGCCGGTCGGTGCGGACCCCGACGACCTTCCCGGTCTCGTCGCGGAGCAGCCCGGTGGCGACCGTGCTCGTCACGAGATGCGCGCCGGCCTCGACAGCCTTGCCCGCGAGCCAGCTGTCGAAGTCGGCGCGGAAGGTCGTGCAGCCGTTGTAGGGCGCCTGCCCCCACGCGGCCGTGCGGAAGTCGACGGTGAGGGCCTGCGTCTCGGTGAGGACCATCGTCGAGCGCCGGGTCACCCAGCGCTGGAAGGGGACCTCCTCCCACCACCGCGGCAGGACCTCGTCGAGGACCCGGCCGTAGACGACGCCGCCGTAGGCGTTCTTCGAGCCGGGGAAGGGCCCGCGCTCCAGCAGCACGACGCGCGCGCCGGCTCGGGCAGCAGTCAGCGCGGCCGAGGACCCGGCCGGTCCGGCGCCGACGACGATGACGTCGTAGTCGTGTGAGGCGTCGTTCACGGGGTGACTCCCAGCCGCTCGGCGAGCTCGTCGAGCAGGGCGCGCGCGTCGGTGACGAGACCGAGGTCGGCCATCGCGGTCATCGGGCACGACGGGTCGAGGTTGACGCTGACGACGTGGCGCGGGGCGCCGAGGCCGCCGGTGTGCTGACCCGCGCCGGCGACGCCGAGTGCGAGGTAGAGCTCGGGGTCGACGCTCACCCCGGTCGTGCCGATCTGGCGGTCGTGGTGGACCCAGCCCGCGTCGGTGACGACCCGGGTCGCACCGGTGCTCGCACCGAGCCGGGTGGCGAGGGCTCGCAGCAGGTCGAAGGTCTGCCGGGCGGTCGCGTCGTCGGCGCCGTGCGGGACGAGGCCGGCGCCGCCGCCGACGACCCGCGCGGCCTCCGAGAGGTCCATCGTCTCGGGGTCGGGCGGCAGCACCGCGAGCCGCTCCGCATCGACGCCGCCGCTCGCATCGAGCAGCAGCTCGAGCAGCTCGCCGTTGGTCGGGCGCAGCGGGCTGCGGCAGCCCGGCAGCAGCGTCACGACGGCCGGGCCGTCGCAGCGCACGTCGACGTCGAGCCGACCGTCGAGGCGCGACAGGGTCGCGGTGACTCCGTCGTCGTCGACACCCGCCGCCGAGGCCCAGGCCAGGAGGGGCCGGTCGAGCGCGGCGGCCAGCCGGGGCGCGAAGTCGCGACCGTCCGGGCTCGCCGGCAGCACGACCAGGCGCACGTCGCGCAGCAGCGGCACGAGCGCCGCCGACAGGCCGGCGGGTGCGGCACCGGCGGTCTCGGCGTACCACGTGCGGGTGGCCCCGAGCTCGGCCGCGGCCTCCGCGGTGCCCGAGCCGACGAGCAGCACCCGACCGCTCGCCTCCGCCGCCGCCTCCGCCGCTCCGACCGGGAGCTGGCCCGCGCGCACGATGACGAGCGCGAGCCGGCTCACCTGCAGCGGCTCGACCTCGGCGGTCGCGCCGAGATGGGTGGAGGTCACGGTCACAGCGACACCGCCACCCGGTGGCCCTCGACGACCGCGGCGTGGGCACGGCGCGGGGCGAGGCAGTCACCGATGCGGTGCACGGGGAAGGGCGCGTCCGCCAGGGCGTGCCACAGCGCGTCGTCGGCCCGCTGCTGCACGGCGCAGACGACCCAGTCGCAGGTCAGCGTGACGTCGGTGCCGGTCGGGTGGTGCTGCAGCTGCAGCACGATGCGGTCGCCCTCGACGGTCGCGTCCATCGGCACGACGTCGGTGCGCTGCGCGATGCCCTTGGCCTCGGCCTTCACGTTCCAGGTCTCGAGGTCGAGGGTGATGCCGAGGTCCTGGCCGACGACCATGCCGGGGGTGACGACCTCGACGTCGCAGCCACGGTCGGCGAGCAGCTCGGCGACCGAGGTGGCCTGGTGGAAGCCGAGGTCGTCGACGACGACGACGCGCCCCGACGGCGCGGCCCGCCCCTCGAGGACGTCGCGCACGTCGACGACCCGCGCGGCGTCACCGGCCCACCAGGGCCGGTTCGGGACCGCTCCGGTGGCGAGCACGACCACGTCGGGGAACTCGCCGAGCAGCAGGTCGGCGCTCGCGTCGTACGACGTCTTGATGTCGACGCCGACGCGCTGCGCGGCCGAGACGAGGTTGCGGGTGATGTCGAGGAACTCCGCCCTGCTCGGGACACTCGCGGCGATCGGCACCTGACCTCCGAGCCGCTCCGAGCGCTCGAAGAGCGTGACGTGGTGACCGCGCTCGGCCGCGGTGACAGCGGCCTGCAGACCGGCCGGACCGCCCCCGACGACGAGGACCCGCTGCGACCGGCGGGTCGGCATCGGCAGGGCGACCGACTCGTGGCCTGTGCGGGGGTTCTCGATGCAGCCGAGCCAGCGGTTGAGGCCCATCCGCCCGACGCACTCCTGGTTGCACGACAGGCAGGTGCGGATGTCTGCGGCCTGGCCGGAGCGGGCCTTGCGGACGAAGTCGGGGTCGGCGATCTGGCCGCGCACGACCCCGATGAGGTCGGCCTGACCGGCGGCGATCGCGCGGTCCGCCTGGGTCGGGTCCTTGAAGCGACCGACGCCGACGACGGGGATGCTGACCGCCTCGCGGATCGCCGACGGGATGAACATCGCGTAGCCCGGCGGCACCTGCATCGAGGCCTCGATCATGTAGAGCGTCGCGGTCGCGACCCCGATCGAGGTGTTGACGTAGTCGACCTGACCGGTCGCGTCGCACAGCCGCGCGACCTCCACGGCCTCGTCGATCGTCGTACCCCCCTCGATGAGCTCGTCGCCGCACAGCCGCACACCGAGCGCCTTCGTCGGGCCGAGGACGGAGCGGACCGCGGCGACGACCTCGAGCAGCAGCCGGGCGCGGTTGGCGAGGCTGCCGCCGTAGGCGTCGGTGCGCAGGTTGGTCGCAGGGCTGAGGAAGCCGCGCACGATGGAGGAGTGGCTGCACTGCAGCTCCACGCCGTCGAAGCCGCCGGCGACGCAGTGCTCGGCGACGAGGGCGTAGCCGTCGACGACCGAGCGGATCTCGGCGTGGTCGAGGGCCTTCGGGACCTCGCGGAAGAGCGGGTCGGGTACGGCGCTCGGCGCCCAGACCGGCAGCCGGCTGTACATGCTGGAGGCCTGCCCGCCATTGTGGTTGAGCTGCGCGAGGATCGGCGTGCCGTGGGCGTGCACCGCCTCGGTGATGCGGCGGTAGCCGGGGACGACCCGCGGGTCGAAGCCGTGGATGAGCTTCTCGTAGGGCCAGTCGGTGACGTGGGTCGAGTGCTCCTCGGTGATGATCAGGCCGGCGCCGCCCGCGGCCCGGGCGGCGTAGTAGGCCGCGTGCTGCTCGGTCGCCATCCCGTCCTGCGCGTAGTTGGTGAGGTGGGCGCTGAAGACCACGCGGTTCTGCACGGTCAGCGGACCGATGCGCAGCGGCGACAGCAGGTGCGGGTAGCGGCTCACGGGTGCGCCCCCGCCGGGGCGGCGCCGCAGAGCTCGAGGGCACGGCGGCGACCCTCGAGGACGGCCTCAAGCACGGTGCGCGGCGCGACGCAGTCGCCGGCCCGCGGGTGCCCCGGGAGCGCCGGGTCCGGGAGCCGGTGGCCGCAGTCGACGAGGACCGCGCAGTCGATGGTGCGGCGCTCACCGGTCCACACGTGCTCGAGCACGGCGGTGCCGCCGGAGGCGGAGCGGAGCAGGGCCTTGAGCTCACGGCGTACGCCGAGCCGCTGCAGCCGGGTGTTGCAGTCGGCGAGGTCGCCGGTGAGGGACAGCAGCGTGCCGGCGATCGGGTCGGCGGTGACGAGCGTGACGTCGCGCCCGGTGAGGGCGAGGTGCTCGGCGACGGCGACACCCGCGGTGCCTCCGACCGGGTCATGGACGACCACCGGACCAGGAGGGACCTCGCCGGTCAGGGCCGCGCGGACGTCGAGCAGGACCGTCGGGTCGACCGTCGGCCCGGGCTGCCCGTCGGCCTCCGGGGTGCGCCCGTGGGTGCGGTCGGCGGGCACACTGCCGGTCGCGACGACGACGTCACCGGTCACGGGCTCGCGGACCTCGCTGCCCAGGCGGACGTCGACGCCCAGGCGACGGCACTCGGACTCGAGCCAGCCGAGGTAGGCGCTGAAGCGACCGCGACCGGGCAGCTGGGCCCACTCGCGGACGGCGCCGCCGAGGCCGGGCGCCCGCTCGTGCAGGACCACCCGGTGACCGCGACCGGCGAGCACCCGCGCGGCCTCGAGACCGGCGGGGCCGCCGCCGACGACGGTGACGTCGCGCGGGTGGTCGAGCCCCTCGGGCGCGGGGTCGGTGAGCTCGTGGCCGGAGCGGGGCTCGACGACGCACGACACGATCGGGTTGCGCGCGTCGCGGACCCGGCAGGCCTGGTTGCACAGCACGCAGGGGCGCGGCGCGACACCGGCGCGGGCCTTCGCGACGAGCTCCGGATCGGCGACCTGCGCGCGGGTCATCTCGACGAGGTCGGCGGTGCCGTCGACCAGCGCCTGCTCGGCCATGGCCGGGTCGACGACCGAGCCCTGCAGGACCACCGGCACACGCACGGCGGCCTTGAGCTGCGCGGTCAGGTCGCGGTTGAACCCTGGCTCGACGTGGGCGTCGGGGCGGTAGGCGCTGCCGGCGTAGGGGCCTGCACGCACCACGACGAGCAGGTCGATCAGGTCCTGCACGCCCGCAGCGGTGGCGACCGCGTGCTCGGGGGTGATGCCGGCCCAGGGGGCGAGCTCGTCGCAGGACAGCCGGAGGGAGACGATCGCGTCGGGGGCTTCGGCGCGCACCGCGGTGAGGACCTCGCGCAGCAGCAGGGCCTTGTCGTCGCCGTAGCCGTCGCCGCGCTGGTTGGTCAGGCCGGACAGGAACTGCCGTAGCAGGCTGCGGTCACCGGCCTCGACCTCGACGCCGTGGCAGCCCGAGTCGACGGCGAGGCGGGCCGCGTCGGCGAAGCCCGCGACGACGGCGGCGATCTCGGTCGGTCCCATGACCGCGGGCAGCTCGCGGCTGACGACGTCGGCGACCGGCGACGGCGCCCACAGCACCTGCTGGGAGTAGGCGCTGGAGCCCTGCAGGCCGGTGTGGCCGAGCGAGGCGAGGACGAGCGCGGGGGCAGAGGCCGCGGCGACGGCCGCCCAGCCGGGGCCGCACTCCGCCGCGAGCGGCGCCCGCTCGTAGGGCCAGTCGTCGGCGGTGACCGACGCGGTCTCGGTGACCACGACGCCTGCACCACCGGCCGCGCGCGCGGCGTAGTAGGCGACGTGGCGGTCCGACAGGGCGCGACCACCCGGTCGACCGAGGTTGGTCTCGTGCGGGCCGAAGACGACGCGGGAGGGCGCCTCGTGGCCGCGCAGGACGACCGGACCGGTGAGCAGCATCAGCGGGCGAGCCCCGCCAGGGGGCTCTCGTCGCAGCCCTTGCTGGGCGGCCGCATGCCGATCGTCACGGGCACCGGACCGCCGCGGACCCCGCCCTTGTGGGAGTGGTCGCCGGTGGGTCGCGGAGCTGAGACGACGCCCGCGAGCGCGCTCTCGCCGTAGCCCTGCACGCACTCGGGGTCCGGGCCGTCGAGCGGCAGGCCGGTGAAGAACTTCGCGGCCATGCAGCCTCCGCGGCAGGCGTCGTAGTGCTGGCACGACGCGCAGCTGCCACCGCTCTGCGGCTCGCGCAGCTCGCGGAAGAGCTCCGACTCCCGCCACACCGTGGCGAAGCCGCCGGGCGAGCGGACGTTGCCGGCGAGGAAGGAGTCGTGGATGGCGAAGGGGCAGGCGTAGACGTCACCGACCGGGTCGATGAGGCAGACGACGCGACCGGCGCCGCACAGGTTGAGGCCGGGCAGCGCCTCGCCGAACGCCGACAGGTGGAAGAACGAGTCGCCGGTGAGGACGCCCTCGCCGTGGCGGACCAGCCAGTCGTAGAGCTCGCGCTGCTGCGCGGCCGTGGGGTGCAGGTCGTCCCAGACGTCGGCGCCGCGACCTGAGGGTCGCAGCCGGGTGAGCCGCAGCGTCGCGCCGAAGCGGTCGGCGAGCGCCTTGAAGTCGTCGAGCTGGCCGATGTTGTGGCGGGTGCAGACGACCGACACCTTCGCGTCGCGGAAGCCCGCGTCGGCGAGGTGCTGCAGGGCGCGGGTCGCGGTCTCGAAGGAGCCGGCGCCGCGCACCGCGTCGTTGACGTCGGCGGTCGCGCCGTCGAGGGAGATCTGCACGTCGACGTAGTCGCTGGCCGCGAGCCGGGCCGCGGCCGCCGCGTCGATCTTGATGCCGTTGGTGGAGAACTTCACCCCGACCTGGTGGGCCGTCGCGTAGTCGACGAGCTCCCAGAAGTCGGAGCGCACGGTCGGCTCGCCGCCGCCGATGTTGACGTAGAAGACCTGCATCCGCTGCAGCTCGTCGATGACCGCCTTGCACTCCTCGGTCGACAGCTCGCGCGGGTCGCGCCGGCCGCTGCTGGACAGGCAGTGCACGCACGCGAGGTTGCAGGCGTAGGTGAGCTCCCAGGTCAGGCAGATGGGCGCGTCGAGGCCGGCCTCGAAGTGCTCGATGAGGGTGGCGGTCACTGGAGCATCCCCGTGGTCTCGAGGGTGGTCAGGGCACGGGCGTAGCGGGGCAGCTCGCCGTCGGTGATGCCGGCGACCGCGCAGGCCTCGCGGGTGGTGCGGGTGCCGTCGAGGGCCTCCACCGCGGCGAGCAGCCGCGGCTCCTTGAGGAACGACAGCCGGCGGGTGCCGAAGTGGTAGAGCAGCGCTCCGAAGCGCTCCGGGCGCACCGCGACCTGCGGGTGCAGCCGGAGCGGCCGGTCGAGCACGGGGGCGGGGGCGGGGGCGGGCACTAGTAGACGCCGCACATCCCGTCGATGGAGACGTCCTCGACGAGCACGTCCTCCTCGACGACCTCGACGGGCGGAGCGGTCTCGAGGTCGGCCTCGACGACGGTCTCGATGGCGGTCTCGATGGCGGTGTCGATGACATCGATGGGAGCGGTCATGCGTGGTACTCCTTAGCGCGAGGGTGACAGCCGTCACAACGTGTGATGCACCATAGATGCACTCGGTGCAGAAGGGAAGACCCCATGGCAGGGCGCGGCCGACCGCCGTCCACGACGCACGACGAGCTGTCCGACCTCGGCCTGCGACTGTTCGTCGAGCGCGGCTTCGACGAGACGACCGTCGACGACATCGCCGCCGCCGCCGGCATCGCGCGCCGCACCTTCTTCGGCTACTACCCGTCGAAGAACGACGTCGTCTACGGCGACTTCGGTGCGCTGCTGTCGGCGATGCGCGCCCACCTGTCGGCCACCCCCGCGACGGTGCCCGTGCTCGACGCGGTGCGAGACGCGGTCATCGCCTTCAACCGGGTCGGCCCGGCCGCGGAGGACCTGCACCGCGAGCGGATGCGGCTCATCCTGCACACGCCCGCGCTGCAGGCCCACTCGACGCTGCGCTACACCGCCTGGCGCTGCGTCGTCGCCGACTTCGCCGCCGAGCGCTTCGGCTGCGACGTCGAGGACCTGCGCCCGCAGCTGGTCGCCCACACCGCCCTCGGTGCCGCGCTCGCGGCCTACGAGCAGTGGCTGCACCAGCCCGGCTCCGACCTCGACAAGCTGCTCGACGAGGCGCTGCGCTGGGTCGCCCACGGCCTCGCGACCGAGCTGTCCTGACCGCCGGCCGGCCGCTCTGTGCTGGACTCCTGACATGAGCGTCGACAGGGACCGGGCCGAGGCTGCTGTCCGCGAGCTGCTCAGCGCGCTCGGTCAGGATGTCGCCCGCGAAGACCTGCGCGACACGCCACGGCGGGTCGTCGCGGCGTACGACGAGCTCTTGACCCCGACCGACTTCGACCTCACGACGTTCCCCAACGACGAGGGGTACGACGAGCTGGTCCTCGTGCGCGACATCCCCTTCCACTCGCTGTGCGAGCACCACCTGCTGCCGTTCGTCGGGACGGCCCACGTCGCCTACCTCCCCGGCGACCGCATCCTCGGGCTGTCGAAGCTGGCCCGCGTGGTCGAGCGGTTCGCGCGGCGGCTGCAGGTGCAGGAGCGGATGACGCAGCAGATCGCGACCTGGCTGCGCGAGGAGCTGCAGCCCAAGGGCGTCGGCGTGGTGCTGGAGGCCGAGCACATGTGCATGCGGCTGCGCGGCGCGAAGGCGCCGGGCACGTCGACGGTCACCTCGTCACTGCACGGCGCGCTGCGCGACAGCGCGCGCACGAGGGCGGAGTTCCTCGACCTCGTGCGCCGCTGACCGCCGTCGGGGGAGGTCAGCCGCCGTAGGACTTCGGCTGGCCGTAGGCGTTGGTCTGCGGCGCGGCCTCGGCGACGAGGCCGGGCAGCACCTCGTGGAGCTCGGCGACCTCGAAGCCGCCCTCCTTCTCGTAGGCCGGGCCGACGGCCCAGCCCTCGGCGACCGACACGTGCCCGGCGCGGACGTTGAAGACCTTGCCGTTGACCTCGCACAGTGGCGAGCCGAGCCAGGCGACGAGAGCCACGATGTGCTCGGGGCCGCCGGGGTTGACCCAGCCGGTGCGGGCCTCGAGCTCGTCGAGCCGCTCCTTGTAGCCCGTGAGGCCCTCCGTCATGGAGGTCAGCGCGGACGGGGCGATGGCGTTGGACAGCACGCCGTAGCGCCACAGCTCCTCGCCGAGGATCTGCGTGAACGCCGCGATGCCGGCCTTCGCCGCGCCGTAGTTGGCCTGCCCCGCGTTGCCGAAGATGCCGCTCGGCGAGGACGTGTTGACGATGCGGGCGACGCGCTGGGCGCCCCCCTTCGACTGCTCGCGCCAGTAGGTCACGGCGTGCTTGGTCGGCGCGAAGGTGCCGCGCAGGTGCACCTTGATGACCGCGTCCCAGTCGTCGAGGCTCATGTTGACGAACATCCGGTCGCGCAGGATGCCCGCGTTGTTGACCAGTGTGTCGAGGCCGCCGAAGGTGTCGATCGCGGTCTGCACGAGCCGCCCGGCACCGTCCCAGTCGGAGATGTCGTCGGTGTTGGCGACCGCCTCACCACCGGCGGCGCGCACTTCCTCGACGACGGCCTGCGCGCCGTCGGCAGAGACGTCGTTGACGACGACCCGCGCGCCCTCCTGCGCGAACAGCAGCGCCTCGGCCCGACCGATGCCGCCACCCGCTCCCGTGATGACGACGACCCGACCGTCACTGCTGGCCACTGGCTGCTCCTCTGCCTCGCGTGCTCCGACGAGGTCATCCTGCCCACCCAGCGGGAGGCAGTGGCAGGCAGGCCCCGCCATGTGCCACCTTCCCGCCATGACGACGACCCTCCTGCTGCTCGACGGCACGACGACGACGGAGATCCCGGCGGCGTACGACGGTGACGCCCTGCTGGTGGGCGCGGCCGACCTGCTCACCGCGACCGGGTGGGAGCTCAAGCCCGTCGGCCTGTGCCGCGGCGACGTCTGCGTCCCCGTGCCGCTGCCCGACCCCGCACCACTGGCCGCCTTCGCCGCCGCCCTGCAGCGCCCACTCGCCGTCGAGGTGCTCGCCGACCGGGTCGTGGCCGTCCTCGGGGAGCCCGGTGGCTCGACCGTCAAGGTCGGCGACGTCGCGCCGGAGGTGGCGCTGTCCGACGTCGACGGCAACGCCGTCGCGGTCACGGGCACCGGCCGCAAGACCGCCGTCGTCGCGTGGTCGACGTGGTGCGGCTGCCGCTACGAGCTGCCCGCGTGGAAGCAGCTCGCCGACGAGCTGAAGGCCGACGGCCTCGACGTCGTCACGGTCGCGATCGACGAGGACCCCGAGGCCGTCCGGCCGTGGGCAGAGACCGCCGACCTGCCGGTCGCCGTCGACCCGGAGCACCGGCTGTCCGACGTCTTCGGGATCGTCAACGTGCCGTCCGTCGTCTGGCTCGACGAGCAGGGCCGGGTCGCCAAGCCGCCGACGATCGCGCCCGGTGACGACCAGTTCCAGGAGTTCACCAAGGTGGCGTCCGGCGACCACCACGACGCGCTGCGCCGGTGGGTGCGCGACGGCACCGTGCCCGAGACGCCCGCGCCGGCCGACGACGCCGACCTGCGGACCGCCCGCGCCGAGCGCCGGCTCGCCGCGTGGCTGCACCGCCACGGCGAGACCGAGGCCGCCGAGCGGCACTTCGCGGCCGCGGTTGCGAAGGCACCGCTGGACTTCACCATCCGACGCAGCTCGATGCCAATGCGCGGGCAGGACCCCTTCGGCACGGAGTTCTTCGAGCTCTGGGAGGAGTGGAACGACGCCGGTCGCCCCGGCTACACCCCGACGGCCTGACCGCGCGGTCGGACGCGAGACGGCCTAGCGTCGGAGACCGTGACGACCGCCCTGCTCTGGTTCCGCCGTGACCTGCGGCTCGCCGACCACCCGGCGCTGCTCGCCGCCCGCGACGCCGGCGACGAGGTCGTGCCGGTCTTCGTCCTCGACGACGCGCTGCGCCGACCGAGCGGCGCGGCGCGGCTCGCCTTCCTCTACGGCTGCCTGCGCGAGCTGCAGGAGCGGACCGGCGGCGCGCTGCGCGTCGTGCACGGTCGACCCGAGGACGTCGTGCCCCGGCTGGTCCGCGAGACAGGTGCGACCACGGTGCACGTGAGCAGCGACCACGGCCCCTACGGGCGGGGCCGTGACGAGCGGGTGGCCGAGGCACTCGGCGAGGTGCCGCTCGTCGCGACGGGATCGCCGTACGGCGTCACCCCCGGGACGCTCGCGAAGTCCGACGGCGATCCCTACAAGGTCTTCACGCCGTACTCCCGTGCCTGGCGGGGGCGCGGGCTGCGCTCCCCCGCCCTCACCCCGCGCAGCGTGCCGTGGAGCGACGGCGGCCTGCGCTCCGACGGCGTGCCGAGCAACCCCGATCTCGTCGACGTCGTGCTGCCCGAGCCCGGCGAGGCCGCGGCCCTCGCGCGGTGGGCGCAGATCCGCGACGACGTGCTGCCGGACTACAAGGTCACCCGTGACCTACCCGGGGTCGAGGGAACGAGCCGACTGTCGCCCTACCTCAAGTACGGCTGCGTCCACCCGCGGACGCTGCACGCCGACCTCGGCCGGGGCGAGGGGCCGACGACTTACGGCACCGAGCTGATCTGGCGCGACTTCTACGCCGACGTGCTCTGGCGCGCGCCGCGGTCGGCCCGCGAGGACCTCACCGACGCGATCCGCGGCCTGGAGTACGACGAGGGCGCCGAAGCGCACCGCTGCTTCACGGCGTGGGCGAGCGGGCGCACCGGATATCCGATCGTCGACGCGGGGATGCGCCAGCTGCTCGGCGAGGCCTGGATGCACAACCGGGTCCGGATGATCGTCGCGTCGTTCCTCACCAAGGACCTGCACGTCTACTGGACCCGCGGCGCGCGTCACTTCATGCAGCACCTCGTCGACGGCGACCTCGCGAGCAACCAGCACGGCTGGCAGTGGACTGCCGGGACGGGCACCGACGCCTCGCCGTATTTTCGGGTCTTCAACCCGGTCACGCAGGGACAGCGCTTCGACCCGACCGGCGACTACATCCGGCGCTGGGTGCCGGAGCTGCGCGACGTGCCCGGCAAGGCCGTGCACGAGCCGTGGACGCTCGACCGGCTGCCCGACGGCTACCCGCGTCGCATCGTCGACCACAAGGCCGAGCGCGAGGAGTCGCTGCGCCGCTACGCCGCCGCCCGCGCCTGAACGATCAGCAGGGGTGGTTGGTGTCGTAGGTGACGCTGTCCTGCTGGGTCTGGTACTGCGTCATCACGACCGGCCCGCCCGACGGGCTGCGGCGCTGCTCGCAGAAGTCCTGCGGCGTCGCGGCCGGGGCGGGGAACAGCCAGACCGGCAGCGTCGGGAAGGCCAGCGCGCCGCCGGTGATGGCCTCCCAGTCCGGGGACGAGCTGGTCGCGTGGTCGGTGTAGATGCCGGTGCGCACACCGGACTGCGCGAGCCGGGTCACGGCGGCGCGGATGACCTCGCGATTGACGGCCTGCGTCTGCCAGAACGGCCCGGAGGAGTAGGGACCCTCGACGTCGAGCCACACCATCGGCCGTGACCCGTCGGGGTCGGTGGGCAGGAACGTCAGCGCGTTGGAGAGCAGGTTCCAGCCGTAGTTCCAGCCGCAGTCCGGGTCGGAGCTCGTGCCGTCGCAGTCACGGGGCCCGGGCCGCTCCCAGTCGGGGTCGTCGGCCCCGGGCGCATCGAGGATGACGTAGACCGACGGCTTGCCGGGCAGCGACGACGCCCACGAGTAGGCGTCGGCGAAGCACTGGACCCGGCGGAAGTTGTTGCTGGTGCCGTCGGTGAGCCCGATGACGGCGAAGGCACCGCCGGTCGGGTGCTGCGCGACGGTGCCGTTGCGGTCACTCGCCCCGCTGGTGTTGCGGCACTGCGGCCAGCTGATGTCCCAGCCCTCGCCGGCCGGGCCGAACCAGCCGGACACGTCTGCGATGAGCGACAGGGTGCCGGACTCGTTGCGCAGCCGGACCGAGCCGTCCTTGCCGAGGGTCGCGAAGACCGCGTTGGGGGCCGTCTGCCCGCGCACGACGTTGAGATTGCTGACCGTCGGGACGGCGCCGTCGTCGGAGGTCGGGTAGACGCGCACGTCGCTCGACGACGACACGCCGGTCGCGGTGACGTTGAGGACCGCCGCGGTGGCGGTCGGGTGGACCAGCCGCCCCCCACCGACGACGAGGTCAGCCGTCGCACCCGCACCGAGCGGCGAGCGCGTCTCTCGCTGGTCGAGCAGCCGCAGCGGGTCGACCGGGTGGAAGACCGCGCCGTCGGTGCCGGGGACGTACCAGCCCGACAGGTCGACGACCAGGTGCACGAAGCCCGCCTCGTTGCGCAGCGAGACCGCGCCGTTGCTGCCGACCGCGACGACCACGGCTGCAGGGACGGTGCGACCGCGCGGCGAGTTGAGGTTGCTGACCGTCGGGGGCGACGCCGCGCCCGAGGGGTAGACGCGCACGTCGGTGCCCTCGGTGCCGCCCACCGCGGTGACGTTGAGGACGACCGCGCTGGCCGCCTCGGGAGCGCCCTTCTCGCCACCCCGCACGACGAGGTCGCGCACCTCTCCGGGCCCGACCGCGCCCGTGCCCTCACGGGTGTCGACCAGCCGCCGCGGTGCCGCCCCGGTGTAGCTCGCGCCACCGCCGCCCTCGACGTAGTAGCCCGAGAGGTCGGCGATCAGATGGGTCTCGCCCTTCTCGTTGCGCAGCCGCACCGAGCCGCCCTGCCCGACCTTCACCGTCACGAGGTTGGCGACGGTCACGCCGACGGCGGCGTTGAGGTTGGACACCGTCGGGAACGACGCGTCGGCCGGCGTCGGGTAGACCCGAACATCGGTGCCCGAGGTCGGCTGCACGACCGTGACGTTGAGGACGACCGCGGTCGCCCCGGCCGGCACGCCGTTGACCCCCGCCACGACGAGGTCGACGGTCCCGCCGGGACCGACCGGTCCTGTCTGCGGCCCGACGACGCCCTGCGAGGGACGGGTCTCCATGACCCGCACGGGCGACAGCGGGACGTAGGTCGACTGGCCGGCCGTCGGGGTCGCGGCGCTCGCCGGCGTCGGCCCGGGCAGGCCGGGCACACCGGTGACGAGCAGGGCGGCGCTGACGAGCACGGCGGTGCGCAATCGGGTCATCGCCTGACAGTAGGTGCGGATCGTGATCGTTCGCGCGGGAGGTCTGCGAGGCTGCCGGCATGAGGATCGCTGCGCGCTTCTGCGGCCCGCCCGGGTCGGCCAACGGCGGGGTCGCCGCCGGCCTGCTCACCCAGCTCACGGGTGGCGACGAGGTGACACTTCGCCGTCCTCCGCCGCTCGAGACCGACCTGCGGGTCGAGGGCCACGAGGTGTACGACGGGGAGCACCTCGTCGCGACGAGCGCCCTGGCGGGCGTGGACGTCACGCCACCGGACCCGGTCGACGTCGCGACCGCGCGGGCCGCGGGCGCGGGCTTCCGCGACGGTGTCGAGCACCCCTTCCCGCGCTGCTTCGTCTGCGGCAGCGAGCGTGACGCACCCGACTCGCTCGGCCTGCGTCCCGGGCTGCTCGCGCCCGACCGCACGGCCGCGGTCTGGGTGCCGCAGGACGACAGCCCCGTCATGGTGTGGGCCGCACTGGACTGCCCGGGCGGCTGGGCGTCGGGCTACCCGGCCCGCCCGATGGTGCTCGGCCGGATGGCGCTCGACCTGCGGGCACTGCCGGTCGCGGGCGAGGAGCACGTCGTGCAGGGCTGGGTCACCGGCCGCGACGGCCGCAAGACCCACACCGGCACGGTGCTGCACAGCCCGGCGGGTGAGGTCCTCGCGGTCGCCCGGGCAACCTGGCTCACCGTCGACGTCACTGCTCTGGGCTGACCAGCTCACGGGTGTCGTAGCGCCGGAAGCGCGGCACCGCGGCGCCGATCGCGGTGGTGAGGCCGACGACCGCGAGTCCACCCGCGACGACCGCGCCCTGCAGGCCGACCAGCTCCGCGCCACCTCCGGCGCGGGCGTCGCCGAGCCGCGGTCCGCCGGCGACGACGACGATGAAGACCCCACCGAGCCGGCCGCGCATCTCGTCGGGCGCAGCGGCCTGCAGGATCGCGGTGCGGAAGACCGCAGACACCATGTCGGAGGCGCCCGCGGCGGCGAGGAAGAGCAGCCCGAGCAGCAGCGAGTCGGTCAGCCCGAAGGCCGTGATCGCGAGGCCCCAGGCGACGATCGCGCCGAGGACCGCGAGGCCCTGGCGGTGGACGCGACCGAGCCAGCCGCCGAAGACCGCGCCGACGAGCGCCCCCGCCGCGAGCGCAGAGTAGAGCGCGCCCGCGGTCTGCGGCCCGCCGCCGTAGACCTCCTCGGCCAGCGCCGGGAACAGCGCCCGCGGCATCGCGAAGACCATCGCGACGATGTCGACGACGAAGGTCATCAGCAGCACCGGCTGGGTGCGCAGGAAGGCGAGCCCCTCGACCACCGAGGCCGTCCCGGCCTTGCGCCCGCCGCCCTCGGGCGGCATCGCGGGCAGCCCGCGCACGGCGAGCAGCACGAGGCTGAAGGACATCAGGTCGACGAGGTAGGCGGAGGTGTAGCCGTAGCGCGCGACGAGCAGCCCGGCGAGCAGCGGCCCGAGGGTGACGCCGAGGTTGAACTCGACCTGCTTCACCGCGTTGGCCGCGGGCAACAGCTCGGTCGGCAGCAGCCGGGGCAGGAAGGCCTGCCGGGCCGGCGAGTCGACGGCGAACAACCCCGCCTGCCCGGCGACCACGGCGTAGAGCAACCAGGTCTGCTCGAGGCCGGCCGCGGCCTGCGCGACGAGCACGCCGCTGAGCAGCACCTGCCCGACGGTCGTGATGAGCACGAGCCGCCGCCGGTCGACCGCGTCCGCGACCGCCCCGCCGTAGAGCCCGAAGACGATGAGCGGAACCAGCCCGGCGAGGCCCACCAGCCCGACGGCCGCCGCCGAGCGGGTCTGCGCGTAGACCTGGATCGGGACCGCGACCATCGTGACCTGGGTCCCGATGACGGAGACCGCGTCACCGGCGACGAGCCGGCGGTACGCCGGGGAGACCCGCAGTGGGGTGAGGTCGAGGAAGGCGCGCCTCACGGGGAGAGCCGCTCCACGACCCAGCCCTCGCCGTCGCGCCGGAAGCGCAGCCGGTCGTGGAGCCGCGACGGTCGGCCCTGCCAGAACTCCACCGTCTCGGGCACCACCCGCAGCCCGCCCCAGAAGGGCGGCAGCGGCACCTCCTCGCCGGCGAAGCGCTCCTCCAGCTCGGCGGCGCGGGCATCGAGGACGTCACGCCCACGGATCACGCTCGACTGGCGTGACACCCAGGCCCCGACCTGCGACCCCCGCGGGCGGGAGGCGAAGTAGGCCGCGGACTCCTCGCGGCTGACCTCCTCCACGCTCCCGACGACGCACACCTGCCGCTCGAGCTCGACCCAGGGGAAGACCAGCGACGCGCGCCGGGTCGCGAGCGCCTCGGTGGCCTTGCGGCTGGTGAGGTTGGTGAAGACCACCAGGCCGCGCTCGTCGAGGCCCTTGCAGAGCACGGTCCGCGCGCTGGGCGTGCCGTCGGGCGCGACCGTGCCGAGCACGACCGCGCCCGGCTCGGGAAGGACGGCCGCGTCGACCAGCCAGGCCGCGAGCTGGGCGTGCCAGCCGGGGGCGAGGTCGGCCTCCGACAGCCCCGCACGCGCGTAGTCGCGGCGCAGCGCGGCGAGGTCGAGGGTCACCACGGCAGCCTGCCTCATCCCCCTGCCAGGGGGCACGGCAGAATGCTGGTGACACTCATCGACGAGCGCATGACGAGCGGAGCCCCGATGGCGGACGACACCTTCAAGCCCGGCCTCGAAGGGGTCGTCGCGTTCGAGTCGGAGATCGCGGAGCCCGACAAGGAGGGCTCGGCGCTGCGCTACCGCGGCGTCGACATCGAGGACCTCGTGGGCCACGTCTCCTTCGGCAACGTCTGGGGCCTGCTGGTCGACGGCAAGTTCCGCCCGGGCCTGCCGCCCGCGGAGCCCTTCCCGCTGCCGGTGCACTCCGGTGACATCCGCGTCGACGTGCAGTCCGCCGTCGCGATGCTCGCGCCGGCCTGGGGCCTGCAGCAGATGCTCGACATCGACGTCGACCAGATCCGCGACGACCTCGCCCGGGTGTCGGTGATGGCGCTGGCCTTCGTCGCGCAGTCCGCCCGCGGCCTCGGCAAGCCGATGGTCCCGCAGTCGGAGGTCGACAAGGCCGAGACCATCGTCGAGCGCTTCATGATCCGCTGGAAGGGCGAGCCGGACCCCAAGCACACCAAGGCCGTCGACGCCTACTTCGTCTCCGCCGCCGAGCACGGCATGAACGCCTCGACCTTCACCGCCCGCGTCATCGCCTCGACCGGCGCCGACGCCGCGGCGAGCATCTCCGGCGCGATCGGCGCGCTGTCCGGCCCGCTGCACGGCGGTGCCCCCTCGCGCGTCCTGACGATGCTCGACGAGGTCGAGCGCTCCGGCGACCCGGTGAAGTACGTCAAGGCCCTCATGGACCGCGGCGAGCGGCTGATGGGCTTCGGCCACCGCGTCTACCGCGCCGAGGACCCGCGCGCCCGCGTGCTCCGTCGTACGGCGAAGGAGCTCGGCTCGCACCGCTACGAGGTCGCGGAGGCGCTCGAGAAGGCCGCGATCGAGGAGCTCACCGCGCGCTACCCCGACCGCGCGCTGCGCACCAACGTGGAGTTCTGGTCGGCCGTCGTCCTCGACTACGCCGAGGTCCCGGCCCACATGTTCACGTCGATGTTCACCTGCGCCCGCACCGCCGGCTGGTCCGCGCACATCCTGGAGCAGAAGAAGCTCGGCAAGCTCATCCGCCCGTCCGCCAAGTACGTCGGCCCGGCTCCGCGTCCCGTCGCGGACGTCCCGGTCGGCGAGCTGCCCGCAGGGAACCAGGTCTAGTGCCCGACATCACGATCCCGTCCTCGCTGCTGCCCGCCGACGGGCGCTTCGGCGCGGGGCCGTCGAAGGTCCGCGACGCCCAGCTGGACGCCCTGCTCGCGGCCCGCTCGGTGCTCGGCACCTCGCACCGCCAGAAGCCCGTGAAGGACGTCGTCGGCCGGGTCCGCAGCGGCCTGTCGTCGCTGTTCTCGCTCCCCGACGGCTACGAGGTCGTGCTCGGCAACGGCGGCGCGACGGAGTTCTGGGACATCGCGACCTTCGGCCTGATCGAGCGCCGGTCGCTGCACGCCACCTTCGGCGAGTTCTCCTCGAAGTTCGCGACCGCGGCGAAGGCCGCGCCCTTCCTCGACGACCCGGTCGTCGTGACGAGCGACCCGGGCACCCACCCCGACGTCGTGGCAGAGGAGGGCGTCGACCTCTACGCCCTGACCCACAACGAGACCTCGACCGGCGTCATGATGCCGATCAGCCGGGTCGCCGGCGCCGACGACGGCGCGCTCGTCGCGGTCGACGCGACCTCGGGTGCGGGCGGCCTGCCCGTCGACGCGTCGCAGTTCGACGTCTACTACTTCTCGCCACAGAAGTGCTTCGCCTCCGACGGCGGACTGTGGTTCGCCCTGATGTCGCCGGCCGCGATCGAGCGGGTCGCGCGGATCGCCGCCACCGACCGCTGGGTGCCGGCGTCCTACGACCTCACGATCGCGCTCGACAACTCCCGGCTCGACCAGACCTACAACACCCCGGCGCTCGCGACGATCGTGCTGATGGCCAACCAGGTCGAGTGGATGAACTCCCAGGGCGGCCTCGACTGGTGCGTCGCGCGCACCGCCGAGTCGTCGTCCGCGCTCTACTCCTGGGCCGAGAAGACGGCCTACACGTCGCCCTTCGTCACCGACCCGGCGAAGCGCTCGCAGGTCATCGGCACGATCGACTTCGACGACTCCGTCGACGCCACCGAGGTCGCGAAGGTGCTGCGCGCCCACGGCATCGTCGACACCGAGCCCTACCGCAAGCTCGGCCGCAACCAGCTGCGGGTCGCGATGTTCCCGGCGATCGACCCGGCCGACGTCGAGGCGCTGACCGCCTGCATCGACCACGTCGTGACGGAGCTGTCCTGACCGAGCAGGGGCCGCACGCGCCGCTGCCGCAAGCCTGGGTCCCCCGGGTCGTCAACGGCGTGCTCGCCCTGTTCCTGCTGCTGTTCCTCACCCCGGTCGTGACCAACCTCGACGACAAGCCGCTCGTCGCCCAGGTCGTGCTGGTGATGCTGGTCGCGCTCGTGCTGCTGTTCGTGACGCTGTGCAGCGCGAGCGCCCTGCGGCCCGGCTCGCTCGGACGCTTCGCCCGCCGGATCAAGGCCCGCCGAGACACCCGCCGCGCCCGCTGAGGCCTGGCGCGCTCAGCCCGGCAGCAGTGGCGGGACGGCCGCGGCGGAGCCCAGCTGCCACGTCGTGCCGACCTCGTCGTACTCCCCTGCAAGGGCCCGGGCGATCGCGACGTAGGCGTTGCGCGCGGCGACCAGCCCCATGTGGCTGCCGCGCACCTCGACGTTGCGCGCGTAGGGCACGACGCAGGACTGCCACCGCACCACCTCGTCGGAGCGGGTGAACAGCGACACCAGCCGCGGACCGTCGGGCCACTCCTGCCGGTAGGCCGCGCCGTAGGGGCAGGCACAGGCCTCGGTGAGGCAGCCGCGCGAGCGCCGCTCGGTGTCGCGTTGCAGCCGCGAGCGGGCCAGCGAGGCGGCCCGCTCGAGGGTGAGGTTGTGGATGGTGAAGGGTGCTGCGAGGGGCGCGGCGAGGGTGACCACCCGACGGACGGCGGCCGGCTCGGACTGCGCGATCGCCTTGGCCAGCAGGCCCCCGCGGGAGTGACCGACGAGGGAGACGGGGCCGCTGTCGGCCGCGAGCGCGAGCACCCGCGGCAGGACCTTCGCCAGGGTGCGGTCCGAGCAGTCGACGTGCCAGGCGATGGAGGAGGAGTGCGCGGCGTAGCCGATGCGGCCGAGCCACCGGGTCATCACGCGCATGTACCAGTCGCCGGTGACCGCCGGGGGCAGGACGACGACCGCGGACCCGTCGCCATGCGGCACCCCCCGCCCGGCGACGACGTCGGAGCGCAGGAAGCGGGCCAGCTCCCACGGCGGGCGGACCCGCGAGACCCCACCGGCGAGCTGGCCGGCCGCGCGCAGCGGTCCGCCGCTCACGGCCGCGCTGCCACCGCGAGCAGCTCGTCGAGCGACGGGCGGACCTGCGCGGCGAGCGCGCGGAGGTCCGGGATCCGGTCCGCGCAGGCGATGAAGCCGACCCCGACGGTGTCGGCGTAGCTGACGATCGTGACGTTGAGGCCGGCGCCGTCGAGGACCGGTCCGAGGGGGACGAGGGCGTCGATGCGGGCCCCCGCGAGGTAGAGCGGGATCGGCGGCCCGGGCACGTTGGACAGCACCAGGTTGTGGATGACCGGGTGGACGTCGGCCAGCCGCAGCGCGCCGTAGGCCCGCGCCGCGAACGACACCAGGATCGGCTCGACCAGGGCGCCCGCCTGCTCGACGATGTCACCGCCGAGCGCCCGCTGGTCGGCCTTGCCGGCCGCCGTCGCGGCCTTGATGGCCTCCAGCCGCTCGACGGGGTCGGCAAGGTCCGTGGCGAGCGTCGAGAACATCGCGGAGGCCTGGTTGCCCCCGCGCTGGCCCTCGCGGCGCACGTTGACGGGCAGCACCGCGATCAGGCTCGCGTCGAGCGAGCCGTCGAGGTAGCGGTGGAAGGCACCACCGACCACCGTCATCATCACGTCGTTGAAGGTGCCGCCGAGCGCCTTCTTCACCGCCTTCACGTCGCCCATCGGCACGTCGACCAGGGCCACGACCCGGCGACCGGTGACGCTGCCGTTCCACGGCGCGCGCGGTCCCTGGAAGGGCATGGTGCCGCCGGCGGACTCGCCGCTGCGACGGGTCCGCACCAGGCCGGTCACGGCCTTGGCGGCCGACGGGACGAGCCGCGCGATGCCGACCGGGCGGGTGACGACGCCCTTGACGGTGTGGCCGAGCATCTCCGGAAGGCCCGGCCGGCGGCGGCGCTCGGCGACCAGCCGCGAGGCTTCGTAGATCTCTCCTGCGGTGCGCCCCTCGGGTCCGAGGTCGACGAGCTGGGCGAGCACATCGCCGGCCGCGACCCCGTCGACCAGGCAGTGGTGGACCTTGACGACGACGGCCACCCGGCCGTCCTCGAGGCCCTCCACGACGAGCACCTGCCACAGCGGGCGCGACCGGTCGAGCTGCACCTCGGCGAAGTCCGCGACCGCCCGCTCGAGCTCCTCGACACCACCTGGCGCGGGCAGGACGACATGGGTGACGTGCTCGGCCACGGGCACGTCGATGAGGTCGACCCAGACCGGGTGGTGCAGCCGGAGCGAGGTGGCCGACAGCTTGCGCCGGAACTCCGGGATGAGCACGAGCCGCGACGCCAACAGCTCACGGACTCGCTCGAACCCGAAGCCCTCCTTGGCGGTCGAGGGGTCGAGGACGAGGACGCCGCAGACGTGCATGTGCATCGACGGCGTCTCGAAGTACAGGAAGGCCGCGTCGACGCCGCTCATCTGCTCCACGGCGACACCATGGCAGATCGCCTGGCCGCGTGCAGCAGACTGGCCAGATGCCGGTGGTCCTGCTCGCGCTCGGGTGCCTGGCGCTGCTGGCCGCGCTCAACGCGACCCGACCCCTGCGGTGGACCCCCGCGCTGCTGCCGTCGTTCTTCAGCGCCTGGCTGACCGCCGAGCTCGCACCGCAGGTGATGGTCCTGACCGTCGCGCTCGCCGGGACCGCAGCCGCACTGGGTGGGCTCGCGACCACGACGGGTGCTGTCGGCCTCGCTCTCGCCGTACTCGCCCTGCTGCTCCTCGGCCGGATCGTGCTGGAAGCCGAGCGGGCCGCGGACGTCGCCGACGACGTCCTGTCGGAGCTGCCCGACCTCTCACCGCGCGACGACGTCACGCGCGGGCTGCGCCGGTGGTTCGTGCCGCTCGCCTTCCGCCACCCCGACGTCGTGCACGTCAAGGACGTCCGCTTCTCCGACGAGCACCGCCGGCTGCGCCTCGACGTCTTCCACCGCAGGGACCGACCCACCGGCTGCCCGACGCTCGTGCAGGTCCACGGCGGAGCCTGGGTCATCGGCAAGAAGGAGGAGCAGGGCCGCCCGCTCATGCTCCACCTCGCCGCGCTCGGCTGGGTCTGCTTCGCCCCCAACTACCGGCTGTCGCCGGGGGCGACCTGGCCCGACCACCTCATCGACGTCAAGCGCGCCATCGCGTGGGTGAGGGAGCACGGCCAGGAGTACGGCGCAGACCCCGGCTTCCTGGTCCTCACCGGAGGGTCGGCCGGCGGTCACCTCGCCGCGCTGGCCGCCCTGACCGCCGACGACCCGTCCTTCCAGCCCGGCTTCGAGGACGCCGACACGTCGGTGTCGGGGTGCGTGCCCTACTACGCCGTCTACGACATCGAGGGCGAGACCGGCACCCGCAGCGACCGGCAGCGCGAGCGGCGGGTGCTGGCTCCGCTCGTGTTCAAGAAGCGGCGGGCCGACGCGCTGGAGCTCTACCGCAGCGCCTCCCCCATCGCGCGGGTGCGCGCCGACGCGCCGCCCTTCCTCGTCGTCCACGGCCGCAACGACACGCTCGTGCCCGTGCAGGAGGCGAGACTGTTCGTCGAGCGGCTGCGCGCGGTGTCCGACCAGCCGGTGCTCTACCTCGAGCTGCCCGGCACGGAGCACGCCTTCGACGTCTTCCCCTCGATCCGCAACGCCCACGTCGTCCGCGCGGTCGGTCGCTTCGTCGAGCTCCTGCGCCGTCAGCACGCCACCCCCGACCGCTGACCCGCCCCTCTCGCAGTTCCCCACCCGCCGCTGCCGGGCCACGCCAGCCCCGGGGCCCCACCATGATCACCAGGCGGTCTGCTCGCCGACACGCAGCGTGTCCCGTGCAGACCGCCTGATGATCTCCGGAGATCGGGGGGGTGCGGGGGTCCGTGGCCGCCCGCGACCAGCGGCGAGACCGGACTCGGTCAGGTCTCCGCGCCCTGGCGCGCAGCCCTCACCGAGACGCGGGGGACGGCGTGAGCCCCGCGTGCCGCAGCCGACCTCACCCAGGGCGGCGGCGGGACACGCCCACGACGCACAGGACGACAGCGACGAGGACCCCGCCCTGCACCCACTCGCCGAACGGCGTCCCGTAGCCGAACAGGCTGTCGCAGCGCGGACGTGCCTCGTCACTGCTCTGGCTGCACGTCACGGGCGCGAGCAGGGCGACTGCCAGGACGAGCACGCCAGCCGCGAGGTGGAACCCCTGTCTGCGCATGACCGGTCGGACGCGCCGCGGGTCGGGAGGGTTCCGTCAGAGCACGACTGCGCCCTCGCGCTCGTCTACTTCCCCCCGGCGACGGGCTGACGCGACAAGCGCGCGGGGCGCACGTGGACGTGCGGGCGGCGACGCAGGACGTGGGCGTCGAGGCGCACGTCACGGGCCCGGCTGAGCCACAGCGCCAGCCCGATCGAGGCGAGCACGCTGACGGTGCCGCCGACCAGCAGGCTCGACCGCGGACCGAAGGCCTCCGCCACCGCCCCGATGAGCGGCGCGCCGAAGGGGGTCCCGCCGAGGAACACCAAGACGTAGAGCGCCATGACCCGGCCGCGGACCTCCGGGTCGGAGCCGAGCTGGACCGTCGCGTTGGCGGCCGTGGTGAAGGTGAAGACCGCGACGCCGGTCGGTACGAGCAGCAGCGCCATCGTCTCGAAGGTGGGCGCGAGGCCGACGCAGACCTCGAGCAGCCCGAAAACGACAGCAGCCGTGAAGAGCCTCCGCACCGGCGGGGGCCCGGTGCGACGGGCCGACAGCAGCGCGCCGATGAGCGAGCCCACCGCGAGCATCGAGGTGAGCAGTCCGAACGACGCGGCGCCACGGTCGAAGACCTGGCGGGCGACCAGCGCCATCGTGATCTGGAAGTTGAGCCCGAAGGTCCCGATGACGAGCACGAGCAGCATCGTCGCCAGCAGCGTCGGCCGCTCCCGGACGTAGCGCAGGCCCTCGCGGGTCTGGCCCCTCGCGCGGTCGACCCGACGCGACGGTCGCAGCTCGGCCGTCCGCATGCGGGCGAGCCCGGTGACGACCGCGACGTAGGTGACGGCGTTGGCGAGGAAGACCCACCCGGTGCCCACGGCCGCGATGGCGAGGCCGGCGAGCGCGGGCCCGACGATGCGGGCGCTGTTGAAGGTCGCGCTGTTGAGGCTGACGGCGTTGGGAAGGTCCTCGGGGCCGACCATCTCCACGACGAAGGCCTGCCGCACGGGGGTGTCGACGGCGGCGGCCATGCCGAGACCGAAGGCCAGCGCGTAGACGTGCCAGAGCTCGACCGCCCCGGTGACGTCGAGCAGACCGAGCGCCAAAGCCAGCAGGCCCATGACGACCTGCACGGCGATGAGCAGCCGGCGCTTGTCGTAGCGGTCGGCGAGCAGCCCGCCCCAGAGGCTGAAGAGCAGGACGGGGAGGAACTGCAGGCCGGTGACGATCCCGAGCGCGACGCCGCTGCTGCCCGACAGCTCCAGCACGAGCCAGTCCTGCGCGACGCGCTGACCCCAGGTGCCCGACAGCGACACGACCTGGCCGGTCGCGAAGAGCCGGTAGTTGCGGACCCGCAGCGAGCGGAACGTCGGGCTCATGCGCCTGCCAGCTTGTCGAGGACCCCGGCGGCCTGCCGCAGCACCGCGAGCTCTCCCGGCTCGAGCTCGGCGAGCCGCTGGGCCAGCCACGCCTCGCGGCGACGGCGGTCCTCCTTGAGCAGCGCCGAGCCCTCGGCCGTGCACCGCAACTGCACCTGGCGGCCGTCGGTGGGGTGTGGCCGGCGTTGCAACAGGCCGGCGGCCTCCAGCGCCGCGACGACCTTGGTCATCGACGGCGGCTGGACCTTCTCGCGCGCGGCGAGCTCACCAGGCGTCACCCCCGGGTGCCGCTCGACGGTGGCGAGCGCGGCGACCTGGGTCAGGGTCAGCGAGCTCTCGGCGCGCTGCTGGCGCATCCGGCGGGCCAGCCGCATGACCGACAGGCGAAGCGTCGACGCGAGGGCGGTCTCGGTGGCGGTAGGCACATCATTAGCCTACCTCATGAGTCTGCCTCACGATCTCGGCCCACGTTCTCGGCCATCGCGGGGGTCAGGTGAGCGCGCGCTCGATCGGGTCGATGCCGAAGTAGACGACGAACAGCGCCGCGACCAGCCACAGCAGCGGGTGCACGTCACGGGCCCGGCCCTGGGTCGCCTTCAGCAGGACGTAGGAGATGAAGCCCGCGCCGATGCCGTTGGTGATCGAGTAGGTGAAGGGCATGAGCACGATCGTGAGGAACGCCGGGATCGCGATCGTGTAGTCGTCGAAGTCGATGCCCTTGATCTGCGTGATGAGCAGGAAGCCGACGATGACGAGCGCGGGCGAAGCCGCCTCGAAGGGGACGATCGTGACGAGTGGTGTGAGGAACAGCGCGAGGACGAACAGCAGCCCGGTCACGACGGAGGCGAGTCCGGTGCGGGCACCCTCACCGACACCGGCGGCGGACTCGATGTAGGTCGTCGCCGACGAGACCGAGGCAGCGCCGCCGGCCGCGGCCGCGACCGAGTCGACGAGCAGCACCCGGTCGGCGCCCGGCAGCCGGTCCTGCTCGTCGAGCAGGTCGGCCTCGCGACCGACCCCGACGATCGTGCCCATGGTGTCGAAGAAGTCCGCCAGCATCAGCGTGAAGACGAGCAGCAGCGCCGCCACCACACCGACGCGCTCGAAGCCGCCGAACAGCGAGAAGTCCCCGAGCAGGCCGAGGTCGGGGGTGCTGATGACGTCGTCGGGCAGGGTCGGGGTGTTGAGCTGCCAGCCCGACGGGTTGGACTCGGTCGGCGAGACGAAGGACGGGCCGATGTCGAAGGCCGCCTCGACCGCGATCGCGAGCGCCGTCGTGACGACGATCCCGAGCAGGATGGCCGCCTTGGTCCGCCGGGCCACCAGCACCGCGGTCAGCAGCAGGCCGACGACGAAGACCACGGTCGGCCAGCCCTTGAGGTCGCCGGCGACCCCGAGCTCGACCGGCACGGGACCGGTGCCCGTGCGGCGCACGAAGCCGGCGTCGACGAGCCCGATCAAGGCGATGAACAGCCCGATGCCGACGCTGATCGCGGTCTTGAGCTCGACCGGGATCGCGTGGAAGACCGCGACCCGGAAGCCGGTCAGGACGAGCACACCGATGACGAGGCCCTCGAGCACCACCAGGCCCATCGCGTCGGCCCAGCTCATCTGGGTCGCGATCGAGAAGGTGACGAAGGCGTTGAGCCCGAGCCCCGTCGCGATCGCGAAGGGGTAGCGGCCGACGACGCCCATGAGGATCGTCATCACCGCGGCGACGAGCGCCGTGGCCGCGGCGACCTGCGGGATCCCGAGGACCCTGCCGTCGGCGTCGGGCACCGTCCCGATGATGAGCGGGTTGAGCACCACGATGTAGGCCATTGTGAAGAACGTCGCGAGACCGCCGCGCACCTCACGGCTGACGGTGGAGCCGCGCTCAGTGATCTTGAAGTAGCGGTCGAGGCCGTTCGCAGGGGCCGGGCGGTCGGTGGACACGGCGGGCTGGTCGCCCGTGGAGGTCGACATGGCACCGAGGGTCCCACCACCGGAGCCGTTCACGCGTGAACGCCGCGTACCCTCCGGCGCATGGCGCTGTTCGCGAAGTCAGGGGTCGCGCGGCGACCCGACCCCGAGCCGCTCGAGACCGACGACGTGCGCGTCGTCGGTGGGCTGGGGGTCCTCTGGGCCGTGGCGCTGGTCGTCCTCGGCATCGCGCGGCTCGCCGGCGCAGACGTCCGCGGCTGGTGGCTCGTCATGTGCGCGTGCGGCGCTGCGCTCGGCGTGCTCGGCGTGGCCTACTGCAGACGCCGCCAGGCCGCCATCGCCCGCGACCGGCTGGCCGCGGGCTGATCGCTCAGCCGGTCAGCTGTGGCCGTAGGGGAGGGCAGCTTCGCCCTCCGGGGTGACGACCGGCTCGTCGGCGTGGTCCGCGGCGGGGTCGACGTGGACGTCCACGACGTGCTCGGGCCCGGACTGCTCGGCCGGCTCGGTCAGCTCCGCCGACCCGGACGGCTCGGTGGCGGTCATCTCGAAGTCCTCGTGCTCCACGGCGAGCGCCGTCGTGGCGGCGTGCGCGGGGTCGACGACGACCGAGGAGTGGGCGCCGCAGCCGTGGTCGAGCGCGACGACGCGGCCGTCGTCGGGGGCGAAGCCGTTAGCGCAGGCCCCGAAGCCCTGTGCCAGCCCGCCCGCCAGAGGGACGAGGAAGCCGCAGCTGCGGCAGGGGGCGGGAGCGGCTTTCGCGAGGGGTGAGCGCGGACCAGCGTCTCCGTCGTACCAGCGCTCGGCGGCGAGCTCGCGACCCTCGAGCGAGAGGACCTTCTCGCGGCCGAGACCGAGCTCGCGGTCGAGCTCCCACAGCAGGTCCTGCTGCTCGACGTCCTCGAAGGACGCGACCAGCCGCGGGTCGTCGGGCGAGGTCGGGAGCAGGTCGCCGGGCGAGAGGTCGCCGGGCTGGATGCGCTCGCTCCAGGGCAGCCACTCGGGGGCGAGCAACGCGCCGCCACCTGGGAGCAGCACGACCTCGTCGACGGTGACCTCGTCGTGGCCGTCGGCGCGCGAGACGGTGACGGCCCAGCGCCAGCCGACGTAGCCCTTCTCGAGAGCCGCGAAGGAGTGCGTCAGGGTCAGCGCGCCCTCGGGCTCGACCCCGAGGTGGTCGCCGACCGCACTACCGGCGACCTCGGCCGCGATCGCGCGGGCGGTGTCGACCGCGCCGAGCAGCACGGCGTCGGGGGCGACCTCGGCAACCGGCTCGGCGATCGGCTCGGAGACGGTCGGTGACTCCTCCAGGGCAGGGGGCGTCTCGACGGGCACAGCAGTCTCCTCGGAGGGCAGGTCGGTGGGGGCGTCCGGCTCGGCAGGCGCCACACCAGTGTCGCTGGTCACAGCCCCGGCGTGGTCGGCGGTCTCGGGGGTCGCCTCGTCGCGCGCGGGCGCGCGGGTCCCGGCTAGCCTCGTCCCGACGTCGCGCAACCTGCGCCGCATGCCTGCCACACCGTCAGCCTGCCAGACCGGAGAGCCGCACATGACCCCCCGTCGCCGAGTCCTCGCCGCCGCCACCGCGGCCGTCGCCGCGCTGGGCCTCACCGGGTGCGAGAAGCCGCTGCCGATCGTGACCGTCCAGAGCGGCACGACCGTCGAGGTGGCCGAGGCCAGCAGCTGGTGCTTCGGCGAGGCTCCGGGCGTGAAGTGCGTCCAGGGCGACCAGGCCGCGACCGAGCTCGAGGCGAGCCCCGGCCAGATCGTCTCGGTCGACGTCTCCAAGGAGGTCGCCGACCGCGGCTGGGTCCTGCGCCAGGAGGTCGCGGGCTCGCCGCAGCAGAGCGGCGCCTACGAGCCGCGCGACGACCACTACTTCACGATCACGATGCCGCCCGTCCCGGTCCAGCTCACGATCACCGCCCTCGACGGCAACAAGAAGGCCGACGGCACCTACGACACCACCCAGGAGACCGGGTCCTGGGTCTTCGTCGTCAAGCCGAAGGCCTGACGCTGGCCGGCGTCCTCGCGGTCGTCGCGACCGCGCCGGAGCGCGACGCGCTGCTGCGCCGGCTCACCACGACCCGCACCCGGGTCGGCCCTTACGACGCGCACGCCGTCGGGGAGGTCACGGTCGTCGTGAGCGGGGTCGGTCCAGGCCCCGCCGCCGCGGCCACGGCGACCGCCCTCGCGCTGCAGGAGTACGCCGAGGTCCTCTCGCTGGGCATCTGCGGCGGCTTCGCCGGGGCCGCCTCGATCGGCGACGTCGTGGTCGCGACCGACCTGGTCGCCGCCGACCTCGGTGCGGACTCCCCCGAGGGCTTCCTCGGCCTCGCCGAGCTCGGCTGGGCGGAGGAGTCGCTGCCCGCCCCCGTCGGCGCGCTGCAGCGCACCTGCGACCGGTTGCGCGAGGCCGGCCTCACCGTCGTCACCGGGCCGGTCGTCACGGTCTCCACGGTGACCGGCACCGACGCGCGCGCCCGCGAGCTCGCCGAGCGCCACGGCGCGGTCGGCGAGGCGATGGAGGGCCGCGGCGTCGCCGACGCCGCACTGGCCCACGGCCTCGACGTGCTGGAGGTGCGCGCGGTGAGCAACCTGGTAGGCCGGCGCGACACCGGTGCCTGGCGGATCGGCGCGGCCTTTGAGGTGCTCGAGCGCGTGGGCGAGGCCCTGTGGTCGCCAGCAGGTCCGGGACCGGGCTAGGCCCCGAGCTACCCCTCGAGCTACGCCTCGAGCTCGGTGGCGATCGCCCGCAGGATCTGGGCGACCCGCTTGGCCGTGTCGCGGTCCGGGTGCTTGCCGCGCCGCAGCGCCGGCTGCACCTTCGCCTCGAGCAGCTTGATGGTGTCCTCGAGCATCACCTCGAGCTCCTCCACGGGACGACGGTTGCCCGCCAGCTCCGGCGGGGCGTCGAGGATGCGCACCGACAGGGCCTGCTCGCCGCGCTTGCCGGCCGCGACCCCGAACTCCAGGCGCATGCCGGCCTTGAGCTCCTCGACGCCCTCGGGCAGCGAGGCCTTCGGGACGAAGACGTCGCCCCCGTCGTCGCGCGCGGCGAAGCCGAAGCCCTTGTCCTTGTCGTAGAACTTGACCTTGCCGGTGGGCACGGGACGTCCTCTGCTCTCGAGGCGCCCCTCCTCCTGAGCGGCGCGCCTGCAGGCTACCGAGCGCAGCCCGGTGACGCGCCCCCTTATGCTCGCGCGATCATCGGCACGAGCCGGGCTCCAGGGGGGCGTTCCGGCTGCCGATGTGGGAGCGGGGCACGGTGCCCCGCTCGCGCACCAGGGGGGACGTCTGTGGCTCGCCGACGCGCCATTGCGCTGACGGCCGCACTGGTCGGCGTGCTGGTCACCGCCCTCCCCGCGCTGGACGCCCGCGCCGACACCGGCATGCGGTCGGAGTCGGTCGTCGCGCCCGGCATCGTGAAGCAGACGCACGCCTACGGCACCGGCGGTAACACGCAGACCCTCGACGTCTGGACCGACGTCACCGAGCCCGACGTGCCCCGCACGCCACGCCCTGCGGTGGTCTTCGTCCACGGGGGCTCCTGGGCCATCGGCGACAAGTCCGAGTGGGCCAGCCACGCCCTCGAGGTCGCCGAGCGCGGTTGGGTCGCGGCCTCCATCAACTACCGGCGGTCGGGCGACGCTCCCTGGCCGGCCCAGCGCGACGACGCCTCCGCGGCCCTGGCCTACCTGCAGCGCAACGCCGCCCTGCTCGGCATCGACCGCGACCGCATCGGGGCGATCGGCGACTCCGCCGGCGGCCACCTCGCCGCCCTGCTCGGCGTCGCCCGCCCCGGCCAGGCGCCGGTGCGCGGCGTCGTGACGCTCTCCGGCGTCAACGACCTACCCGGCCTGCTCAAGCAGCCCTCGAGCGGTGGCTGCACGACATCGTCCTGCGGCTACAGCGGGCTCGCGCTGCGGGTCAGCCGCGACCTGATGCGCTGCCTGCCGGCGAGCTGCGGTGAGGCCTACCGCCAGGGCTCCGCGGGTGCGCTCGTCACCAGCACGTCGCCCGCGACACTGGCCTTCAACAGCGAGGCCGAGCTGATCGACCCGCGCCAGGCGTGGGTGATGGACACCGCGCTGCGTCGGGCTGGTCGCGCCAGCCGGGTGCAGGTCTTCTCGGGCTCGCTGCACGCCCGCGGCTACCAGGACAAGGTCTTCGAGCCGGCCATGCGCTTCCTCGCGGCCGCGCTCACCCCGGAGACCGCCCCGGCGTACCCCCGTCCGAAGGTCGTCACGACCCTCGACCTGCCGTCGTCGGTGAGCGCCCGGCGCGGCGTGCCGGTCCGCTTCAGGGGCGTCGTGCGGCCACGCGCCTACGGCAGCTCCGTGGCGCTCCAGGTCCGCGGCGGAGACGGCGTCTGGCGCACCCTGCGCGGTGTGCCGCTGCTGCGCGGGCAGTACGACACCTACTACGACACCACCTGGACCCCGACCCGCGCCGGCACCACGGTCTGGCGCACGGTCTGGACCGGTGGCGGTGGCCAGGGCATCAGCAAGACCGTCACCGTCGTCACCCGCTGACTAGCCTCGGGGGCGTGCCCCGCCACGCAGCCCCCGACAGCGCCCGCCCCGGTGACCGCCTGGTCGGTGCCGGAGCCGTCGTCTTCCTCGTCGGCCTGGTCGCCGTGATCGCGGTGGTGCTGCGCTTCCTCAACGACGCGGCGGTGCCGCTGTGGCTGGTGCTCGTCGCCTCGACGCTGCCGATCGGGCTCGCTCTCGCGCTGCTCGGCCTGCTGCGCTCAGTGCTCTCGCGGCCCGGTCGCTAGCGCGTCGTTCATCGACCCCGAACGGAACGCCGCGGCGGTGACGGTCTCGAAGCCGCTGCCCCGCACCAGCTCCGCCAGCGCGTCGTCCCAGCGGCCCAGCGCGTCGTCATCGAGCTCGACCCGCGCCGAGCCCTCCCCGAGGTCGCGCACCCGCAGGTCGCGGACCTCCCCGAGCGCGGCGCGCAGCGCGGTCTCCGCCCGGTCGACCCGCGCGAGCCGCGACGGCGTCACCTCGAGTCCGTAGGCGATCCGCGACGCGAGGCACGCGAGCGCCGGCTTGTCGGCGGTGACCAGACCCCAGCGGCGGCTCGCCTCGCGGACCTGACCCTTCGTGAGGTGCTCGAGCGGGGTGACGGCGCCGCGCTCGGCCGCCGCGCGGATCCCGGGCCGGAAGCCGGCGACGAGGTCGTCGGCGTTGGTGCCGGTCGCGACGCAGGCCAGCCCCAGCTCGGCCGCCAGCGGGCGCAGGGTGTCCACCAGGGTCGCCTTGCAGTGGAAGCAGCGCTCGCCGTCGTTGCGGACGTAGCCCTCGCGCGACAGCTCGTCGGTCCCGGGCGTCAGGTGCCGCACCCCCAAGGACAGGGCGTACGCCGCTGCCGCCGGCAGCTCCGCCTGGGCCAGCGAGGGGCTCACCGCGGTCGCCGCGACAACCCGCTCGGGGCCGAGGGCCCGGACCGCGGCCGCGAGCAGGAACGCCGAGTCGGCGCCACCGCTGAACGCGACGAGCACGCTGCCGAGCCCGCGCAGCCGGTCGTCCAGCTGCACCAGGGCCGCGTCCAGGTCGTCCACCCGACCGAGAGTAGAGGGGTCCCGCGCGGGCCCTTCCCGCCGTACAGTCGTGAGGTGCTTCGTCCCGTCTCGCGCCTCATCCCGCTCGCCGTCGCGGCCGTCCTGTCGCTGACGGTGTCGACGGCGGCCGCGGACGTCCGCTGGCGGCCGAAGCCGCCGCAGCCGTGCATCGGCGCGCTGCCGCCGGGCACCCCGCTGTCCTGCCTCGGCACCGCGCCGATCCCGGCGCGCAGCAACACCGTGGCCTACGAGGGGCTCGGCACCTGGCTCGACGCCTACGACTGGGCGCCGGAGTACGGCGGCACCGTCAAGCCGTCGGCGCTCGACGAGATGCAGCGGCGCGGCATCCGCACGATCTACATCCAGGCCGCCAAGCAGGGCACCCGGTCGAAGGGCACCCTGCTGTCGCCGTCGCTGCTCGGGCAGTGGCTCGTCGGCGCGCACGCCCGCGGGATACGGGTGCAGGCGTGGTATCTCCCGCTGTTCACCGACGTCGCCAAGGACAACGCCTCCCTCGACGCCATCGTGGCCTTCCGCTCCCAGGGACACGCCTTCGACACCATCGGCATGGACATCGAGTGGCGCGGCGTGACGGACGTGAAGATCCGCAACTCACGGCTCGTCGCGATGTCGAAGCGGCTGCGCGACAAGGTCCCCCACCTCCCGCTCGCCGCGATCGTCGTCGCGCCGGTCGTCACCAACGACGTGAACAAGAACTTCTGGAACCCCTTCCCCTGGGCAGAGCTCAAGCCGCTCTACGACGTGTGGCAGCCGATGGGCTACTGGACCGACCGCAAGTCCACCTCGAAGTGGCGTGACGCCCACACCTCCACGGTCTGGAACGTCCGCTACCTGCGCGAGGACCTGGGCGACCCGAAGGCGAAGGTCCACTCGATCGGTGGCATCAGCCCCACCGGCGCCGAGGTCCGCGGCTTCGTCAACGCCGCCAACGAGGAGTCCTCGCTCGGCGGCTCGATCTACGACTACCCCCACACAGCGGCCTCGGTCTACAAGGACCTGCAGAAGGTCCCCAACCAGGGCTGAGCGCGTCACCTGAACCAGTCGTGGGCCTCACGCGTCTGCGTGCCATGACGCACCTGCGCACCGTGGTCGCGCTCGTCGCGCTGCTGCCCGCCCTGGCGCCTGCGGCGACGGACCGTCGTCGGTCACCGCTCCCCTCGCCGCGCCGTCGGCGATCACCCACCCCCCCCCGCCCGTCACCGCGACTGCCACCTCGACAGCTGTGCCGGGCTCCGTCATCGCGCCTCCCGCGGCCCACCTCGCGCAGACCGACGACTTCGGGCTCGTCCGCGTCGTGCGTCGGTCGCCGACCGTCGTCGTCGAGGTCGACCGCGTCGACATGTTCGGCGGTGAAGCGGCCGAACGCGCCGCCGCGGCCAACGGCACGGACGTGTCGAACGACTACTACCTGGTCAACGACGACCCGCGACGCCGCCGCTACGAGGTGCGGGCCGATGCGCAGGTGTGGGGAAGCATCCGCATGACGCGGAGGGTGGACGGAGCGCGCGTGTCGGTCAGTGACTGGCTGGCGTTCGTGGGTCGCGCGGACTCAGACGGGACGCTGTTCCACCTCGACCTCGACGCGGGTGTGGTCGTCGGAGTCGAGGAGCAGTACCGGCCCTGACCTCAGCGAGCGGCCGGCCACCAGGTGTCGACGAGGGTGCGGGTGGTGGGTGGTCGTGGGTCGGGAATGACCGTCAGCAGTTCGAGGGGTGAGTACGACGTGAGGTCCTCGTCGGCCTCGTGTTCGCAGGGGTTGTCGTGCCGGCGCGGCTCGGGGTCGGACGGCTCGGGGTCAGGTGGCTCGACGATCTCGTGCGTGTCGACTGCCGCGACGTCGAGCAGCTCGCGGAGGTCGGGCGTGCGGAGCAGTTCCGGCTGTCGGCGCTGCTGCCTCGCCGGGACGGGCTCGTCGCTGCCGCTGTGGGGGGTGGTGAGCCAGCCGTGGGGTCCGAGGCGGCGTCCGTCGGTGAGGGTGAGGAGGTGCCCTTCGTGCAGGCGGGTGTAGTCGTGTTGGCACAGCGGGACGCTGTTGACGACCGAGGTCGGTCCGCCTTCGCTCCAGGGAATGGGGTGGTGCATCTCGAGCTGCGCGGGTGGGGCGTGGCAGTGCGCGCGGGCGCACCGGAAGCCCCATTGGGTCATCGCGGCGGTCCACATCGCGTGAGTGTGCAACCTGACGGTCCGTCCGACGTCCAACGGTTGGCTCGCGGCGTCGAGCACGACCCGGGTCAGCCGGGCGTCGCAGAGGTAGCGGGCCAGGACGTGCTCGGGGACGGCCTGACCGTTGGCGTAGGTCGCGGGCGGGACCGGCAGGTCACCGATGACGTCGGCGGGCTGCAGCAGCCCGTCGCGGTCGGTGAACAGCGGTTGGGTGAACGGGTCCGGGAACACCGGCCCCGACCCGCCTGCCGATCCGGGACTGATCTGGTGGGCGGCGAAGCGGGCTTCGGGGACGATCACGAGCAGGTGCGGGGCGGTCCCGCGGACGTGTTGCGCGCCGGCCTGGTCGAGGTAGAACCGGCTGATCCCGACGAGTGCGTCGGCGGTGCGTTGCGCGGGGGTGCGGGTGTCCCCGGCGCTGTGGTCACCGCGCCGGTAGGCAGCGACGGCGGTCGCGACGAGCTGCCCACCGTCGGCGTCGAGCAGCGCGCTGAGGTCCCACATCTCGTCATAGCCGGGTGTGATCGAGGCGGTCCGGCGGTCGTGGCGGTGCGCGTCATCACGGGCCTTCGGCTCCGGAGCGAGCGCACGGACCCGCTTGTCGAGCTCGGTCCGCAAGGTCGCTGAGTCAGTCAGCCGTGCGGCCTGGAGGAACGCGGCTTCCTGCGCGGTGAACCACTCCGGTCGACCGGCCCAGACCGTCCCGATGATGTGACGGCCGAGCAGCGTCAGCGCGGACGCGAGGACCTTCGCGTGCTCCCGGGAGACCTCCCCCGCCGCGAATGCTGCGGAGACCAGCGGCAACGCGGCGAGCTGCTTGCGCATCCGGACGTGGGTGCGGGCGTCAGCCTCCGACATGCGGGTGCGGGCCCGCAACGCCGACCAGGCCGCTTTGCACCCGTCGACCCGCCACGCCTCAGTGCGCTCGATCGCGTCCAACGCGGTGAGCTTCGCCGCGGCGATGAGGGCCTCCGCGTGGTGCAGCGCCTCGAAGTCCTCCAGACACGAGGCGTCCGCGCGGCCGTCAGCCAAGGCACCAGCGAGGGCAGTGGCGGCGTCGAGGACCTCGGCCACCGCAGGGGAGAGCGACGCACGGGTGGTGTCGTCGTACGGCACAGCCTCTCCCTCCTCGCTGACGCTAGTGAAGCATAGGTAGACTGGAGTCGCAAGAACCTAGGAAAAGTCGCGGTGCCGGTCTTTCGTGCAGCCGGTCATCGTCCCACGCAGCGAAGCCCCCACAGGACCACCTGTGGACAGCACCCAAGGGGCTTATTCGCCGCGGGCGAGAGAGCGCAGCTCGGCCAGGACCATCTGACGCAAGGTGTAGCCGTCGAGCTCGGCATCCGCCGCCGGGGTGGGCGAAGGGATCGCCACCCTCGGCGCAGCCACCGGCGGAGCAGCCACCGGGGGCGCGACAACCGGCGGAGCAACAGCCGGGCGGGGGGCCGGGACCAGGCGGGCGATCGCGTCGAAGACCGCGGGCGGAACGGGTTCCGGGACCATGCTGAGGTGGCGGGGCGAGGGGTCCGGCACGTCTGCCACCCCGACGACGGGCGGGAGCCAGTCGGGACTGAGTGGGTCGGCGACGGTCACGTCTTGGGCATCGGCACGTTCGGGGACAGAGCGGACCACCGGAACGGGTGATCCAGCGCGGCTCAGCCCTCGCCGAGCGCGAGCTGCTGACCGTCGGCGTCAGCGCCCACCTCGCCGAGCGGAGGAGCCGGTTGCTGCTCCGAGTCCGGCTGGCCGGACGGCGGGGAGCCGACGCCGGGCCGAGGCCGGGACTCCTCCGTCGCTGCCTAGGCCGAGCCCTCGTCCACACCTTCGTCGGTCACCAGGTCGTCGCGTTCCACAGCTCACCCCTGCCCGCCTGCGGCCGCGCCACACCGCGACTAGCGTTGTCCGGATGACCGGGCACCCGCGCTCCCTCGCGGATGCCCTGCGGGCCTGGCCGGACGACCGGCTCGCGGAGTTGCTGCAGGCCCGCCCCGACCTGGCGACGCCGGTCCCGCCCGATCTCGGGGTGCTGGCCGCTCGGGCCGCCGTGCGGCTGTCGGTCCTGCGGACCCTCGAGTCGCTCGACGCGGTGACGCTCGCCGTCCTGGAAGCCATGCTGCTGCTCGACGAGCCGCCGACGCTGACGGCGCTGCAGGGGCTCGTCAATGGTGCGGTCGGGCCGGAGCGGCTGCGCGATGCGGTCGACCGGCTCGAGGCCCTCGCACTCGTGTGGGGCGTGGACGACGAGCTCCACGTCATCGGTTCGGTCCGGGAGGCGCTCTTCGCCGGCGCGCTCGGCCTCGGGCGACCCGCCTCCGCTGTGCTCGGGGCTCTGTCAGACCGCCAGCTCGCGGCGATCGCGACGGTCCACGGCGTCGAGGGCAGCGGCCCGGCACCGCTGGTGGAGCTGCTCGGCGACCGGGAGCGGGTCGCAGCGCTGCTCGCCAGCGCCAGCGAGCAGTCCCGGGAGGTGTTGACGTCGCTCGCGGCCGGTCCGCCGGTCGGCCAGGTCCGCGACGCCCTGCGGCCGCACACCCCTGACGACGAGGCCAACCCGGTGCGCTGGCTGATCGCGCGCGGGTTGCTCGTCCCGGTCGACGGCGGCACCGTCGAGCTCCCGCGCGAGGTCGGGCTGGCCGTGCGCGGTGCCCGCCCCCTGGGCCGCGTCAGCCCGGAGCCGCCCCTCGTCACGACCACGGCGCTCGGTGTCGCGGCCGTCGACCGCGCCGCTGCCCACGCCGCGGGCGACCTCGTCGCGAAGGTCGAAGCGGTGCTGGAGTCGTGGTCGGTGCAGCCGGCCGTGGTGCTGCGCGCCGGCGGTCTCGGGGTGCGCGAGCTCAAGCGGACCGCCAAGGAGCTCGACTGCACGGAGCAGGTCGCGGCGCTGGTCGTCGAGGTCGTCGCCGCGGCCGGGCTCGCGGAGCAGACCGGGTCGGTGGAGCCGGAGTGGGTGCCGACCACCGCCTACGACCAGTGGACCCGCAAGGCGGGCGCAGCGCGCTGGGCCGCGCTCGCCCAGGCGTGGGTCGCGATGCCGCGCGTCGTCGGACTGGTCGGCCAGCGCGACGACCGCGACAAGGTGCTCGCCGCGCTCGGCCCCGACATCCTGCGCCCGGGGATCGTCTCCGACCGCAGCGCCGTCCTCGACGCGCTGCTCGACCTGCCGCCCGGCGAGGTGGCGGATCGCGACGCCCTCGTCGAGCGGCTGAGGTGGCAGGCGCCGCGACGCGGTGGCCGGGCCCGCGAGGCCGTCCTCGGGTGGGTGCTCGACGAGGCGGAGCTGCTCGGGATCACCGGCCGGGGAGCGGCAGCGTCGTACTCCCGCTCGTTGCTCGAAGGCGACGAGCGCAAGGCGGTCGACCGCCTCGAGGACCTCCTGCCGGCGCCGCTCGACCACGTGCTCGTGCAGCCCGACCTCACCGTGGTCGCACCCGGGCCGCTCGAGCGCGAGCTGGCGCGCGAGATCGCGCTGGTGGCCGACGTCGAGTCCACCGGTGGCGCGACGGTCTACCGCATCAGCGAGGCCAGCGTCCGGCGGGCGCTCGACGCGGGCCGCTCCGCGGACGAGATCGCGCAGCTGCTCACGACCCGTTCGCGCACGCCGGTGCCGCAGTCGCTGACCTACCTCGTCGACGACGTGGCCCGCCGGCACGGGCGGCTGCGGGTGGGGGCGGCGTCGGCGTACCTCCGCTGCGACGACGAGGCGCTGCTCGCCGAGGTGCTGGCCGACAAGCGGACCGCGTCGCTGCGGCTGCGCCGGCTCGCGCCGACCGTGCTGCTGTCGACCGCGTCGATCAACGAGGTGCTCGACGGGCTGCGCGGCGCCGGCTACGCCCCGGCGGCGGAGGCCCCCGACGGTGCGCTGCTCATCGCACGGGCCGACGCGCGTCGAACGACCGCCCGCCCCAAGCCGCCGCGCCAGTCGGAGCACGTCCTCCGGCCCGAGCAGGCCGCGCTCGCCGTGACGGCGCTGCGCGCCGGCGACGTCGCGTCACGCGCCGCGCGCCGCGCCCCGGTCACGGTCTCCCGCACCTCCGACGCGCTCGCCGCCCTGCAGGAAGCCGTCCGCGAGACGCGGCAGGTGTGGCTCGGCTACGTCGACGCGCAGGGCCGCTCGACCTCGCGCGTCGTCGAGCCGCGCGCGATCGAGGGCGGCTTCGTGCTGGCCTTCGACCACCTGCGCCAGGAGGACCGGACCTTCGCGCTGCACCGCATCACCGGCGTCGCCGCCGTCGAGGACGAGGGTGCCAGCGCATGAAGGAAGTCCCCGGGCCCGCGCAGGGTTGGACACACCGATGACCACTCCCGATGGACCGCTGATCGTGCAGAGCGACAAGACGCTGCTGCTCGAGGTCGACCACCCCCTGGCCGGCGAGTGCCGGATGGCGATCGCGCCCTTCGCCGAGCTCGAGCGCTCCCCCGAGCACGTCCACACCTACCGCCTCACGCCGCTCGGCCTGTGGAACGCGCGCGCCGCCGGTCACGACGCCGAGCAGGTCGTCGACGCGCTGGTCCGCTTCAGCCGCTACGCCGTGCCGCACGCGCTGCTCGTCGACGTCATGGACACGATGGACCGCTACGGCCGGCTGACCCTGGAGCAGGACCCGGTGCACGGCCTCGTGCTGCGCACCACCGACCGCGCGGTGCTCGAGGAGATCACCCGGTCGAAGAAGGTCAGCCCGATGCTCGGCGCCCGCGTCGACCCCGACACGGTGCTGGCCTTCCCGTCCGAGCGCGGCCGCCTCAAGCAGGCGCTGCTCAAGGCCGGGTGGCCGGCGGAGGACCTCGCGGGCTACGTCGACGGCGAGGCCCACGCGATCGCGCTCGACGAGAGCGACTGGCAGCTGCGCGACTACCAGCAGCTCGCGGTCGACGGCTTCTGGCACGGCGGCTCCGGCGTGGTCGTGCTGCCGTGCGGTGCCGGCAAGACGATGGTTGGCGCCGCCGCGATGGCGCGCGCGTCCGCGACCACGCTCATCCTCGTGACCAACACCGTCAGCGGGCGGCAGTGGAAGTCCGAGCTTCTCAAGCGGACCTCGCTGACGGAGGAGGAGATCGGCGAGTACTCCGGTGAGAAGAAGGAGATCAAGCCGGTCACGATCGCGACGTACCAGATCATGACCACCCGCCGGAAGGGCGAGTACACCCACCTCGAGCTCTTCGGCGCCCGCGACTGGGGTCTCGTGGTGTACGACGAGGTGCACCTCCTGCCCGCGCCGGTCTTCCGGATGACCGCCGACCTGCAGTCGCGCCGGCGCCTCGGTCTGACTGCGACGCTCGTGCGGGAGGACGGTCGCGAGGGCGACGTCTTCAGCCTCATCGGCCCGAAGCGCTTCGACGCGCCGTGGAAGGACATCGAGGCGCAGGGCTACATCGCGCCCGCCGACTGCACCGAGGTGCGGGTGACGATGACCGACGCCGAGCGGCTGACCTACGCGACCTCGGAGCCGGAGGAGCGCTACAAGGTGGGCGCCACCGCCCACACCAAGATCGCCGTCGTGAAGGCGCTCGCCGAGCGGCACAAGGACGACCAGGTGCTGGTGATCGGTGCCTACCTCGACCAGCTCGACGAGCTCGGGGCAGCCCTCGACATGCCGATCATCCAGGGCTCCACGAAGAACGCCGAGCGCGAGCGGCTCTACGACCTCTTCCGCCGCAAGGAGATCCCCGGCCTGGTCGTGTCGAAGGTCGCCAACTTCTCCATCGACCTGCCCGAGGCCGCCGTCGCCATCCAGGTCAGCGGCACCTTCGGCTCGCGGCAGGAGGAGGCCCAGCGGCTCGGTCGCGTGCTGCGCCCCAAGGCCGACGGCCGGTCGGCGCACTTCTACACCGTGATCTCGCGCGACACCGTCGACCAGGACTACGCCGCCCACCGGCAGCGCTTCCTCGCCGAGCAGGGCTACCCCTACACGATCGTGGACGCCGACGACGTCCTTACCGACGGCTGAGCGGTCCGCGCCTCCCACCCCTGCCGGCGCAGGCGAGATCGACGGCCCGCCCCTCCGCTGACCGCGCCTGTCCGAGTCAGGGGCAGCGGACGAGCTCGCAGGCCGCGGCGTCGCGCACGACCCGCCAGCGGTCACGCTCGACGAGTCGCAGCTGCTTGACCACGGCCGTGCCGCCCTCGGGCGCGAGCTCGACACTGACGCGAGCCAACCCGCCCTCCTGCACGACGTCGCCCACGACCCGGACCCTCGTCCGGACCGCGGCGGCCAGCCTCTCCCGCGCCACGTCGGCGAGGTCGTCGCACAGCTGCTGCTCGCCGCGGCTCTCGGGCTCGTCGGGGGTCGACAGCAAGCGGTAGCGCGCGCAGTCGCCCGACAGCGTCGCGGTCACCCAGCCCTGCGCGGCCCCGGCCGGGGTGTCGAGCCGACGCAGGTCGATGGCGGCGGTGATGCCGACAGCGAAGGTCAGCACGACGAGCAGGCCAAGGACCACGACCGGCGTACGTCGTACCTGCCTGGCCGTGCGGGCCTCGTTCTTGCGCTCCCCCGCCAGCTGACGCTCGGAGACAGGTGGGGACATGCCCCCATCCTGCCCGTTCGGCGTGCACACTCGCTGCCGTGGGGGCAGACGTCGGTCAGGGTCACCGGTGGGTGCCGAGCGTCGGGGTCGACCTCGCGTGCCTGTCGGCGCTGCTCGCCGCCGAAGGCGCTGGCCTGGGGCGAGCTCGCGGTGTGGCTGTCAGCCTGGACCTACTGGCCCTCCTGGTTGCAGCCGACCCTGCTGCCGGTGCTCTTCCCGACCGGTCGCACCGACTCCTCGAACTTCTGGGGGGTCAGCGCGAGCTGTTGCTCCGCGACGGGAGCCGGCTCGACGCGGGGCCGATCAGCAGGGTCGAGAGGGCACCGGCCAGCACGCCCCAAAGGACGGGGTTGCCCACCCCTGCGAGGTGCAGACCGACGCCGACGACCACCCCGACCACGACCGCGACGAGCGCGATCCGCATGAGGTCACCGTCGAAGGAGTAGGCACTGCGCTGTCGGCTCATGACGCGTCCCTACCCGGAGCGGCTGTGATCCACTCCAGCGCTTCAGCCGCGCCCGGTACGTGCCGATCGTCCCCCTATCCAGCAGGGGGGTTCCGTGGACCACCGTCAGCGCATGCTGCGGGCAGTCAACGTCTTCGGGTGGGGCGGCGTCGCGCTCTCCACCCTGGTGGCGGTCGTCGCCGAGCGCACGCTCGACGGCACCGCTGGGCTGCTCGCGATCGGCCTGTGGGCGCTCGCCAACACCGTCAACATGACCGTGGTCAGTGCGATCCCGGTCCTGCTGCGGCGCGCGCCGCACCTTCGGCCCGCCCTGCGCGGCATCCAGATCGGCCTCTACGTCACCAACCTCGTCGTGCAGAGCGGGTTGCTGGTCGCCGGCGGTGGCCTCGCCACCCCGCTGTGGTTGCTGTTCCTGCCGACCGTGCTCTTCGCGGCCCTCGACACCTCGCGCGCCGAGGCTCTTGTCTGGAGCCTGCTGACGAGCACGACCCTCGTCGGGTGCGCAGCCGCGACCGGCACGCTCGACCGCGAGCACGCCGCCGCCCTGGTCACCGGTGTCGTGCTCTTCCCTGCGCTCGCGGCCTACCTCAGCGCCCTGTCAGGTGCGCTCTACGGCATGCGGGCCGACGCGCGCGGTGCCCGGGCGGCGCTCGCCGGCCGGGTCGGCGAGATCGCCGGCGTCCTCGGCCAAGCCGCCGACGGTGACCTGCAGGTCAGCGTGACCGCGCACGCCGACGACCACGAGATCGCGCCCCTCGTCGCCGGCATCTCGACCAACCTCGAGGGACTGCGGACGCTGGTGGTGCAGGTCCGCACCGGGGGCGAGCAGGTCCGCGCCGCCGCCAGCGAGCTGCTCGCGACCGCGGAGGAGCACGCCGCCTCGGCGACCCAGCAGTCGTCGGCCGTCGCCGAGACGACGTCGACCATCGAGGAGCTCGCCGCTACCGCGGCCCAGATCGCCGAGACCTCGCAGGCGGTCGCCCGCTACGCCGAGGAGACCCTGCGCCACGCCGAGCAGGGCCGCACCGCCGTGTCGCGCAGCGTCGCCGCCATGGACACGATCAACGACCGGGTCGAGGGCATCGCGACCCGGGCGCTCGCGCTGGGCGAGAAGTCCCACGAGATCGGCCGGATCCTCGACGTCATCGACGACCTGGCCGACCAGACCAACCTGCTCGCGCTCAACGCCGCGATCGAGGCCGCCAGGGCCGGCGAGCAGGGTCGCGGCTTCGCGGTCGTGGCCGCCGAGGTCCGCAAGCTCGCCGAGCGCTCCCAGGCGTCGGCCGGCCATATCCAGGCACTGGTCGCGGACATCCAGGCCGAAACGCACCACACGATCGTCGCGACCGAGGAGGGCGCGAAGGAGGTCCGGGCCGGCACCGCACTGGCCCGCGACGTCGTCGACGCGCTCGAGCGGATCAGCGGGATGGTCGACGAGACCACCACCGCTGCCAAGGAGATCTCGATCGCGACCCAGCAGCAGCGCTCGGCCTCGGAGCAGGTCGTGGCGGCCATGACGCAGGTGTCCGACGCCTCCAGGCAGTACGCCGTGGGCTCCCGTCAGACGGCCGCGTCCGCGGCGCAGCTCGGCGCGCTCGCCGACGACCTGCGCGGGTCGACCGAGCGCTTCCGGACCTGAGCTCGCGGAATCCTCCGGCCGGTCAGTCCTGCAGCTCGGTCGGGGCGATGCGGACCGGGAATGGCGCGCTCAGCTCGCAGGCCTCGTCGCCGCGGACGTGTGCGACCTCGACGTAGCTGCCGTCGCGCAGCTCCAGCGCAAGCAGCGACGGCTCGTCGGGATCGACCAGCCAGTACGACGCAACCCCCGCCGACTGCAACCGGTCCCGCTTGAGGAGCAGGTCAACCCGCCGGGTGCTGGGTGAGAGCACCTCGACGGCGAGCAGCGGTGGCCCGGGGAGCTCCGTGCGGGTGAACTGGCCACGAGGGGCGACGAGGAGATCCGGGTGGACCTCTGTGTCGTCGGCCAGGGCGACGGCGAAGGGCGCGAGGACCACCTTGAGGTGCGGCGGGCAGGCCGCCCGCAGCAGCAGGTGGAGATTGCCCACCACGTCCTGGTGGGGCAGCGCAGGCCCCGGGCTCACGATCAGCGACCCGTCGATGAGCTCGTAGCGGTGCCCGTCATCGGGCAGCCTTTCGAGATCGGCCCGCGTCAGCGGTCGTACGAACGGCAAGGTGGTCATGGTCGTCATGGTGCCCCTGTTCGTCGCCCACGGCCACACCCTGCGCCACACGGGTCAGCCCTACCAGAGGGCGCAGTGGATCTGTGGGCGAGCGCTGCTCGGCTCGGAAACCTGCTGGCTGGAGGATGGGTAGCGGCGCACCTACCCGTCGTTGCGGCGAACGTCGTCAGACCTGGCGTCCGCCCACGTCAGAGCCTCGGCCAGCGGCACGTCAAGCGGTCCCTGCTCTAGCCAATCATCGTCAGTCCAGTGGGCGCTGTAGGCGCCGCGCCGGCTCCTGCCAACCCACACCTGGCCACGTCTGCCGATGTGCGCGGGCAGAGTGTTCAGAGCGGCTAACGCCTTGCTAGCGCAATCGGAGTGTGGGGAGCCTGTCGCCACGACAGCGTGGAGTGCCTGGGCAGTCCCGAACGCGTACGCGGCGTCTCGCCCTCGGGACCCTCGGGCGCTGCCCTCTGAATCATGCTCTGGAGCCGCAGCGGTAAGTCCCTGAGGGACCTCCCGTCGGCACCCTGCGAGGCATTCATAAACGGAGGCTAACGCGGGGTTACCCCCGGAGCTGCACCTCTGAACGGCTGGCGGTCATCGGCGTATCCAGGAGTGAGCCTCGCTGCTCCAAGCTGTCCTCATGGCGATCCGCCTAGTCGAGGCACTCCAACTCGGTGACAATCGAGGTCGCCGGTCGCTCCAGCCGACCAGGTACGTCGAGCACCCGCAGCCGGACCTTGTTGACCTTGTCCTCGCGTAGGCAAGACGGCAGCGGGCCCGGCTCGTACCAGGGGCTCGGACTCTCCTTGGTCGCGTCACGCCAGTACGCGAGTCGCAACGAGAGGCCCGCACCCCCCGGATCGGTCGCTTCCGAGGAGCAGCACCCAATGGTGACGCCGTCGCCGAGTCGTAGACCCCAGCCCTCAATGACGCGTTCCTTCGGCGCTGGGGGTGACGAGTCGCTGCACGCAACAAGCCCCGCTAGGCCGAGCAGAGCCAGGACGAAGGAGCACGAGCAATGGATCACAACCAACGGTAGGCCGGAGCTCATTCTGGTGGACAACACGCTTCACGGAAGCTTCCAACAGCGAGGAAGGCCGGCTATCCGTCAACCCGACGCCTCCTGGTCACGTCGAACGGTCGACGGGCTACTGCGTCGCCGACGACCCCGCGAGCCGCGAGAGGAACAGCGCCTCGGCGAGGCAGGCCCGCTGCCACATGGCGAGATCGAGGCTCTCGTCGATGCCGTGCCAGCGCGACGCCGGGTCACCGACCCCGGTGACCATCACGGTCGCGCCGGGGTAGGTCCGCGCGAACTCCGCGATGAAGGGGATCGACCCGCCGATGCCGGCTTCCACCGCGGGGTTGCCGTAGGCGTCGGCGAAGGCCTGCCGCGCCACGTCGTAGACGTCGCCCTCGGTGGACAGCGCGAAGGGCTGGCCCTCCGAGCCGGCGGTGACGGTCACTTCGGCGCCCCACGGGGCGTGGTCGCGCAGGTGCTGCGTGAGCGCCTTCATGGCCGCGCCGGCCTCGTCGCCGGGACCGATCCGCAGGCTGACCTTGGCGCGGGCGCGGGGCAGCAGGACGTTGGACGCCTCGGTGGTCGACGGCGCGTCGAGGCCGATGACGGAGACGGCCGGGCCGTGCCACATCCGGTCGGCCAGGGTGCCGCGGCCGAGCAACCGAGCGCCCTCGACCAGCCCGGCGTCGGCGCGGTAGGACGCCTCGTCGAGGTCCGGCGCCGACGAGGTCCCGGTGTGCAGGCCCTCGACGGCCACACAGCCTGCGTCGTCGTGCAGCGTCGCGAGCAGCCGGCACAGCGCCGTGAGCGCGTCGCCGGCAGGCCCGCCGAACATCCCCGAGTGCACCGGTCGCTCGAGCAGCCGCACCTCGACGTAGAGGTCGACGAGGCCGCGCAGCGAGGTCGTGAACGCGGGCACGTCGACGGCAGCGTTGGCCGAGTCGGCGATGACGATGACGTCGGAGCGCAGCAGGTCGCGGTGCTCGGCGAGCAGCGCGGTCAGCGTTGGCGAGCCGATCTCCTCCTCGCCCTCGACGAAGAGCACGACCCCCACCGGCGGTCGACCCCCGAAGGCCCGCAGCACCGCGAGGTGCATGAGCACCCCGGCCTTGTCGTCGGCGGCACCGCGCGCGTAGAGCCGCCCGTCGCGCTCGGTCGGCTCGAAGGGCGGAGTCGTCCACTCCGACAGCGGCCCGGTCGGCTGCACGTCGAGGTGGGCGTAGAGCAGCACCGTCGGTGCGCCCTCCGGCGCCGGCCAGATGGCGATCACCGCGGGCGCCCCGCCGGCGGAGACGATCTGCACGTCGGCCGCCCCGGCCGCGCCTGCGTGGGCGGCCACGACGTCGGCGGCCCGTCGTACCTCGGCTGCGGAGCCGGGGTCGCACGACAGCGACGGGATCCGGACGAGGTCCTCGAGGTCGCGGCGGGCGTCGGGGAGGACCTCGGCAAGGGCGCTGCGCAGGGCGTCGATCGTCATGCCCGCCACGGTAGCCGCGGCCTCAGCGCTCCCGGACGAGCAGCCTCGACGCGATGGCCTCGACGTCGACAGCGGTGGCGGAGACGTCCATGACGAGCTGGAAGGCCGCCTCGTCGTCCAGGTCCGGTGCGGCACCGTTGATGTCGAGGAAGACCACGGTGGCCAACCAGGCCAACCGCTTGTTGCCGTCGACCAGAGCGTGGTTGCCCGCCAGCGAGTGCAGCAGCGCCGCGGCCTTCAGCGCGAGCGACGGGTAGGCGTCCTGACCGAAGGCCGACGACCTCGGCCTGGAGCACGCGGAGTCCAGCAGCCCCAGGTCTCGGACCGGACCGGCACCGAGCAGCCGCACGAGTCCGAGCAGGTCGTCGAGGTCGAGGTAGCTGACGTGTCCCGTCACACGGAACCGAGCCGGTCGAGCACGTCTCCCCAACGCGCCGCGAGCCGCTGTGCGCTCTCCTCCACCGTCAACCGGTGACCCGCGCGCTCGTGCCGTTCGAGGACTGCCCGCCGGATCACCTCTTGCTTCGACGTCCCTTCGGCAGTGGCGAGCGCAGTGAGCGCAGCATCGAGCTCGTCGTCGGTACGCAGGGTGAGTGCCACGGATTGAGCGTACGCCGGGTGGTACCGGAGTGGTACCGCTTTCCTCGCGGGACGTCCTCGGAACTGGCCCGACGGTCACGCTCGCCCCTGAGGACGCAAGGAGGTGAGGAGGTACGACGGAAACGCCGACGGGGCGGGCGCCTCCGCGAGGAGAGCGCCCGCCCCGTCGTACGAGCTGGCCCGGCCGGAGGCCGGAAGTGCTGTGGTGCGTGTGCTGGGGGGTGGACTAGAAGTCCATGTCTCCCATGCCGCCACCGGGCATGCCGCCGCCGGCGGGGGCCTTCTCCGGCTTGTCGGCGATGACGCACTCGGTGGTGAGGAACAGCGCCGCGATGGAGGCGGCGTTCTGCAGCGCCGAGCGGGTGACCTTGGCCGGGTCGATGATGCCGACGGCGATCATGTCGACGTACTCACCGGTCGCGGCGTTGAGGCCCTGGCCCACGGGGAGGTTGCGGACCTTCTCGACCACGACGCCACCCTCGAGGCCGGCGTTGATGGCGATCTGCTTGATCGGGGCCTCGAGCGCCAGGCGCACGATGTTGGCACCGGTCGCCTCGTCACCGACGAGGTCGAGCTTCTCGAACGCGGTGACCGACGCCTGCAGGAGCGCGACGCCACCACCGGCGACGATGCCCTCCTCGACGGCCGCCTTGGCGTTGCGGACGGCGTCCTCGATGCGGTGCTTGCGCTCCTTGAGCTCCACCTCGGTGGCCGCGCCGACCTTGATGACGGCGACGCCGCCGGCCAGCTTGGCGAGGCGCTCCTGGAGCTTCTCGCGGTCGTAGTCGGAGTCCGACTTCTCGATCTCGGCGCGGATCTGGTTGACGCGACCGGCGATCTGGTCGGCGTCGCCCGAGCCCTCGACGATGGTCGTCTCGTCCTTGGTGATGACGACCTTGCGCGCGCGGCCGAGCAGCTCGAGGCCCGCGGTCTCCAGCTTGAGGCCGACCTCCTCGGAGACGACCTGGCCGCCCGTGAGGATCGCGATGTCCTGGAGCATGGCCTTGCGGCGGTCACCGAAGCCGGGCGCCTTGACCGCAGCGGACTTGAAGGTGCCGCGGATCTTGTTGACGACCAGGGTCGCGAGGGCCTCGCCCTCGACGTCCTCGGCGATGATCGCGAGCGGGCGACCGCTCTGCATGACCTTCTCCAGCAGCGGGAGCAGGTCCTTGACGGAGCCGATCTTGGAGTTGACGACGAGGACGTAGGGGTCCTCGAGGACGGTCTCCATGCGCTCGGGGTCGGTGACGAAGTAGGGCGAGATGTAGCCCTTGTCGAAGCGCATGCCCTCGGTGAGCTCGAGCTCGAGGCCGAAGGTGTTGCTCTCCTCGACGGTGATGACGCCTTCCTTGCCGACCTTGTCCATCGCCTCGGCGATGATCTCGCCGACCGTGGTGTCAGCAGCGGAGATGGAGGCGGTGGAGGCGATCTGCTCCTTGGTCTCCACGTCCTTGGCGGCCTTGCCGATCGCCTCGACGACGCGCTCGACGGCGGCCTCGATGCCCTTCTTCAGGCCCATCGGGTTGGCGCCGGCGGCGACGTTGCGCAGGCCCTCGCGCACGAGCGCCTGGGCGAGCACGGTGGCGGTGGTGGTGCCGTCACCCGCGACGTCGTCGGTCTTCTTGGCGACCTCCTTGACGAGCTCGGCGCCGATCTTCTCGTAGGGGTCCTCGAGCTCGATCTCCTTGGCGATGGAGACGCCGTCGTTGGTGATCGTGGGGGCACCCCACTTCTTCTCCAGGACGACGTTGCGGCCCTTCGGGCCGAGGGTGACCTTGACGGCGTCGGCGAGCTGGTTCATGCCGCGCTCGAGACCGCGGCGGGCCTCCTCGTCGAAGGCGATGATCTTGGCCATGCTGGTGGGTCCTCCCGGTAGGGACGTGCTCGACCACTCCGGCGCCCGCGACGGACGGACCGGATACGCCGGCCCTCGTCGGGTGGTCTGGCACTCGGGTGTGAAGAGTGCTACGTCCTTGTTAGCACTCTCCCCCTGCGAGTGCAAGACAGGTGGCGGTCGTCACCCCTGCGCTCCCATCCGCAACGGGCCCTCGTGCGAACGCCTGTCATGACGACCCTCGCCGCCCCGTCCCCGCGGGCGGGGGCCGTCGCTCCTTCACGCGCGAGGCACCTGCGCGGGACCTCGGGGAGGGAGGCCGCCCGCAGCGCCCTCGCCGTCGCCGCGGCCGGCGCCGGGGCCATCCACCTGTCGTCGGCCGGGGCTCACCTCACCGAGTGGGCACCGCTGGGCTACTCCTTCGCCGCCGCCGCTGCGCTTCAGGTCGTGTGGGGCGCCGCGCTGGTCCGCCGCGAGTCGCGGGCCCTGCTCCTCGCCGGCGCGCTCGGCATGGCGGCCGTCCTCGGCGTCTGGCTGCTATCGCGCACCGCCGGGCTCCCCGTCGGCCCCGGCCGCGGCGTCGCGCAGGCGGTCGGTGTCGCCGACGGGCTGTGCGTCGCGCTCGAGGTCCCCGTCCTACTCGGCGCCCTGGTCCTGCTCCGTCGGCCGGCGGCCCTGCGCCCGCCGGCGGGGCGCACGGCGCGCCGCCTCGTCGCCGCGACCACGCTCGGCGTCCTCGCCACGACCGGCGTCGCCGTCGCCCAGCCCCCGCACGCCCACCCCGGCCCGGCTGCGACCGCGAAGGCCGGCGGCCCGGGAGACATCGCCGGGACCCCAATGGTCGAGACCGGCATCGACGGCAACGGCAACGGGGTCGACGACGGCGTCGAGGCCTACTTCGCCGCGGAGTCCCTCGCCGCCCACGAGGGCCACGAGGGCTATCCCCAACCGGGCGCCTCAGGCTGACTCAGCCGCCACCCCTCGGCACGGGCAGCCCGCCCGCCCTGACCAGCCGGTCCCGGCCCGCTGCCTTCGCGGCGTAGAGGGCCTGGTCAGCGGTCAGCACCAGGTCGGCGCCCGTGCCACCGTCGTCCGGCCAGACCGCCAGCCCGCACGAGACGGTCGGGGCGGCGAGCAGGCCGTCCCGCGTGGGGACGCGCAGGTCCCCGAGGCGCTCGCGCAGCGCGGCGAAGCGCTGTCCGGCGGCCTCGGCGTCGGTGCGGGCCAGGATGACCGACAGCTCCTCCCCGCCGTAGCGGCACACCACGTCGGAGTCGCGGAAGACCGCACGCATCTCATCGGCCACAGCGCGCAGCACGGTGTCGCCGACGTCGTGGCCGTGCTCGTCGTTGACGCACTTGAAGTGGTCCACGTCGATCTGCAGCACGGCCAGCGGCTCGCCGCTGCGCTCCGCGCGGGCGACCTCGCGCTGCAGGGTCTCCTCCATGTAGCGCCGGTTGAACAGCCCGGTCAACGGGTCGCGGACCGACAGCGCGCGCAAGGTGTCGCGCAGGGCGAGGTTGGCGAGAGCGAGCGAGAGCTGGGCTGCGGTCGTGAGCGCCAGCTCCTCCAGCAGCTGTTCGTTCCGGTCCTCGTACAGGCACATGAGGTGCAGCGCGCCCGACGTGGACCCCTGGGCGATCATCGGGACGCAGAGCGCGGCCGCGACCGTCTCCTTGAGGTGCGTGCACCGCGGTGTGCCCGGACCGCTGCGGTGGACCTGCCCCCGACGTAGGGCCCAGCACTGGTCCGGCCGGAACCGCTCGCTCGAGGTCGGCTCTCCCCAGCTGGCCCGCACCTCGACGTCGTCGCGTGAGGCACCCATCGACGACAGCGCGCCGACCACGCCGGGGAACAGCCGCGGCGCGACGCGGGCCACGACGGAGTAGCCCTCGTCGGCGTCCGCGCACGACTGCAGCAGGTCACCGAGCTCGCGTAGCACCCGCATCTCGGCGTTGCTCCGCTCCAGGTCGACCTGCCGGAGCTCGAGCTCGGCCTCCCGCTCGCGCTCGGCCGTCACGTCGCGCGTCACCACGACGAAGCCGTCACCGACCTTGCTGGCCCGCACGTCGAAGCAGCGCCGCGCCTTCTGGCCGTCGCCCCAGACGTCCTCGTACCACAGCGCCGGCTCGACGTAGGACTCACCGGTCTCGACCACGGCGGCGTAGGCGGCGATCATTCCGGCGGGTCCCTGCTGCGGGAACACCCCGAGCAGGGTGCGACCGACGAGCTCCTCGCTGGAGTAGCCCGTGGTGATGCTCGCGTTGCGGTTGGCGTAGTCCCAGCGGAAGTCCACGATCGCACCGGAGTCGTCGCGCAGGGCGGTGAACAGCGACAGCGATTCGGTGAAGCTGGCCATCACCGCGCGCAGCCGCTCCTCGCTGGCCTGCGCCTCCGCCGCGACCCTCACCTGCCCGGACACGTCGCGCCAGGTCACGGCGAAGCCGTCGCCGAGCCGCCAGGCCCGCAGCTCGAAGGTGCCGGCCAGATCGTCGTCGGCGTAGTCGAGCGCAGCCGACGACCAGGGCACACCGGTCTCGACGACCTTGACGTATCGCTCGAAGAAGCCACTGTCGCGAAACTGGGGGAGCACCTCGCACAGCCGTGCCCCGACCAGCTCCGCCGGAGTGCGTCGGTAGGTGGTCGCGCCGACCGCGTTGATGTAGGTCCACTCGAAGTCGACGACGACCCCCTGCTCGCGCACAGAGCGGTACGCCGCGAAGCCGTCCAGCATGCTGTCGAGGCTCGTCCGCATCCGCTCCTCGCTCGCCTGCAGCGCCGACTCGGCCGCGCGACGGACCGAGGCGTCCCTGATGGCGGCCGCGACCAGGTTCGCACCACCCGCGCGCAGCGGCGTGAGGCTGATCTCGACGGGGACCTCGGTGCCGTCGGACCGCACCGCGGTGAGCGTCAGCGCCGGGCCCATCGAGCGCGGCGCCGGCGATGCGTGGAAGCCGTCGCGATGACCGACGTGGCGGACCTTGAGCGCGGTCGGCAGCAGCACTTCCACTGGGCGCCCGACCAGGTCTGCGGGGTCCCACCCGAGCAGTCCGCCGACCTGGTCGTTGCACCACACCACGCGGCCGTCCTCGCCCGAGACGACCACGGCGTCGGGGCTGCGCTCCGCGAGCTCCTCGAAGAAGGCGCCGCCGAGGACCGGCCGTGCGGAGTCCGGCTGCTCTCCGGTCACCGGGGTCACACCACCTTCGCGACGGGTCGGGCCCGATCGTCCGCCACCGCTCCAAGGCGGGTGGTCACCCTTTCGGGTGACGACGACCTCGCGCGGCTGCCGAGCGGTCAGTCCCCCAGACCGGTGCGGGCGAAGGCGGAGTACGACGGGGCGATCGTCGCGGTCGGCCCCACCTGGCCCGCGACGGCGTCGAGGGTCTTCAGCCCGTCGCCGGTGTTGTAGAGGACCGTCTCGGCGTCGGGGTCGACCGCGCCGGAGCGCAGCAGCTGGCGCAGGGTCGCGACGGTGACCCCGCCGGCGGTCTCGGCGAAGACGCCCTCGGTCTCGGCGAGCAGCCGGATGCCCTCCACGACCTCCTCGTCGGAGACGTGGCCCATCGCGCCGCCGGTGCATCGGACGGTGTCGAGGGCGTAGGGGCCGTCAGCCGGGTTGCCGATGGCGAGCGACTTGGCGATGGTCTGCGGCTTGACCGGCTGCACGGTGTCCCAGCCGTTCTCGAAGGCGGTCGCGATCGGCGAGCAGCCGGTCGCCTGGGCGCCGAAGACGCGGTAGGGCGTCGGCTCGACGAGGCCGAGCCGGCCGAGCTCGCCGAAGGCCTTGTCGACCTTGGTGAGCAGCGATCCGGACGCCATCGGGATGATGACCTGCTCCGGCAGTCGCCAGCCGAGCTGCTCGGCGACCTCGTAGCCGAGCGTCTTGGAGCCCTCGGCGTAGTAGGGCCGGACGTTGACGTTGACGAACGCCCACTCCTCGTTCTCGGCGATCTCCGAGCACAGCCGGTTGACGTCGTCGTAGGAGCCGTCGACGGCGACCAGCGCCTGGCCGTAGACGGCGGTCTGCACCACCTTGCCCTGCTCGAGGTCGCTCGGGATGAAGACGACCGAGCGCAGTCCGGCGTGGGTGGCGTGGGCGGCAACGGAGTTGGCGAGGTTGCCGGTGGAGGCGCAGGAGACCGTCGTGTAGCCGAAGGCCCGGGCAGCGGACAGCGCGACCGAGACGACGCGGTCCTTGAAGGAGTGCGTCGGGTTGCCGCTGTCGTCCTTGACGTAGAGCGAGCGCATGCCGAGCGCGGCGGCCAGCCGGGGCGCCGGGCGCAGCAGGGTCATGCCCGCGCCCAGGTCGACGCGGGTGGCGAGGTCCTGCCCGGCGGGCAGCAGGCCGGCGTAGCGCCAGATGGTCTGCGGCCCGGCCTCGATCGAGGCGCGGGTCACCAGTCGCAAGCGGTCCTCGTCGTAGGCGACCTCGAGGGGCGCGAAGCACTGGGAGCACACGTGCACGGGCGCGAGCGGCGTGACGGCCTTGCACTCGCGGCAGACGAGCCCGATCGCGGGTGAGTCCGCGAAGGCAGCGGGGACAGGGGTGGCGACGGTCATGCGGGAGGCCTCTCCTCATCTTCCCCGCGCGACCGGACTGGTCCGCGGGACGGAGTTGGCACCTGGCAGCGGGAGGCCTCGCGTGCCCTTGTGGGGCGGACCTGCGTGCTGGTTGCCGGGGCTTCGTCGGGCCGTGTCCCTCTGCCCCTCGGGATGAGCACTGCGTGTGGAGTTGTGGGTCGATCCTACCCGGCGCGGCTCAGGGGGTCGCGGCGACCGCCCCCTCGGGGGTGCGGGCCCGCCGCCAGAAGCGGAAGCGCGCGGCGTCGGCCGCGTGGGCCGCGACGACAGCGCGCACCGCGTGCTGCGTGGCGTGGCAGCGGCAGGCCCGACCGCAGCCGACGATGCCGGGGACGGGGCGACTGCCGGTGTCGTCGCGCATCGACGAGCATGCGCAGGACGAGCAGCGGTCGACGTAGGTGACCAGCACCGAGAGCTCCGGGGTCCGGGAGCGGAGCGCAGCCGTGCGCGCCGTGGTCCCGTGCCGAGCGACGCGGTGAAGTCCGTCCCACCGCCTTGTGGATCGATGATCGGCCACGGACAGTCACGGAGTAGTCACCCGCACGGGTGGAACCCTCCCGGGTGGATACGGTCCGTGCGTGCCCCGCCTCCTGCTCGCCTCCAACCGCGGGCCCGTGTCGTTCGTCGAGGAGCCCGACGGGTCGCTGCACCAGCGCCGCAGCGGGGGCGGGCTGGTCAGCGCGCTCGCCGGAGCCCCCGAGGACGCCCTGTGGGTCTGCGCGGCGCTCACCGACGCCGACCGGCGGGCCGTCCGCGAGGGGGTCGTCGTCGACGGGCCGGTCCCGACCCGGGTCCTCGACCTCGATCCGGTGGTGCTCGAGCGGGCCTACAACGGGGTCGCCAACTCCACGCTGTGGTTCGCCCACCACCTGCTGTGGGACGTGCCGTCGACGCCGACCTTCGACGCGGGCACCCGCGCGGAGTGGGGCGCCTTCACGGCGTACTGCTCGTCGTTCGCCGAGGCGCTGGCGGACGCGGGCGACCCCGGCGCCACCGTGCTCGTGCAGGACTACCACCTCTCGCTGGTGCCGCGGCTGCTGCGGGCCCTGCGCCCCGACCTGCGGATCGGGCACTTCAGCCACACCCCGTGGGCGCCCGCGGAGTACCTCCGGCTGTTGCCCGACGCGCAGAGCCGCGACCTGCTGACCGGCCTGCTCGGCGCCGACAGCGTCGGCTTCCACAGCCCGCGCTGGGCCGCGGCCTTCGGCCGCTGCTGCCAGGAGCTGCTCGGGGCGGAGTACGACGGGGAGGTCGTCCGTCACGCGGGCGGCTCGACCCGGGTGCGGGTGCACCCGCTAGGTGTCGCCGCCGACGAGCTGCGGGAGCGGGCGGGACAGCCCGACGTCGCGCTGCGGGCCGCGGCCCTGCGCGCGGTTGTCGGCGACCGGCAGGCCCTCGTGCGGATCGACCGCACCGAGCTGTCCAAGAACATCGTGCGCGGGCTCGAGGCCTACCGCGAGCTGCTGGTGCGGTGGCCCGAGCACCAGCGCCGGGTCGTGCACCTGGCTTTCGCCTACCCCTCGCGCCACGACCTGCCGGAGTACCGCGAGTACACCGGCCGGGTGCAGCGGCTCGCCCGTGACATCAACATCGAGCTCGGCGACCCGACGTGGCAGCCGGTCCACCTGGAGGTGCGCGACGACTACGCGAGGTCGTTGGCGGCGTACTCCCTCGCCGACGTCCTGCTGGTCAACCCCGTCCGCGACGGCATGAACCTCGTGGCCAAGGAGGGACCGCTGCTGTCGGAGCGCGGGATGTCGCTCGTGCTGTCGCGCGAGGCGGGCGCGGCCGACGGGCTCGGGGTGGACGCGCTGCTGGTCAACCCCTTCGACGTGAGCGAGACCGCCGAGGCGCTGCACCGGGCGCTGCTGACCGACCCGGCCGACCGGCGCGCGGCGTCGGACCGCCTCGCGGCGGCCGCCGCCGCGCTGCCACCCGCGGCGTGGCTCCAGCAGCAGCTCGACGCGCTCTAGGGTGCAGCGGTGCTGACCCTCACCGCCGTCCAGCGGCTCGCCGGCCACGAGCGCTCGCGCGGCATCGTGCGCGTCTCCGCCGCCGCCCTCGCGCTGCTCGGCGCGCGCCACCTCGACCTGGTGCTGTTGACGGGGGCCCGCGCGACGGGGGCGCTCGTCGCGCCCGCCCCCGACGGCACCCCCGGCGACGTGCTGCTGTGCGACGAGCTGATGCTCGCCAACCTCGGGGTCGCCGACGGCACCGCGGTCACCGTCGAGCTCGCGGGGATCCTGCCGGCGCAGACCGTCGTCGTCGCGGGGCCGCCGGAGGTCGTCGCGGTCGTCGATCCCGCACTGCTGCGCTCGGCGCTGCACGGCAAGGCGGTCACCACCGGCGACGCGGTCATGCTGCTGCCGCAGGAGCTCGAGCCGGCACCGGACTTCCGCGAGGCGAGCAAGAGCCTGCGCAACCGGCTGGGCTTCCAGCAGCAGGCGGCGCGGCTGTCGGTGCTGGAGGTCCACCCGCCGGGTCCGGTGCTGGTCGGGCCCGGCACGGCGGTGCGGTGGGAGGGCGGCCCGTCGACGCTCGGTGCGCTGCCGGTCGCGGGCGCGGTCCCCGCTGCGCCTGCCTGGGAGCCGACCCGGGGTCCCGTTCCCGCTGGCCCCGCGGTGGGCGTGCCCTTCCAGGCCGCTCCGGCGTCGGTCCTGCACCGGGTCGAGGACCTGCCCGGGCTCGAGTCGCAGGTGAAGGCGCTGACCGAGTGGCTCGACCTCGGCTTCCACCACCGCGACCTGCTCGCCACGCTCGGCACCCCGCCCTCGATGGGCGTGCTCGTCACCGGCGCGGCGGGCTCCGGCAAGGCCGCCCTCGTCGAGGCCGTGTGCACGACGGTGGGGGCGCGGCTGATGCGCGCCTGGGGCCCGGCGCTGGCGTCACTGGAGCCCAACGCCGCCGCCCGCGAGATCACGACCCTGCTGTCCGACGCCGCCCGCAGCGCCCCGGCCGTGGTCCTCATCGAGGACGTCGAGGCGCTCGCCCCGCGCGACGGCTCACCGCTGCTGCCGACGTTCCTCACCGCGATCCGCGACGTCGTCCGAGACGGCCGCGTGGCGGTCGTCTGCACCACCGCCGCGCCGGAGAAGGTCACTGCGGAGCTGCGCTCCCCCGGCACCCTCGACCACGAGCTGTCGGTGCCGCTGCCCGACAAGGCGCAGCGCCAGCGGCTGCTCGAGCACGCCACCCGCGCCGTGCCGCTCGACACCGACGTCTCGCTCGCCGATGTCGCTGGGCGCACCCCCGGCTTCGTCGCCGCCGACCTGCTCGCCCTGGTCAAGCGGGCCGCGCTCGAGGCCGCCGGCCGGCAGCGCGACGCCGCCCACCCGGTGGTGACGGCCGCCGACCTCGACGCGGCGCTCGACGTCGTGCGGCCCACCTCGATGGAGGGCACCTCGCTCGACCTCGCGTCACTCACCCTCGACGACGTCGGCGACATGGAGACGGTCAAGGCCGCCCTCACCGAGGCGGTGCTCTGGCCGCTGCAGTACCCCGACACGTTCTCCCGCCTCGGCGTCAGCGCTCCCCGCGGCGTCCTGCTCTACGGCCCGCCCGGCTGCGGTAAGACCTTCCTCGTCAAGGCGATCGCCGGCTCCGGCCAGGTCAACGTCTTGTCCGTCAAGGGCGCCGAGGTCCTGTCGAAGTGGGTCGGCGAGTCCGAGGCGTCGGTGCGCGAGCTCTTCCGCCGCGCCCGCGAGGCCGCGCCCACGCTGGTCTTCCTCGACGAGGTCGACGCGCTCGCCCCGACCCGAGGCCAGTCCACCGACGGGGGTACGACGGATCGGGTCGTCGCCGCCCTGCTCACCGAGCTCGACGGTGTCGAGTCGCTGCGCGACGTCGTCGTCATCGGCGCGACCAACCGCCCCGACCTCATCGACCCGGCGCTGCTGCGGCCGGGCCGGCTCGAGCGGCTCGTGTTCGTGCCCCCGCCCGACGCCGAGGCCCGAGCCGCGATCCTGAAGGCGGCGTCGAAGAAGGTGCCGCTCGCGCCCGACGTCGACCTGGCGGCGCTGGCAGCCCGCACCGACGGCTACTCCGCGGCCGACTGCGCGGCGCTGGTCCGCGAGGCCGCGCTGGGGGCGATGCGCGAGTCTATGGAGGCCGCGACGGTGACCCTCGCGCACCTCGAGGCCGCTCTGCTCGCGGTCCGGCCGTCCCTCGACCCCGCCCAGGTCGAGGCGCTCGCCACCTACGCCGAGCGCCGCGCCGCCCGCTGACCTCCCCACCCACCCACCTGCCGGCTGACTCGGGTCACGGTGGTCGCCCCAGTGACCCCGCATGACCGAGACCAGGCCCGATCATGAGCACGCCGCGAGGTGGGGTCGGGACACACCGCACGCGTGCTCGCCCACGTCGAGGAGATGTCCTTCCCGGAAGGTCAGAGCGAGCGCAGCAGATCCAGCACGCCCTCGGGGCCGTCGACGACGACGTCGGCGAGCGCGCGCAGTTCGGAGGGGCCCTCGTCGGACCCACTGCAGACCGTCAGGGACGGGCCGTCCCACTCCCGGGCCGCGGTCAGCAGCGGCACGTCGCCGAGGTCGTCACCGGCGACGACGAGCGCGCTCGGGCGGTCGGCCAGCAGCGACCGCAGCGCAGACGCCTTGTCGTGGCCGGGCGCGCGCAGCTCCAGCACGTAGCGGCCGGGGTGCACCTCGAGCCCCGCGGCGGCAGCGACCGCCTCGACCCGCGGACGCAGCTGCTCGAGCAGGCCAGCGGGGTCCGCGGCCGGGCGCGTGTGCACGACGACCGCCAAGCCCTTGTCCTCGAGCCGCGCGCCGTCAGGCAGCCCGGCCAGGGCCGCGCTCGCGACCACCACGCCCGGGTGCGGCTCGGGGGTCGACAGGACGCCCGCCTCCCAGCGCTGCGCGCCGTACTGACCGAGGACCACGAGCCCGGGTACGCCGCGCAGCGACCCGAGGGAGACCGCCACGTCGGCCGGGCGGCCCGTGACGATCGCGACGCGAGTGCCGAGCGAAGCCAGCACCTCGGCGATGCCGGGCAGGGCGGCAGCGGTCGCGGGGTCGCTGACGATCGGCGCGAGGGTGCCGTCGAAGTCCAGCGCGACGAGCGCGCGGGCCCGATCGGCCCGCAGGGCGCGGACTGCGGGGTGGTCGTCGAGGCCCGGCACGCCCGCCATGGTCGCTAGGAGGAGCGGTAGTCGCGGGTGAGGACCACGGTGAGGCCGGTGCCGGGCAGGCCCGGGAAGCGCGGAGCGACCCGGCCGATGCCGAACTGCCGCGCGAAGTCGCGGGCGACCGCCTCACCACCGGGCGGGTAGTAGACCGACGTCGTCGTCACCCGTCCGGTGAAGTTGCCGGTCTGGCGGATCGGCCAGCCGCCCGCGGCGAAGCGCTGCGCGGCCGACGCGGCGAGACCGGTGCGACGGCTGTTGTTGAGGACGGTGACGGGGGCCTTCGCGACAGCGCTCGGCGAGGCGGTCGGGACGACGACGGGGGTGGTCGGCACGGCGGTGACGGTCGACGTGGCGGTGGGCTGCGCCGTGCCGGTCGGCGTGACGCTGGAGGTCACGGTCGGCTGCGTGACCGGCGAGCCGACCGTCGGCGTGCCCTGCGGGGCGTCGCCGCGGGCCCAGAGCAGCGCACCGATGCCGAGCGCGACGCCGGCGACGGCGACGAGTGCACCGGCGGCAGCCCGCACCGGGGAGATGGCGTCGTCGTGGGCGGCGGCGCGACGGGCGGCGCGGCTGCCGAGCACCGGCTCCTCGAGCGGCGCCCCGGCCCAGACGGGGTCAGCCGCGCTGACCGGCTCCGACGCCTCGAGGTCTCCGCCGGGCGGCGCGAGCTGCCAGTCCGCCGAGGACGCGCCGGGCGTCGGATCGCCGAACGCAGCGCCGCCGGCAAGGACGTCCTGCTCGTCGAGCGCGGCCGGGTCGGCGAACGACTCGGTCTGCGCAGCGGTCCGCTCGGCAGCGAACCGAGCGGCGTCATCGTCAGCCGCGGCCTGGGCGCGCAGCCACGCGTCGGAGCCGGTGTCGTGCGCGGCCTGCAGCACGGGGTCGGACTCGGGCGGGTCGACGTCGGGGAACGACCAGTCGTCCCCGTGCGGGTCGCGCGGACCGCGGCTCAGGCGTCCATCCCGAGCCGGCGTGCCGAGCGGGTGCGCTGGCGGGTGGTCCGCAGCCGGCGCAGGCGCTTGACGAGCATCGGGTCGTGCACGAGGGCCTCGGGCCGGTCGATGAGGGCGTTGAGGACCTGGTAGTAGCGCGTGGCGGACAGGTCGAACAGGTCCTTGACGGCCTGCTCCTTGGCGCCGGCGTACTTCCACCACTGCCGCTCGAAGGCGAGGATCTCGCGCTCGCGCTCGGAGAGCGAGCCGTCAGCGGAGCCAGCCTCGACGAGGGGCGTCTCGGGCGTGAGAGGCAGCGCCACGGATCCTCCAGCAGACGAACTACAACGGTGTGACTCCATGAAAGCACAACGGCAGTGGCCGCCCACGCAGGCCGGGGGGTTGCCTCGAGGTGAGGATCAGCGGACCGCCCACGAGCACGTCGTCACCGGCGCCCCCGCCGTGCGACAGTCGAGGGGGCCGCCCCTGCAGCCGGCCCGCCTGACCGCTACCTCCGAAGGACCTCCCTCACCGTGCGCTCCACGCTCCTCCCCCTCCTCGTCCTGCCCCTGCTCGCCCCGCTGGCGGCGCAGCCCGCCCAGGCGGCCGCACCGCAGGCACGGGCCGCCTCGCTCGACCTGCCGCTCGGCCACGACCGCATCGGCATCAGGCGCGGCGACACGTGGTACCTCCGCCCGGACCTGGGCCCGGGTGCCGCCGAGACCTACCGCGACCACGTGGGTGGCTGGGTCCCCGTCGCGGGCGACACCGACGGGGACGGCAACGGCTCGGTCAGCCTCTTCAAGGGCGGCACCTGGCGGATCAGCGACAGCCGCGAGGGCGGCGTGCGCGAGGTCCGCTTCGGCATGCCCGGCGACCTGCCCGTCCTCGGCGACTGGGACAGCGACGGCATCGACACCCTCGGCGTCTACCGCTCCGGGCGCTTCTACCTGCGCGACGGCATCAGCACCGGCGCGGCCCGCGTCGTCGGCTTCGGCATCCCCGGCGATGTGCCGGTCGTCGGCGACTGGGACGGCGACGGCGGCACCGACATCGGGGTCAAGCGCGGCCGCACGTGGTACCAGCGCGACGCCGCCGACGGCGGGGCCGCGAGCCGCACGATCGCCTTCGGCCTGGCCGGCGACCTGCCCGCGGTCGGCGACTGGGACCACGACAGCAAGGACACGATCGCGGCTTTCCGCGAAGGCACATGGTTCCTGCGCGACGCCGGCGGGACCTACCAGCAGACCCGCTTCGGGTTGAAGGGCGACATGCCCGTCGTACGACGCACGCAGGGGCTGGCGCCCGGCGTGACGCACCGCGTCGCCCGCGACCCGCGCGGCTGGGTCGCCCACGTCGTCACGGTCGACCTGGCTGCGGCCTCGACGCCCGACGTCGTGCTCGGCCGCGACAGGCTCGCCGGCACCGAGCTCACCTCCTCGATGGCCCGCCGGTCCGGCGCGGTCGTGGCGGTCAACGGCGACTACGCGACGAGCGACGGCCGGCCGGTCCACGGCTTCGCCCGCGACGGCCGGCTGCTGCAGTCGCCGTCACTGCTGGGCAAGGCGGTCGGTCTCGACCTCGGCGCGACGACGGTGCCGATGGGCGCTCCGGACCTCTCCGTCACCGTCCAGCCGGAGGGGGTCGCCGAACAGGTGGCCGTCTCGCGCTGGAACCAGGGCCAGCCCGACGGCGACCAGCTCGTCGCCTTCACGGCCGCGGGCGCCACCGTCGAGACGCCGCGCAGCGGTGCCTGCTACGCCGGGCTCACCGACGCGACCCCGGTCGTGCGCGACGGCGTCGTCGAGACCTCCACGACCGTCACGGGTCGGCGTTGCTTCGGCGACCCGGCCATGGTCCCGCCGACCGGCACGATGCTCACGGCCAATACCTACGCCGCCCTGCAGCCCTTCATCGAGGCGCTGACCCCGGGCCAGTCGCTCGTGATGCGCCAGACCCTCGGCTTCCCTGGAACGGTGGACCTGCTGGGCGGCAACCCGATGCTCGTCGTCGAGGGCAGCGTCCCGTCCGGCAGCGTCGACGGCAACGGCAGCTTCTTCGACCCGAACCCGCGCACCGCGGTCGGGACCACCGTCGACGGCCGACTGATCCTGGTGGTCGTCGACGGCCGCCGCTCCGGCTACAGCACCGGGGTCTCACTGCGCGACCTCGCCGACCTGATGGTGTCGCTCGGCGCGCACAACGCGATCAACCTCGACGGCGGCGGCTCGTCGACGATGTGGCTCAACGGCACCGTCGCCAACCGCCCGTCCGACGGCAGCGAGCGCGGGGTCTCCAGCGCTCTCGTGGTCCTGCCCGCAGGCGACCCGGGTGAGACCGGGCTGACCTCGGTCACCTCGCCGCCGGCAGCGAGCCGACGGGCTGCGGGCCCGGTGACGCCGACCGTGCCGGCCGCCGTCGTGCCGGGACCGGCCGACAGCCTCGACCGTGCCTGGCGCGACCCGGCCAGCAGCGGTGGTCTCGCGCAGCTGCGCTAGCAGCGCTCGCCGGCGCGGCTGGTCTGGGTGAGGCCGCGGATCATCCGCAGCGCCACCGACAGCGTCGCGACGTCGTAGGTGCCCTCGGCCTCGATGTCGGTAAGCACCTGGGTCGCCCGCGACAGACCGGCGGCGTTGTCGTCGGTCCAGGCCGCGATCCGCACCGCCGGGTCGCCCGGCGCCGTGCTGCGCAGGACGTCGGCGGCGAGTGCGGCCTGGGCGGCGTAGAGGTCGTCGCGCAGCGCGGCCCGGGCCAGCGTCAGCCAGCGGTCGGTGCGGGGCAGCGCGACGATGCGCTGGCGCACGGCACCGAGCCCGAGCAGGTCGTCGAGAGCGAAGTAGAGCGGCGCGACGTCCTCGACCGCGTGCCCGGTGGTGCCGGCGACCTCCACGACGTCGAGCGCGGCGTAGACCGCGGAGAAGCCGGCGACCCGCAGGGCTAGGTCGGCCGGGACGCCGTCGGTGACGTAGCGCGCGGCGGTGGCGCGCAGCGACAGCAGCGCGGTCGAGGTCAGCAGGTCCGGCAGGGCCTCCGAGACCGTCGTGGCTCCGGGTCGGAAGGCGCTGACGGTCGCCGCGATGTCGAGCGGCTGGCGCCGGGTCGTGAGCAGCCAGCGGGTCGCCCGCTCCACGAGGCGGCGCCCCTCGAGCAGCATCGTCGTCTGGGTGCCGGTCGGCACGAGGTTGTCGAGGGCCTCCACCTGCTTCCACAGCGCGGGCATGCCGAAGACCTCGCTCGCGACCGTGTGTGCGCGCACGACGTCGTGCGCGGGCGCAGCCATCTCCTCGCCCATCCGGTAGGCGAAGGTCGTGCCGGCCGTGTTGACCAGCCGGTTGGCCAGCGCGGTCGCGACGATCTCGCGACGCAACCGGTGGCCGGTCATCTGCGCACCGAAGCGCTCGCGCAGCGGCTCGGGGAAGTAGCGCTCGAGCTCGTGGCCCAACCACGGGTCCTCGGGCAGGTCGGAGGCGAGCACCTCCTGGGTCAGCCCGATCTTGGTCCAGGCCAGCACGACGGCGAACTCCGGACCGGTGAGCCCGGTGCCGGCGGCCTCGCGCGCGTCGAGCTCGGCGTCGGACGGGAGATCCTCCAGACCGCGGTCGATCTGACCGGTGCGCTCTTGGTGGGTGAGGTAGCGGCGGTGGACCGGGAGCATCTCGAGCGACTGCGCGCGGGCGTTGCCGAGTGCGACGTTCTGGTCGTAGTTGTCCTTGAGGACGAGCGCTGCGACCTCGTCGGTCATCGAGGCGAGCAGCGCGTCGCGGTCCTGCGCGGCGAGCACGCCGTCGGCGATCGCCTGGCCCAGCAGGATCTTGATGTTGACCTCGTGGTCGGAGGTGTCGACGCCGGCGGAGTTGTCGATCGCGTCGGTGTTGACCCGCCCACCCGCGAGGGCGTACTCGATGCGACCGCGCTGGGTCAGGCCGAGGTTGCCGCCCTCGCCGACGACCCGGCAGCGCAGCGCCGCGCCGTCGACCCGGATCGCGTCGTTGGCCTTGTCGCCGACGTCGGTGTGGGTCTCCGTCGACGACTTGACGTAGGTCCCGATGCCGCCGTTCCAGAGCAGGTCGACCGGCGCCAGCAGGATCGCGCGCATGAGCTCCGCCGGCGTCACGGTCTCGGCGTGGACGCCGAGGACCTCCCGCACCTGCGGGGTGAGCGGGATCGACTTCGCGGTGCGGGGGTGCACGCCGCCGCCCGCCGAGATCAGCGCCGGGTCGTAGTCGGCCCACGACGACCGGGGCAGCTCGAACAGCCGCCGGCGCTCGGCGTAGGAGACCGCCGGGTCGGGGTTGGGGTCGAGGAAGACGTGGCGGTGGTCGAAGGCAGCGACGAGCCGGATCTGCTCGGACAGCAGCATGCCGTTGCCGAAGACGTCGCCGGACATGTCACCCACACCGACGACGCTGAAGGGGTGGCTCTGCACGTCGAGGCCGGTCTCGCGGAAGTGCCGCTTGACCGACTCCCACGCGCCTCGTGCGGTGATGCCCATCGCCTTGTGGTCGTAGCCCGCCGACCCGCCCGAGGCGAACGCGTCACCGAGCCAGAAGCCGTGCTCGACCGCGATCGAGTTGGCGATGTCGGAGAAGGTCGCGGTGCCCTTGTCGGCCGCGACGACGAGGTAGGGGTCGTCGGCGTCGTGCCGCACGACCTCGGACGGGGGTACGACGACGCCGTCCACGATGTTGTCGGTGACCGCGAGCAGGCCCCGGATGAAGGCGCGGTAGCAGGCGATCCCCTCGGTGGTCCAGGCCTCCCTGTCACCTGCGTCGACCGGCCGCTTGACGACGAAGCCGCCCTTGGAGCCGACCGGCACGATGACCGCGTTCTTGACCATCTGCGCCTTGACCAGGCCGAGGACCTCGGTGCGGAAGTCCTCGCGGCGGTCGGACCAGCGCAGGCCGCCGCGGGCGACCGCGCCGAAGCGCAGGTGGACGCCCTCGACCCGCGGCGAGCAGACGAAGATCTCGAAGCGCGGGCGAGGCAGCGGGAGGTCCGGCACCAGCGACGGGTCGAGCTTGAACGACACCTGCTCCTCGCTGTCCACCGTCCCGGTCTGGAACGCGCTGGTGCGCAGCGTCGCGGTGATGAGGTCGCGAAACGACCGCAGGATGCGGTCCTCGTCGAGGCTGGCCACTCCGTCGAGGGCGGCGTCGACGGCCGCGCGGGCCTCGGCCTCAACCACCTCCGACGCGCGAGCCGGGTCGAAGCGCGCCTCGAACAGCGCCACGAGCAAGGTGCAGACGGCGGCGTTCTTCACCAGCGTCTGCGCGACGTAGGTGTCGCTGAAGGTCGAGCCGACCTGGCGCAGGTAGCGGCTGTAGGCGCGCAGCACCACGACCTGCTGCCAGCGCAGGCCCGCGACGAGCACGAGGCTGTTGAGCTGGTCGCTCTCGGCGCGGCCCTGCCAGACCGCGGCGAAGGCGTCCTGGAAGGCCGCGCGCTGGGTGTCGTCGAGGACGGCGTCGCCGGGACGACGCAGGCCGAAGTCGTAGACCCAGGCGAGCGGTACGCCGGGGCGGGCGACGGAGTAGGGGCGCTCGTCGCTGACCTCCACGCCCATGTCCGAAAGGACCGGCATGACCTGCGACAGCGTCAGCGGCGGTCCGACCCGGAAGACCTTGAAGCGGTGCTCCCCCGCTGCGGCGTCGACCGGACGGTAGAGCGACAGGTCGAGGCCCTCCTCGCCGAGCGCCTCGAGCAGCAGCAGGTCCTCGACGGCGTCGGCTGCCGGGAAGTCCTCCTTGTAGGCCTCGGGAAAGGCGCGTCCGTAGGTCGCCTGCAGCGCCCGCGCACCGGCCTGTCCGGCGTTCGCCGTGAGAGCATCCGCGAGGTCGTCGTCCCAAGAGCGGGTGACCACCTCGAGCTGCTGCTCGAGGGACTCCAGGTCGACGTCGCGCACGGTCGGCGAGGTGGTCCGCACGACGATGTGCAACCGGGCGAGAACCGATTCGCTCACCTTGGTCGCGTGGTCGACGCCGCTGCCCTCGAAGGCCTCGAGCAGCAGCCGCTGGACCCGCAGCCGGTTGTCGGTCGTGAAGCGCTCGCGCGGCAGGAAGATGAGGCAGGACACGAAGCGCGCGTAGTCGTCGAAGCGCACGAACAGCCGGACCTGGCGGCGCTCCTGCAGGTGGAGCACCCCGAGAGCCGTGGCCAGCAGCTCGTCGTCGTCGACCTGGAACAGCTCGTCGCGTGGGTAGTCCTCGAGGACGCCGAGCAGCGCCTTGTAGTCGTGGCTGCCCGGGGTGAAGCCCGAGCCGGTCAGCACCTTCTCCACCTTGCGGCGCAGCACCGGCACCGACATGAGGGGCGCGGTGTAGGCCTCGTGGGAGAACAGCCCGAGGAATCGGCGCTCGCCGACGGGCAACCCCTCGGGGCCGAGCCGCTTGACCCCGACGTAGTCCAGGTAGGACGGGCGGTGCACCGTGGCCCTCGAGTTGGCCTTGGTGATGGTGAGCAACGCCGGGTCCATCGCGCGGCGGCGCACCTCCGCGGGCAGCGCCGACAGCGGGACCTCGGCAGGGGCCATTCCGGTGTCGCGCAGGATGCCGAGGCCGGTGCCGGGGACGGCCGCCAGGGCCGGCTCCTCGGGTGTGCCGGCGAGGACGTAGTCGCGGTAGCCCAGGAAGGTGAAGGCGCCGTCGAGCATCCACTCGGTGAAGGCCTGCAGCTCCTTGGCGTGGGGGGCGTCGTCAGCGGCCTCGGCGAGCCGCGCCGCCATCCGGGGCGTGTCCTCGACGGCAGCGCGCACGTCCTCGAGCACCCGGCGCAGGTCGTTGCGCAGCCTGTCGCTCGTCTCGCGGTCACCGATGCGGTCGATCTCGACGTGCATGAAGGACTCGTGCACGACGTCGGGCCCGTCGGCGTCGACGACCTCGAGCAGCGTGCCGACCGCATCGCGGCGCACCTTCAGCACCGGATGCACAACGAGGTGGATGCCGAGGTCGTGGCGGGTCAGCTCGGCGCTGACGGTGTCGACGAGGAAGGGCATGTCGTCGGTGACGACCTCGACCATGGCGTGCGGCGACGACCACCCGTCTGTCTCGACCGTGGGCTCCACGACCCGCACCAGGGCGGTGCCGGGTGTCCGCCGAGCCGCGAGCTCCAGGTGAGACAGGGCCGCACCCGCGACAGCGCGAGGCTCGCGGCCGATGAGGTCCTCGACGGCGACGAAGCGGTAGTAGCTGCGCAGCAGCCGCTCCGCCTGCTCCCGCTCGAGCCGGTCGCCGACCTGCTCCACTGCCGCGTCGACCAACTCGCGCAGGGCACCTGCGCGCATGGTCATGGCCTGTTCCGCCGACATCATGACGACCCTCCTCGGCCCGGGACGCCGTCGGCCCGGTCCGTGCCCGCGACCCTAGCGGCGCAGTCGTCCCTCGTGGGTCAGCGCGAGTAGCTGATCACGGTGCCGCGGGCCATCGGGCCGAACAGCAGCGTGGCGATGTCGGGGACCGCCTCGGGGTCGCCGCCCATCACGGGTGCAGCCGCGATCCGCAGGGCCTCGCGCTCCCCGAGCAGAGCGAGCGCCGGGTCGGCCGCCACCTCGCTGCGGCGCTCGCCATCGTCACTCGGGTCGGGGGTCCCGCGGCCCCTGCACGGCTCGGTCTGCACGCCGGGCGCCTGCTCCTCCTCGTCGCAGTAGCCGTCGGTGACCTCGATCGTGATCGGGAAGGGGACGACCTTGTTCTCGATGCCGAGACCGAAGCAGGTCGGCCCGCTGTCCTCGCCGTACACCGGCTTCTCGTCCGGGAAGTAGGCGCCCTGGTCCTGGACGACCTCAAGCGTGATGTGCAGGCCGGGCTGCCCGCGACCGAAGACCCGTTCCGCCTCGGGGATGACGTCGGCGATGCCGTCGAGCATGCAGGGCACCCCCGGCGCGTAGCGCTCGTAGGCCTTGAGCACCGGCAGGCTGTCGGCCGCGAGGCGCACGAGCCGCTGCTCGTTCTCGGTCGAGAAGGCGGTCAGCTCGTCGGCGAAGGCGCCCGTGGCGTCGAGGAAGCCCGACAGCTCGTCCTGCTGGTCGACCGCCGCGCGGCTCGAGAACGACAGGTCCTCGATGACCTGCAGCAGGTCCGGAGCCGCGCTGTCGAAGGTGGTCGCGAGGTCGGCGAGACCGCGCAGGTCCTGCTCGATGGTCGGCAGCTCGGGGTTGATCTCGGCGAGGTAGGCCGCGGTCCGCTCGAGGTTGGCGCCGACCCGGTCACCCCTGTCGCGCAGCGCGGTCGACAGCGCGTTGAGGGTGACCGACAGCTTCTCCGGCCGCAGGGTCTGCAGCAGCGGCAGCAGGTTGTCGACGGCCTGCGCGGTCTCGAAGGCCGAGGTCGACCGGTCGAGGCCGATGACGTCACCGTCCTCGATGGTGTCGCTGGTGGTGCCGCCAGGCTGCAGGGCGACGTACTTCTCCCCGAACAGCGTCTTGGGCAGCAGCTGCGCGGTGACGTCGGCCGCGACGCGGCGGGCCTTGTCCTCGTCGATGGCGAGGGTGAGCACCGCGCCCTGCGGCGTCGTGCGGATCCGGCGGACCTCACCGACGATGAGGCCGCGGACCTTCACGTCGGCGCCGGTCGTCAGCTGGTTGCCGGCCCGCGATGCCTCCAGGTCCACCATCACCACAGGGGTGAAGCGCTTCTGGTAGACCGCCACGGAGGAGCCGACGAGCAAGGTCAGGACTGCGAGGAACACCAGGCCGTTGAGTCGCTGGAGCGCGAGCGCCCGACCCTTGCGCAGCGGCGCTGCCACCCTGTGACCTCCCTCATACCCCAGACCGGGCGTGATCGTGCCATGTCGGGCGCGTTACGGTCACGTTCTGCCGTCACAGCGCGGCGAGCAGTCGTCGCGCCACGGGGGCAGCGGTCGCGCCGCCCGACGTGCCGGTCTCGACGAAGACGCACACCGCGAGGTCGCCACGAAAGCCGGTGAACCACGCATGGGCGACCGCGCCGTCGCCGTACTGCGCCGTCCCCGTCTTGCCCGACACCGGCCCGCCGGCGCCCTGGGCAGCGCGGCCGGTGCCGGTGGTCACCACCGAGCGCATGAGCTGGCGCAGTGACGCGGCGACGCCCGGCGGCAGCCGGCGTACGTCTTGCGTACCCGGGAGGAGGAGGGGTTGGCGCCAGGTGCCGGTGGCGACGGCCGCGGCCATGCTCGCCACGACGAGCGGGCTCGCCTCGACGCGGCCCTGGCCGATCGCGGCGGCGGCCTGCTCGGCGGGCACGGCGGTCTCGGGGACGAGGCTCGGGTCGACGGACACCGGCAGCAACGCGGGCTCGCCGAAGCCGTAGAGCGCCGCGGCCTGCTGCAGCGCTCCGGCCGGCAGGCCCTCGGCGAGCTCGAGGAAAGAGGTGTTGCACGACTGCGCGAAGGCCTGCGCGAAGGAGACCGTCCCGAGGTCCTTGGCCTCGTCGTTGCGGAAGCTGCGGCCGCCGCTGCTCGTCGTCGCCGGGCACCCGACCCGCGTCGCCGGTGTGGTCCCGCGCCGCAGCAGCGCCGTGGCCGTGACGACCTTGAAGACCGAGCCAGGGGCGTACGACGAGGAGTGCGCCGGGACGCCGGCGACCGGTCGGTTGGCGATCGCCCTGACCTGCCCGGTGGGTGCGTGGACCACGACGACGGTGGACCGGCTGGTGACGCCGGTGAGCGCTGCCTCGGCGGCCCGCTGGACGTCGAGGTCCAGGGTCGTGCGGACGCCCTCCGCGGCCTTCGGCGGGAACTCCTTGACGGTGACGATGTCGGTGCCGCTCGCGATGTCGCGCACGACGACCGTGCTGCCGCTGCTGCCCTGCAGCCGGTCGTCGAGGACGCGCTGCAGACCGCTGCCGGGGCGGCCGACGACGTTGGCCGTGAGGTCCTTGCTCGCCGAGAGCGGGCGCCCCTTGCGGTCGAGCACGGCCCCCGCGCACCGGGGGTGCTGCGCAGCTCGAGGCGCTGACGTTGCGGAGGTCGGGGTGGACGGTGGCGCTGCGGAAGACGACCTTCCACCGCCCGACGGCCTTCGCGACCTCGACCTCGCTCACGAAGCTGATGCTCCCGAGCCCGCCGAGGGTCATCGTCGCGGTGAACGGCACCCGGTCGCCGGCCGCGTTGAGCGGACCGGGGGTCGCGACGACCTTGGTGGTCTTCAGTCGCGCGTCCATCTGCTGATAGGTGCCGGCCGGGTCCTCGATGCCGGCGGTGAGGGTGTTGAGCTCCGGGTAGCGGCGCTGCTCCCAGGCCCGCAGGAAGTCAGCCGCCACCTTCGCGGCCGCGGCCCACACCCACCCCTTGCGCATGCGGCTCATCGTCCCTGCGCCGCTGACGCTTCGCTACGGAGGTCAGCGAGCGGGGCCGCTCAGCCCATCGGTGCGTCGTCGCGGGCCGCCCACGTCCGGACCAGCAGGCCGGCGAGCTCGACCAGCTCCGGCTCCCACGACGCGACCCACTCCCGCATGGCGACGTCAGGAGCCGCGTCCGCGCCGGCCGCCGCGGCGTCCTGACCGTTGGCCAGTGCGAGCAGCACCGCACGCTGCAGGTCGTCGAGCCCGCTCATGTCGGCCGCCCGCACAGCTCGCGCACCCGCAGGTAGTCCGCGCGGAACTCCTTGTCATCGCGACCGAGGCTCTGCCCGATCCGCTCGACGACGACGCCGTCGAGCGCCGGGCAGCGCGCGAGGACGACCGGCAACAGGTCGAGCACCTCGTCGGGCACGGGACCGTCGTGGGTGTCTCGTCGTACCTGCCTCTGCGATCCCTCCGGGGACCACCACGACCCGCCGCTGACGTGCACCTCGCGGACCCGCTCCAGCGGGTAGCCGTCGAGCAGCGCCACGGCGTCAAGGCCGAAGGTCGCGGCCTGGCAGTGCAGGTTGTGCAGGTCCAGCACGATCCACCCTTCGCCAGGGGCAAGCACATCAAAGAGCAGCGCCCCCTGGTCGAGGGCGTCGCGCACCGAGAGCGAGGTCGCGAGGTTCTCCAGGCCAACCGGGGCACCGACGACCTCAGCGATCCGCGCGGCCTGCTTGACGCCGCGGGCGACGACGTCGGGGTGGTGCGGCATCGGCAGCGGGCTGGAGCGCAGCACAGGTCCGGCGCTCATGAAGCCGAGGTGCTCCGACACGCGACGGTAGGGGCGACGGGCGAGCTCGACCTCGAGCCGCTGCAACCACGCCTCCTGGCGGGGATGGAGTGACAGCAGCGAGAAGCTCACGCCGTGGGCGTCGAGCAGCCCCTGCTCGGCGTAGTCGTCCAGCACGCCCGCGAGCCAGTCGGGGACGCCCGCCCGACCCCAGCCGACGTCGACGCTCCACTCGACGTGGTCGACGAGCCCGTCGGCGAACAGCGGCAGCGTCGCCGCGGCGAACGCCGGCTCGGGCATGAGCGACAGCCCGACGCTTGGCACGTTCAGCCCAAGCCGCAGCCCGGGCAGTCGCTCGGGTCGAACGCCCGCTCGCTCTCCTCAGGGGCAGGTACGACGGGAGCCGGTGACGTGGTCGTGCCCGGGACGGGGGCGTCGCTGCTCGCACCCGCCGGTGTCGGACCCGACGCCACGAGGGCGAGGCCGCCGGCCGCGACGGCCACCGTCCCCACGGCAGCGCGCCGCATCATGGCCAGGGTCGTCGGGGTCAGCCTCATGTGTCGCTCCTCGTCGGGTGCACCTACGACGCGACCACGAGGTGGTCGGTTCCCTCGCGGTCCCGCCGCGTCACGAGTCTCGGGAGCAGGACGGTCGCGGCGGCGGCTGTCAGGCCGCAGGTGTTGACGAGCAGCGCGCCCACGACGGGCACGTCGAGGCGCGTGGCCATCGTGGTGACCGGGACGACGAGCAGGGCGGCCCACCCTGCCGCCAGCCGGGTCCGGTCGGCGGCGACCAACGCGGCCAGCGGCAACGTCAACCAGACCAGGTGGTGCTGCCAGGAGATCGGCGACGCCGCGACCGAGGCAGCCGCGAGAGTGCCGACTGCCGCGAGCCGGTTGCCGGAGAGCTCGAGGCGCCGGGCACCGACGACGCCGATGACGACGAGGCCGACCGCGACCGGCAGCCAGACCCGTTCGGCGGTGGCGTGGTCGTCGAAGTCGCGCAGCAGCATGCCGCGCACCGACTGGTTGCCCGGGATGTCGTTGCGGCCGAAGCGCGAGCTGTCCCACAGCGCGGACGACAGCCACGTCGGGGAGCTCTGCCAGAGCAGCACGATCCCTGCTGCGGTGGCGCCCGCTGCCCAGAGGACCGTCGCGCGCAGCCGGGTCCAGCGAGCGCTCACCAGCAGCCACACGACGTAGATCCCCGGGGTGAGCTTGATGGCCGTGGCCAGTCCCACTCCCCAGCCCACACGCCTGCGTCGACCCAGCAGGTCAGACGCGACGAGGACGACGAGGAACAACCCGACCTGTCCGAAGCGGATGTGGCTGCGCACCGGTGTCGACAGCAGAAGCAGGGCCGCGGTGACCGGCAGGCCGATCCGCTGCACCACCGGGCGCATGGCCAGGTGCGCGACCGCGATGGCGGCGACGAGGGAAGCTGCGGTCCACAGCACCTGCACGAGCGGCAGGGGTATGCGCGAGAGCGGCTCGGCCAGCAGAGCGGCGAACGGCGGGTAGGTGAAGGGCAGGCCCGCCTCGGTCTCGTAGCCGTAGAGGTCACCGCCGCTGCCGACGACTCCGGCGCTGCCGACGTAGACGGCGAGGTCCACGAGCCTTCGCGACATCGGCTCGAGCAGCGGCGGCACCACGGCCACCAGGGCTGCCGCCACGGTGACGGCCCAAGCCCACGGAGAGCCCCGCAGCCAGCGCTGCGCGTCGGCGATCGGCAGTGCGCGTCGAGGTACGCGGTGCTCTGCCGCGAGGCAGACGGCGAGCGCCGTCGCGCCGACGAGCAGGGCGAGCACGACGTCGGACAGCCAGTGCAGGTCGAGGACCACCCTCGTCGTCGCGACGAGGAGCCCGACGGCGAGTCCCGTCGACAGGGCCGCCCGGCGGGAGCTGGTCAGCAGCAGCGCGACGAGGCCCCACCCGAGGACCGCCGTCGCCGTGCGCCCCGAGGAGAGGCCGGACCACGACACGAGCCCGGGGGGTGTCCGCGGGAGAGCCGACAGCAGGACGGTCTCGAGCACCTGCGCGAAAACCAGAGCGGCCGGGGCGGCAGCGGCGTACCAGGTCCGCTGCATGGCGGCGACGAGGAGCAGGAGCGGGTAGAGGACCGCACCGCTGCCGAGCTGGGAGAGCAGCGCTGAGAGCGGCTGGCTGCGGTCCGGGACGTGGTCCAGGACCAGCGCGCGCAACCAGCGGTCAGCACCGAGGGGCTCGCCGTGAGCTGCGAGGACGACCGCCAGCGCCACTGCCCCGAGCGCAGGGGCACTGGGCCACCCCACTGCCCGCGTGGTCGCCCGCTCGGTCGTCACTGCCGGAGGGTAGGCCCGATCCCGAGGCTGGTCTGCATGTCGCACTGGCTGGATCGAGTCGCCTGAGCGCGGGATGAGCTCGCCGCTCCGGACTACAGGTCCTGCTTGTGCCCGTAGCGCTGCCGGGCAGCCTCTCCCGACGTGCCGATGACCTTCCCGATGAACGCCCACGAGTAGCCCTGCGCGCGGGCCGCTTCGACGGCCGCCCTGACCGAACGCTCGGCGTCGGATCGAGACACCACAGCCTCGCGCAGCGCGACGTACGCCGCGGGGTCACGCTCGTCGCCGAGCGCCGGCTCGTAGTCCTCGAACCGGGATGCCAGTTCCTCGGAGTGATCCAGGATCTCCTGCACTGAACGTGGCACCCACATCACCTCAGAAACTTCTCGCGTGCACGCATCGCGTGCACGATGACCGGCGTCTCGGCACCGTCCACGATGCCGATCTCGAAGACGATCGCGGCCTGGTTGGCACCGATCAACATCGTGAAGCCGTCGTCCAGCTCGAAGACGCGGAACGGGTGTCGATACGCCTGCAGCATGTCCTCGTCGCTGACTCCGTGCTTCCGAGCGCTCTCGGCGATGATCGGCGTCGAGCCCACACCTTCACGGTAGGCCGGACAGCACCTGATGGCAAGTTATCTTGTTGACGAGGTGTTGGGGGTTCCTGCGACGGGGCAAGCGTTCATCACATCGCGGAACCTGGCGGGTCCGCAGCCGAGCGCCGAACAACACCACTCGGGCAGGGCCGCCGGCCAACCACCTGCGGTTCTTGTGGAGCCGGATGTCGGGCTTGAACCGACGACCTACCGCTTACAAGGCGGTTGCTCTACCACTGAGCTAATCCGGCACGCGCGTGCAAGCACGCCCGGCCGCCAGTATCGCAAGCCGCCCTGCGCCGTCGTGTCACTCGTGGACCTTTCACCTGCCCCGGAGGGGCGAACCTCTGGAACACCTGTGGAGCCAACACTGTGTCATAGTCATAAACACAGCGCTACGGCTTGGGCGCAATGTTTATGGAGCAGTCATGAAGAAGGCGCACCAGTACCTGCCGGCAACTGAGCATGCTCTCGCCGCCCTGGGTTCCCAAGTGGCGAGCGCGCGCCGCCAGGCCGGCTGGACGGTCGCCGACCTCGCCGAGCGCCTCGGGGTCAGTCGCAACGTCATCACGCGCATCGAGCAAGGTGCCCCCGGTACGGCTGTCGGCACCGTGCTCGAGGCCGCCGTCGTCTGCGGCGTCCCGCTGTTCGGCGTCGAGCCTGGAGAGCTGGGGCGCGTCGCCGAGACCGAGCGCAGCCGGCTGGCGCTGCTGCCGGCACGCGTGCGGGCCAGCGCCGCCGACGGCGAGGTCGACGATGACTTCTGAGCGGGCGGACAACGTCGACCCGCGCACCGGGGAGCTGCTCCGGCTCTACGTGTGGGCGTGGCTGCCGGAGCAGACCGAGCCGGTCCCCGCCGGCGTCCTCACCCGCACCGATCGCACCCTCACAGGCGACTCCGTGATCACGTTTACCTACGGCCGCTCCTACCGTGAGCGTCCCGACGCGATCTCGCTGTTCCAGGCCGAGCTTCCCCTGGCTTCGGGCACGTTCGACCCCACCCGTCCCACTGCCGTCACCGGAGCACCGGGGCGCACCCTGGTCAGCCGGCCCCGCCAGCCCCTGGCCCTGCACGGCTGCATCCGCGACGCCAGCCCTGACGCGTGGGGACGGCGGGTCATCAACCTGCGCAGCGCCTCCGACCCGGACCGGCACCTGTCAGAGCTGACCTACCTTCGCGAGTCGGGCAGCGACCGCATCGGAGCCCTGGACTTCCAGGACTCCGCGCAGACGTACGAGCCGCGCGGCGACGGCGCGACTCTCGAGCAGCTGCTCATCGCCGCTGGGCACCTCGATGCTGGCGAGCCCCTTCCGCCGGACCTCCGCGCAGCAGCGGCCCGAGGTACCTCGATCGGCGGCGCGCGCCCCAAGGCCCTGCTCACCGACGAGGCCGGTCGCTCGCTCATCGCGAAGTTCCCGTCCTCCACCGACACCCGCCCCGTCGTCAAGGCTGAGGCCGTCTCGATGCTGCTGGCGTCGCACGCCGGTCTTGACGTCGCCCGCGTCGAGGTGCGCGTCGTCGACAAGCGCGACGTCCTGCTCGTCGAGCGCTTCGACCGTGGCCGCGACGGCACCCGCCGCTGCCTCGTCTCTGCCCTGACGATCCTCGGTGAGCACGAGATGGGCTCTCGTCATGCCAGCTACACCGATCTCGCCGAGAGCATCCGCGTCGGGCCGTGGACCGATCCCGGCGCCACCCTGCAGGAGATGTACCGGCGGCTGGTGTTCAACGTGTGCGTCGGCAACACCGACGACCACCTGCGCAACCACGCCGCGTTCTGGGACGGCGGCCAGCTCACACTCACCCCCGCCTACGATCTCGAGCCGGTCACGCGACGCGGCAGGGAAGCGAGCCACGCCATCGCGCTCACCCGCGACGGACAACGCGACAGCCGGCTGGTCACCGCTCTCGCGGCAGCAGGCGACTTCCTCCTCACCGAGGCGGCCGCCCGCGCCGTCATCGACGAGGTCGTCGACGCCATCCGCCAGCACTGGAGCGAGGCCTGCGACCAGGCGCGGCTCACCTCCGCGGAGCGCGACGGCCTGTGGCAGCGAGAGGTCCTCAACGCCTACGCGTTCGAGGGGTACACGCGCGACGGCTAGCTCTGGCTGACGTCACGTCAGGGGTCCGTCAGGCCTGAGGTCCGCACGACACCCATCTTCCCCTGACGGGGTTGACAAGGTTGACGCACGTCCTACGCTGAGAGTTGACGAGGTTGACATAGGGAATGATGGCAACAGCAGCGAAGCGCGGGCGACTCACCACGACAGCGGAGCCGTCTGCACCAGGGCACATCCGTCTCCTGCACAGCCTCGAGGCAGAGCTGCGTCGGCGAGACCCCGACGGCGCCGGTCTCGACGGTGTCGACGACCTCGACGCGCTGGCGCGCCAGCTGGCCGACACCGCTCTGGAGAGCACCACCCGTTGGCTCGACCACCTCGGCCTTTTCTACGACGCGCACGGCGTGGCGCAGCTCCTCGGTCGCGACGGGCGACCGGTGACACGCCAGGCCGTCAGCAAGCGCAAGGGACTGCTCGCGCTGACGACCGGGAGCGGGCAGGTGGTCTATCCGGCCTTCCAGTTCCACGACCGCGCCCTCGCACCAGGCCTCGCGGAGGTGCTCGCCGAGCTGCCCGAGGACGTGGTCTCCCGCTGGACCGTTGCCTCCTGGCTCGCCAGCCCCCAGCGGGAGCTCGACGACGAGCGGCCCATCGACGTGCTCTACGAAGGCACTCCCGGCGCGGTGAGCGCGGTCGTCCGCGCGGCTCACGCATGGGCGGGAGACCTCGCGCAGTGAGCGTCGCACCACCACCGAGCGACCTCACGAGATTTCCCCGCCTCAGGCCCGCGGACCAGCGGCGCGCGCTCTACAGGATCTTCCACGCCCGCCATCACCGGACGGGCCGGCCCGACCCCGCGTGGCACTACAGCAGCGCCGTCGCGCCCGGAGAGGGCAACAGGTTCGACCTGCGCGCACCGCACGGCACCTGCTACTGGTCCGACCGCAAGTACGGCGCCTGGGTGGAGGTCTTCCGAGGGGCGCTGCTGGTGGATGCGGAGGATGCGCGCGCCCGTCGACTGCACGTCGCGATTCCGCCAGACCTGCGCGCCGCGGACCTCACGGCACCGCGGGCCTACAGCTTCGGTGTCACCGCCGAGATCAGCACGACCGGCGACTACACACTGCCCCAGGCCTGGGCGGGAGCGCTGCACGCCGCCGGGTTCGATGCGCTGCGCGGCACCTGCCGACACGACCCGTCGAGCCGCGCCCACGACGTGGCGGTATTCGGGCGATCCGGACCCGCCGCCAGGCGGCTCGGTTGGCGCACCACCCGCGACCGGGTCGAGACCGACCTCGAGCTCCGCCGCGAGCTCGATGAGCTCGGCGTCGCCACGGCCCCCGTCCCGCACACCGTGCCCGTCACGCCTCCGCCCGGGACAGCGCCATGACGGGCGCGCTGGGCGCGCTCGACGAGCGACAGCGCAAGCTCCTGCAGAGCTGGGTGCCCGGCGCGACGGTCGTCCGCGACCACAGCTGGGGTCTGGTGGGCACGACCGTTCTCGAGGTCCTGCACGAAGGCCGGCGCCTGCTGGTCAAGGCCGGCGACGCCGCCGACCACCACCTCGCTCGCGAGATCGCCGCGCACCGGGAGTGGCTCGAGCCGTGGACCAGGCAGGGCAGGGCGGCCGCCCTCGTCGCGGCGGACACCGACGCGAAGCTGCTCCTACGGGACTTCCTCGAGGGCCATCCCGTCCAAGGCAGCGCGCAGGAGTGGGACGTCGATGTCCACCACCAGGCCGGTCGGCTGCTGCGGGACTTCCACCGCCAGCGGTCGCACACAGACGAGCACTACGAGGCCCGACAGGACGCCAAGGCCCTGCGGTGGTTGGAGGCGCCCCACGGGATCGACGCCGACAGCGTGACCAGACTGCGCGCCGAGATCACGTCGTGGCCCGCGGGCCCTGCGAACGTGGTGCCGACCCACGGGGACTGGCAGCCGCGCAACTGGCTCGTGCATTGCGGCGAGGTCCGCGTGATCGACCTGGGTCGCGCGGAGCTGCGACCCGCTCACACCGACTTCGTGCGACTCGCGGCCCAGCAGTTCCGCGGGCATCCCGAGCAGGAGACCGCCTTCCTCGACGGCTACGGCTCCGACCCGCGCGACCCCGCAGACTGGCGCCGCACTCTCGTGCGCGAGGCCATCGGCACGGCCGTGTGGGCCCACCAGGTCGGTGACAGGCCCTTCGAGGAGCAGGGTCTGCGCATGATCTCTGACGTGCTCGTCCGACCCGGGCCCCCGTGACGGGAGGACAGCCCGGTCCGCACACGAGAAACGTCGGCATGATGTGTCCTCGCACCTGCACGGAACCGGCCCACGGCGCTCCCGCGTTGGACCGGGCAGACCCCTCGACCCTGGAGCCCGCCCTGACGCCCGCCCCGCCGACCCGGCTGCGCCGGCCGCGTACCGTAGTACCTGCCTGGGTGGCTGTCCTCGTCGGCGCCGCGTCCGTCGCCATCGGGCTCTACGCCGGACCGACAATGCCGTGGGCCGACGACGCCCCCGCCACCGCATCCGCCGAGGCGGGCTTCGCGCGCGACATGGTCGTCCACCACGACCAGGCCGTCGCGATGTCGCTCATCGCGATGCACCGCGCCAGCGACCCCGCGGTGCGCAGCCTTGCGACCGACGTCGTGCTGACCCAGCGCGGCCAGTCGGGCGCGATGCTCGGCTGGCTCGACCAGTGGGGGTTGTCGTTCTCCGACAGCAGCCAGCGGCGGATGGCCTGGATGGGGTCGGACCACCTGCTCCCCGACGGCCGGATGCCGGGGATGGCGACCACCGCCGAGGTCCAGGGCCTCGAGGCGCTGACCGGCACGGCCTTCGACCGGGCCTACCTGTCGATGCTCTACACCCACCACGCCGGCGGCATCCCGATGGCCGCGGAGGTCCTCGAGCGCACCGACGAGCCGGTCGTCGTCGCGATGGCGACGAGCATCCGGGCCAGCCAGACCGCCGAGCTCGAGGTCCTGACCGACCTGCTCGCGAAGGCCGGCGGCAGCACGCCCGCGGTCACGCCGCACGGCGACGGTCACTGATCCTGGACGCCGAAGTTACCGGCTAGTAACGTCCTGCGGCATGACCCCTGAGGAGATCAAGGCAGGCATGCCGCTGATGGTGCCGTTCATCGCGACCCTGCGACTGGAGTACGACGAGGTCGCGCCCGAGCGCACCGTCCTGCGCCTGCTGGACGACCCGGCGTTCCACAACCACGTCGGCGGCCCGCACGCCGGCGCGATCTTCACCCTCGCCGAGTCGGCGTCCGGCGCGGCCGTGATGGCGGCCTTCGGTGACCTGCTCGACCGCGTCACCCCGCTGGCCGCGTCGGCGACGATCACCTACCGCAAGCTGCAGAAGGGCCCGGTCACCGCGACCGCCGCCCTCGGCCGCCCCATCGACGAGGTCCTCGCCGGCGTCGAGGCGGGCGAGCTCGTGCAGTTCCCCGTCGAGGTCGTCATGACCGACGAGGCCGGCACCGTCACCTCGGAGCTCACGATCAGCTGGGCCCTCAAGCCCCACCGCCGCCCCGCCTGACCGCCGTCACGCAGACCCACACCAGCGAGCTGGTCAGCCCGACCCGCTGCAGCCCGCCGGACACGTCGTGCAGCGGCACCGTCAGCACCAGGCAGACCGAGGCGAGGACCCCCACGGCGTACGCCGGGACGGCCCCGCGCCGACCGCTGCGCCGCAGTGCCGTGGCCGCGACGAGCGGCAGGACCGCGAGCGCGACGTAGCCGACGGCCGCGCACGCCATGTGCACCGGGTCGGTCGCCCCGCCCCGCACCTCGGCGAGCGGGAACGCGGCCGCGCCCAGGGTCACCGCCCCCGCCACCCGCAGCAGCCCTGTCGTCAGCGCCGACCCGATGGTGCGCCCGACGAGCGGTGCGACGGCCAGCAGACCGAGCGCGCACCCGAGAAGACCGGCCGACACGAGGCCGCGCCCCGGCGTACCTGCTCGTTGGAGCTGCGAGATCGAGAGCTCGACCGGGTCGTAGCCCGGTCGGCGCAGGCCGGCCGTGACCCAGGCGAGGGTCAGCGCGGCGACGCCGAGGACCGCGGCGGCGGCCCGGGAGCTGTCGCTCAGCCGGCGTCGGCGATGGAGCGCTCGCGCAGGTGACCCTCGAGCTTGCGCTTGATGCGCTGCAGCGCGTTGTCGATCGACTTCACGTGGCGCTGGAGCCGCTCGGCGATCTCCTGGTAGCTCTTGCCCTCGACGTAGAGCCGCAGCACCTCGGTCTCGAGGTCGGACAGGACCTCGTCGAAGTGGGCCTGGAGGGCGCGGATGCGCTCGGCGGAGATGACCAGGTCGGCCGGGTCGCTGATCGCGACGGTCGGGAGGACGTCGCTCAGCGTGCGGTCGCCGTCGTCGTCGCCGGCCACCGGGCGGTTGAACGACACGTAGTTGTTGAGCGGGCCGTGCTTCTGGCGGGTCGCGGTCTTGATCGCGGTGATGATCTGGCGCGTGACGCAGAGCTCGGCGAAGGCGCGGAACGACGTCTGCATGTCGGGGTTGAAGTCACGGATCGCCTTGTAGAGGCCGATCATGCCTTCCTGGACGATGTCCTCGCGGTCCGCGCCGACCAGGAAGTAGGAGCGGGCCTTCACGCGGGCGAAGGCGCGGTACTTCGTGAGCAGCTCGGTGAGCGCGCCCTCGTCACCGGAGCGGGCGGCGAGAACGAGCTCGTCGTCGGGCCGGGAGTCGGCGTAGGCCGCCTTCCACCGGTCGACGCGAGCATCCTCGAGGCCGGAGTGGACCTCGCGGTCGAGCTCGTCGACGAGCTCCTCGACGTCGGCGATCTCGGCGGTGAGCGTGACGACCGGCTCGACGACCGCCTCGACGACGACCTCGGCGACGGCGTCCACCACGACGGGGGCCTTGCGGGTGCGCGGCGCCGTGACGGGCGGAACCAGCTCGACCACGGACTCGGGCTCCACGGCAGCCAGCCGTCGCGTGCGCGAGCGGGGAGCCGGAGCGGGCTTCTCGCGTAGCAGTCGCACGCGTGACCCTCTTCCCTTGTGAGGAGACCTGACAGATCCGAGCAGGGGTGGGGATGAACTGTAACGTCCTGTTGGCCTGCTGGCCAACAGTCCGATGCCACCTCAACGACGCTCCGTCGAGATGGATACGCGTGTTCCTGCGTCCGTGAGGTTGTGAGCCCGGTCACAACCGAAAGGTTCGCTGCCGTCCGGTTTCGCTGGTTTCGCGCCCGTATTGCCGCCGACGAGGCCCGCCCAGCGGCCTCTCCACCCCAGGATGTGGCGATCTCGGAAGGGGCGGTGAGCGCGCATGATCGCCACAACCGCGCGGCACGCACGCAGCCCCACGGGGACGTGGCGATCAGCGAAGGCGCCGCGGGCGTGCATGATCGCCACAACCGCCTCGCAGGGGGCGCGACCAGGTCAGGAGCGGGCGACGCGGCGGCGGCGGGCGACCTCGGCGAGCGCGACGGCCCCCGCGATCCCCGCGTTGAGCGACTCGGTGCCACCGGCCATGGGGATCGAGACGGTGGTGTCGCAGGTGGCCATGACCAGGCGCGACAGCCCCTCGCCCTCCGAGCCGACGACGAGCACGAGCGGCCCCGTCGCGAGCTCGAGGTCGTCGAGGGAGACCGCGCCCTCGCCGGCGAGGCCGACGACGAACAGCCCCGCCTCTTTGCACTCCTTGAGCGCCCGGGTGAGGTTGGTGGCCCGCGCGACGGGCAGCCGGGCGGCCGCGCCCGCGGAGGTGCGCCAGGCCGCGGCGGTCATCGAGGCCGCGCGCCGCTCCGGCACGATCACGCCCTGCGCGCCGAATGCGGCTGCGGAGCGCACGACGGCGCCGAGGTTGCGCGGGTCGGTGACGCCGTCGAGCGCGACGAGCAGCGGGGTGTCGGACGCCAGCGCGGCCTCCAGCACGTCGTCGGTGTGGGCGTAGACGTAGGGCGGCACCTGCAGCGCGAGGCCCTGGTGCAGGCCGCGGTCGGTCATCCGGTCCATCTCGGCCCGGGTCATCTCGACGATCGCGATGCCGAGCGTGCCGGCGAGGCGGACCGACTCGGTCACGCGGTCGTCGGCGTCGAGGCCGAGCGCGACGTAGAGGGTCGTGGCGGGCACCCGGGCGCGCAACGACTCCACGACCGGGTTGCGGCCCATGACGACCTCGGGGACGTCGCCGCCCTTGCGGGTCGACCGGGCCCGGGGGGCGCCCGCGTCACGCGCGGACGGCTTCGCGGTCGCCGCCCGCTTGGCGGCCGCAGCGGCCGCGCGCGCCTTCGGGTGGCCCTTGCGCTGCTCGGCCGGGGGCGTCGCCTTCTTGCCCTCGAGCCGGCGTTTGCTGTTGCCACCGGACCCGACGGCCGCGCCCTTGCGGTGCGAGCCCGGCTTCGCGGCGCGACCGCCCTGACCGCCCTTCGCGATGGGCTTGCGCCCTCCACCAGCTGTCGTCATGCGAGCCTCCACCGGACGCCGCCGGCCGTGTCCTCGAGCACGATGCCCGTGGCTGCGAGCCGGTCGCGGACCTCGTCCGCGGCGGCCCAGTCCTTGCGCTCGCGCGCGGCGGCGCGAGCCTCGATCGCGATCGCGACGAGCCCGTCGACCACACCCGACAGCTCACCGCCGGAGGTCCCCGGCCACTGGCTCACCGGGTCGAGGCACAGCACCCGCAGCATCCGGCGTACGACGTCGAGGGTGGCCGCGAGCGAGGCCAGCTCCCCGGCGGCGAGCAGCGCGTTGCCCGCGCGGACGCCGGCGTGCACGACAGCCAGCGCCTGCGGGACACCGAGGTCGTCGTCGAGCGCCGCGGCGAACTCCTCCCACGACGCCTTCGACGCACCCGGCTCGACCCCGGCAACTGCCTCGGTGGCGTTGCGGACGAAGGTCTCGATCCGGCCGTAGGCGGACTCCGCGTCGGACAGCGCCTGCGCCGACCACTCGAGCTGGGAGCGGTAGTGGGCGGTGCCGAGGGCGTAGCGCAGCACCTGCGGGCGGACCGTTTCGAGGACGTCGGCGACGGTGGTGGAGTTGCCGAGCGACTTGCTCATCTTCTCGCCGGTGCCGCCCGCGACCGTGACGAGGCCGTGGTGGAGCCAGTGCCGCGCGAAGGCGTGGCCGGCGGCGGCCGACTGGGCGATCTCGTTCTCGTGGTGGGGGAAGACCAGGTCGAGGCCGCCCGCGTGCAGGTCGAACTCGGTGCCGAGGGTCGCGGCGGCCATCGCGGAGCACTCGATGTGCCAGCCCGGCCGGCCCGGCCCCCACGGCGACGGCCACGACGGCTCGCCCTCCTTGGCGGCCTTCCACAGCGCGAAGTCGAGCGCGTCGCGCTTCTCGCCGGTGTGGCCGTGGGCGACGGCCTTCTCGGTCTGGCGCAGCTGGTCGGGGTCCTGGCCGGACAGCCGGCCGTAGCCCTCGACCGCGCGCACGACGAGGTAGACGTCACCGCCGGACTCGTAGGCCGCGCCGCTGTCGACGAGCTCGGCGACCAGCGCGACGATCTCGCTGATGTGACCGGTGACCCGCGGCTCGACGGTCGGCGGCAGGACCTGCACCGCGTCGTAGGCCTGGGTGAACGCCCGGGTCTGGCGGGTCGCGAGCGCCCACCACGGCTCGTCGTTGTGGGCCGCGTCGTGGATGATCTTGTCGTCGACGTCGGTGACGTTGCGGACGAAGGTCACGCGCTGGCCGGACTCGAGCAGCCAGCGGTGCAGGACGTCGAGCGCGATGCCGCTGCGCAGGTGGCCGACGTGCGGCGCGGCCTGCACGGTCGGACCGCAGACGTAGATGCCGACGTGCCCCGGGGTGACCGGCTCGAGGGGCCGGGCCGTCCTCGTCAGGGTGTCGTGCAGGCGCAGGCTCACATTGGCAAGGCTAGTGGGGCCGCGCGTCAGCCCCGCAGGTCAGCGCCTCAGGCCCCGGGCCGCAGGACCAGCGCGGTGGCGATCGCCGCCCGCCCCTCGCCACGGCCGGTGAGCCCGAGCCCGTCGGTGGTGGTCGCCGCGACCGAGACCGGTGCGCCGCCGAGCGCGGCCGACAGCGCCGCCTCTGCCTCGGCCCGGCGCGGCCCGAGCCTGGGCCGGTTGCCGACGACCTGCACGGCGACGTTGCCGATCTCCCAGCCGGCCTCGGTGAGCAGCCGCAGCACCTCAGCGAGCAGCTCCGCGCCGGAGGCGCCGGCGTGCTCGGGCCGGTCGGTGCCGAAGACCGCTCCGAGGTCGCCGAGGCCCGCCGCGGACAGCAGCGCGTCGCAGGCCGCGTGAGCCGCGACATCGCCGTCGGAGTGCCCGGAGCAGCCGTCCTCCCCCTCCCACAGCAGGCCGGCGACCCAGCAGGGCCGGCCCGCCTCGACCGGGTGGACGTCGACGCCGATGCCGGTCCTCACGCGCGCGCCGCCAGCACGGCCTCGGCCAGCAGCAGGTCCTGCGGTCCGGTCACCTTGAACGCATCCTCGCTGCCTGCCACCACCACGACCGTCCCACCTGCCCGCTCGACCAGCCCCGCGTCGTCGGTGTGCGCCTCCTGCGCCGCGGCGTGCGCCCGCTCGAGCACCGCCCGAGCGAAGCCCTGTGGCGTCTGCACCGACCGCAGCGCGGTGCGGTCGACGGTCTCGACCACCACGTCGCCCTCGACCCGCTTGACGGTGTCGACCACCGGCAGCACCGGCACCACGGCCTGTGCCCCCGCCCGGACCGCCGCCACCACCCGGGCCACGACGTCGGGCGGGGTGAGGCAGCGGGCGGCGTCATGGACCAGCACCACGTCGGCCTGCCCGGGCACCGCGGCCAGCGCCGCTGCGACGCTCTCCTGACGGGTGGCTCCGCCCGCGACGACGACCACGTCGTACGCCGAGAGCAGCTCCTGCACGTCGGCGACCGCGTCAGCGGGCGCCGCGACCACGACGTGGTCGACGCACCCGGCAGCCCGCAGGCCGCGGACGGCGTGGACGAGCAGCGGCTCGCCGGCCAGCTCGCGCAGGGCCTTGGGCCCTCCCGGTCCGAGCCGGACGCCGAGGCCGGCTGCGGGGACGAGCGCGGCGACGGTCACGACGGGCAGCGTGCCACCCGGGCCGGCAGCGCGGCTCAGGAGCCCTTGCGGCCGGGCATCGACGCAGGGCTGGGGGACGCCGCGCGGGCCTCGCTGGCGCGCCGCGGCGGCGGCGCGCCGTCATCGGTGAGCCGACCGAAGACGAGTCGGCCGTTGGCGGTGGTGAGCACCGAGGTGACCTGGACGAGGGCCTGCGTGCCGACGAGCGTGCGTGCCCTCTCCACGACGACCATCGAGCCGTCGTCGAGGTAGCCGACGGCCTGCCCGGCCTCCTTGCCGGCCTTCATCAGCAGCACCGGGACGTCGTCGCCGGCAGCGACAGGGGGACGCAGCGCGAGCGCGAGCGCGTGCAGGTTGAGCACCGACACCCCGGCCAGCTGCGCGGCCTTGGCGAGGTTGGTGTCGAGGGTGAGCAGCGCGAGACTGCGGTCGAGGCAGATGCGCACGAGCTTGCCGTCGACCTCGGGCACCGCAGGGACGTCGAGGTCGAGGACCTCGACGTCGACGCCGGGCTCGCGCTTGAGCGCGTCGAGGACCTCGAGGCCGCGGCGGCCCTTGGCCCGACGGGCGTCGTCGCCGGCGTCCGCGAGGCCCTGCAGCTCGGCCAGGACCGGCGCGGGGACGAGGAAGCGACCGTGCAGGAAGCCGGCGCGCACGACGTCGAGCACCCGCCCGTCGATGGCCACCGAGCTGTCGACGAGCCGGTCGAGCGCGGCGGCCGGGACGGGGCGCGGTGAGACGCCCGCCCGCTCGCCGAACATCGCCAGCACGCCGTCGCGCTTGCTCGCCCCGACCTGGAAGCCGAGGTAGCCGAGCGCGACGACGACGAAGCCGAACAGCGGGAAGGCGAGGTAGGCCTGCGGCAGGAAGAAGACCGGCCAGGCGACGCCGGCTCCGAGCAGGACGCCTCCGATGGTGCCGAGGGCGCCCGCGACGAGGGTGTCGGCGGAGACGTCGCGCAACCGGTGCTGGGCGACCGCGGCGGTCGTGGCGGTGGTGCGCCCGATGACGCCGCCCAGGACGTAGCCGAAGCCGGAGCCGAGGACCAGCCCGAGGGCGGTGCCGTTGAGCGAGCCGAGCACGGCCCGGTCTGCGTCGATGCTGGAGCCGACCTGGTAGCCGGCGCCCGCGAAGAAGACGACCACGAGGAAGCGCAGCACCTCGAGGACCGCCGAGGGCGGCCGCTTGGGCAGCACCTTCTTCGAGGGCGGTGGCACGCTCACGACCTCATCATCGGCAGGTCCGCCCTCCCCCGTGAGTGGCGTCACCGCCACGTCTGGCTAGGAGGCGAGGACCTCGTCGAGGATCGCCTCGGCCTTGTCCTCATTCGTGCCCTCGGCGAGCGCCAGCTCGGAGACGAGGATCTGGCGGGCCTTGGACAGCATCCGCTTCTCGCCGGCCGACAGGCCCCGCTCCTTGTCGCGGCGCCAGAGGTCGCGCACGACCTCGCCGACCTTGTTGATGTCGCCCGAGGCGAGCTTCTCGAGGTTGGCCTTGTAGCGGCGCGACCAGTTGGTCGGCTCCTCGACGGCCGGGGCGCGCAGGACCTCGAAGACCTTGTCGAGACCGGCCTGACCGACGACGTCGCGGACACCGACGATCTCGGCGTTGTCCGCGGGGACGCGGACCGTGAGGTCACCCTGCGCGACCTTGAGGACCAGGTAGATCTTGTCCTCGCCCTTGATGGTGCGGGTCTCGATGGCCTCGATGAGCGCAGCCCCGTGGTGGGGGTAGACCACCGTCTCGCCGACCTGGAACGTCATGTGTGGAAAGCCCTTTCGCCGACACCCAGGGTAACACGCGGTGATCGCCGCCACGGCCTGCCGACAGACGTCCCTCGGGAGCGTCTGCGCAGGTCAGAGCGGGTGCGCCGGCATGGACGTCCCTTGACAGGACGCCCCGGGGATGCATTCGGGGTGCAGCGAGAGGTCAGACCCGGCGGGCCTCCAGGACGCTGGCGAGGGTCGGGCGCAGCTGGCGCCACTCGAGCAGGACCGCGACCTGGCGGGCCACGGCCCCGAGCGCGCCGACCTGCGCGGGGCTCAGCGTGCGGGGCGTCACGTCGAGGACGCAGACGGCCCCGACGGCGTGGCCGGAGCGGACCCGCACGGGGGCACCGGCGTAGAACCGCAGGCCGGCCGAGCGCACCAGCGGGTTGCTGCGGGTCCGGGCGTCACGCAGCAGGTCCGGGACGACGACGGCCTCCTGCTCGAGGACCGCGAAGCTGCAGACCGCGTCGGTCCGGTCGGTGTCGGCGAAAGCGTCGGCGAGGCCGGCCCCGAGCCCGACGGAGGCCTTCACCCACTCGCGGTCCTCGTCGAGGAACGCCACGGCGGCCGACGGCACCCCGCAGACGTGGGCGGCGAGCAGCGCCAGGTCGTCGAAGGCCTGCTCGGCCGCGGTGTCGAGGACCCGGGTGCGGTAGAGGGCCTGCAGCCGCGCCGCCTCGTCCGGGTCGGGCGAGGGGGTCGGGACGGGGAGCGCTGCCGGGGTGACCGGGCGGACGGCGGTGCGGGGCACGAGGGCTCCTCGGACGTGGACACGGGCGGTGTCCCGTCACGGTGGACCCGCCGGCCGCGCGGGGCCATGGCCAGTCGGGACGGTTGTGGCGCACCACCCGGACGGGCCGGGTCCGGACGGACTACCCGGGTCAGCCGCGCACGCGCAGCAGGGTGGCGTAGAGGGTGAGGCCCGGCCCGAAGGCCATCGCCACGACGTGGTCGCCGGGCGCCAGCGGCCGGGTGGCGCGCAGCCGGTCGAGGACGAGCAGGACGGTCGCGCTGGAGCAGTTGCCCACGTCCCGCAGGACGTCGTACGACGCCTGCAGGTGCTCGTCGGCGAGCCCCAGCGCCTCCCCGACGACCTCCACGATGCGGCGTCCACCAGGGTGGACGGCCCAGCCTGCGACGTCGTCCACCGCGAGGTCGTGGCGGCCGAGCAGCTCCTCGACGACGGGCCGGGCGTGGACCGCGAGGACGTCGGGGACCTTGGGCGACAGGCCCATCTTGAAGCCGAGGTCGGTGACGTCCCAGGTCATGTGGTCGGCGGTGGAGTGGTCGGTGCGGGCCACGACATCGACGACCTCGAGCCCCGGGCGGTCATCGGGCGACAGGACGACCGCGGCCGCCGCGTCGCTGAAGAGCGCGTGCGCGACCACCTGCTGCAGGTCGACGTCGGCCGAGGCGGGCTGGACGTGCAGGGAGGTCAGCTCCAGGCAGAGCAGCACCGCGGGCCGCTGGCGGGCGGTGACGAAGTCGGCGACGGCCCCGAGGCCGGGCAGCGCGGCGTAGCAGCCCATGTGGCCGATGTGCAGCCGCTGCACGCCGGTGTCCATGCCGAGGTCCTGCGCGAGCCGGATGTCGAGGCCGGGGGTGGCGTAGCCGGTGCAGGACACCACCGCGAGCAGGCCGACGTCGGTCGCGTCGAGGCCGGCGTCGTCGAGGGCGGCAGAGACGGCGCCCTTGCCGAGCGGCATCGCCTCCTCGACGAAGCGGCGCATCCGGTCGCCCGTGCCCCAGCCGGAGACGTCGTCGACGGTCGGGTCCGCGACGCCGCGCCGGGTCTCGATGCCGCTGTGCTCCCAGACCTTGCGGGCCACGGGGTGGTCGGCGAAGCGCTCGCGGAAGAAGCCGTCCCAGAGGTCCTGCTGTCGCATGGGCGGCGGCAGCGCCGAGCCCGAACCGACGACGCGCGCGCTCATGTGGCCTCCCGACCTGTTTTCGTGCCGTGCGCCTGGAAGAGCCCGGCGGTGGACCGGGTCTCGAGCATCCGCACGTCCGGACGCCTTCCCCGCCACCAGCCGACGTAGTCGCGCAGGCTGGGTCGCAGACCCACGAGCGACAGGCGTACGCCGCCGGCCTCCGCGAGCGCGACGAGCCGTCGACGGTCGACGTAGAGCGCGGGGTCGTGCAGCCGCTTCGGGGGTCCGGCCGGGACCCGCTCGCCGACCGTGATCGAGCTGAAGCGCCCGAACCACGTGTCGGCGATCGTGTCGACGACGAGCGTCCCGCCGGGGCGCAGGACCCGGCAGGCCTCGGAGACCGCGGCCGCGAGGTCGGGGACGTGCTCGAGGACCTCCCCGGCCACGACGACGTCGGCGCAGGCGTCGGCCAGCGGCAGCCGCTGGGCGTCACCGCGCACGGGCACGACGCCGTGGGCCCGCGCGACCGGCAGCGCGGTCGGGGACAGGTCGACCCCGATGTGGCGGTGGCCGAGCGCCTCGACGTGCGGCGCGAGGACACCGCCGCCGCAGGCCACGTCGACGAGGACGCTGCCCTCCCGGGTGGCCCGCGGGACGTGGCGAGCCCGGGCCGCGGCGATCCAGTGCAGCATCGCGAACCCGCCACGGGGCGCCCACCAGTCGGCGACGAGGTCGTCGTACTGCTGGGGGTCGTTGCGCGGCCGGACCGGTGCCGTCGAGGTGGTCATCTGCCCCAGCCTGTCATGATCGCGCCGTGACGACCCAGGCGCGCGCGCGGGCGCTCTACCGCGCGTGCCACCCCGAGCCGACGATGGCCGTCACCGCGATCGCCGCCGGGCTCGCGCAGGCCACCGGCGGGCCGGCGGTGGTCGTCGGACTGGCCTTCCTGTCGGGGCAGCTCACGACCGGCTGGACCAACGACTGGCTCGACCGCGACCGCGACGTCGCCTCCGACCGCAGGGACAAGCCGGTCGTCCGCGGCGACGTCCCCGCCGCCGTCGTCAGCCAGGCGGCCGCGTTCGCAGGCCTGCTCTGCGTGCCGCTGTCACTCGCGATGGGGCTGGCCGCCGGGGTCGTCCACCTGGTCGCGGTCGCGTCGGCCTTCGCCTACAACGCCCGCCTGAAGTCGACGCTGCTGTCGTGGGCGCCCTACGCGCTGTCGTTCGGCCTCATCCCCTCGATCGTCACCCTCGCCGCGGAGGACGTCCGCGCGCCGCTGTGGGCCACCGGGGCGGGCGCCCTGCTCGGCGTCGGCGCCCACCTGGCCAACGCGCTGCCCGACCTCGACGACGACGCCGCGACGGGGGTGCACGGCCTGCCGCACCGGCTCGGCGCGACGCTCTCGGCGGCGCTGTCCGCGGTCCTGCTGCTCGCCGCGACGGTCCTGCTCGCCCTCGGCCCGGACGGCGAGCCGGGGGTGCTCGGCTGGGGCGCAGTGGGCGTCGCCGGGGTGGTGACGGCGGTGGGGCTGGTGCTTGCGCGGAGGCCCGGGTCGCGGACGGCGTTCCTCGCCGCGATCGTGGTCGCGCTCGTCGACGTCGCCCTGCTGCTCGTCCGCGGCGCCGACCTGCTGTAGGCGTCACACCGCTCCGACCCGACCGGGAGCGGCGTGCTGCGCGAAGATGGAGGCATGCGACCCCGCCCCCGTCTGCGCGCCGGTGCCACTGCGCTGCTCGCCGTCGCCCTGCTGGCCGGCTGCGCGAGCAGCAGCACGACCCCCGACCCGACGGCCTCGCTGGCCTTCCACGGCGTCGAGCCCGACCCGGTGCCGGCGCGGCCGAGCTTCACCCTCACCACGACCGAGGGGAAGCGCTTCGACTTCCTGGCCGAGACCAAGGGCCGCCCGACGCTGATGTACTTCGGCTACACCAACTGCCCCGACGAGTGCATCACCGCGATGGCCGACGTTGCCGCGGCCCTGCGCCGGGCGCCGGCTGAGCTCAAGGGCGACATCCGGGTCGTCTTCGTCACGACCGACCCGAAGCGCGACACCGCCCCGAAGCTGCGGACCTGGCTCGACCAGTTCTCGACGGAGTTCATCGCGCTGCGCGGCACCGACGACGAGGTCAAGGCCGCACAGACAGCCGCGGGCGTGCGACCGGCGGAGGAGGAGGGGCCGATCCCGACGCTGCCGGGCAAGCCCAACGAGCACCCGCACAAGGACGGGACCGCCCCGCACAGCCACTCGGGACCCCTTGGATACTCTGTGGGGCACACCAACGTGATCTTCGCGTACGACGCCACTGACCGCCTCCCGGTCGTCTACCCCGGGGGCGTGACGCCGGCGGACATCGCAGCCGACCTGCCACTGCTGGCCCGCACCGGGAAGTGAACCCACCTGTGAAGACGCGCACCGCTGCCGCCGCGCTGCTGCTCCCGCTGGCGCTCACGGCCTGCGGCTCCGGCAAGGACCCGCTCACCTACCAGGACCGCGACCAGGGCGACTCGGCCCAGGCCGTCGTTGACCAGGTCGCCGTGCTCAACCTGCGGGTGCTGCCGCCCCGCGACGGCGACGTGCTCCCGACCGGCGGCGACGCCCGCGTCGCCCTGACGCTGGTCAACGAGGACGACGAGGACGACGCGCTGCTGTCGGTGACCTCGCCCGCGGCCGCGTCCGTCGCGATCGTCAAGGACACCGCCCCGGTGGCCTCGGTCCCGATCCCAGCACGCCGCACCGCGGAGGAGGGCTACTCCCTCGTGCTGCGCGGGCTGACCGCCGACCTGCGCCCGGGCACCTACGTCACGCTGCGACTGGTCTTCCAGAACGCCCCCGCGCTCGAGCAGCGGGTGCCGGTGTCGACGCCCGCCGAGGTGCGCCCGCGCGCGTCGGCGAACCCGCTCGTCAACGAGCCGGCCCACGGCGGCGGCGGCGAGGGCCACGACGAGGTCGAGAACGTCGTCGAGAAGGCCGGCGAGGGCCACAGCGAGGACGGCGCGACCGAGGAGGGCGGGCACTAGCCCGGATCCCTCCGGCGGGGCCTGTGGAAGGTCCCCGTCGCTGTCGGCAGCCGCGGCTAGCGTCGCGCCCATGGCAGCCAAGGACCGTCCCGCGCACCGCTGCGGCGAGTGCGGCCACGCCGTCGCGAAGTGGCTCGGGCAGTGCCCCGAGTGCCAGGCCTGGGGCACGATCGCCGAGGTCGGCGCGTCCCGGGTCGGCGTGACCGCGGGTCCCGTGACCCGGCCGGCGCAGCGCATCGACGAGGTCGACGTGCAGGCGGCCGACGCCCGCCCGACCGGCGTGGGCGAGCTCGACCGGGTGCTCGGCGGCGGGCTCGTCCCCGGCGCGGTCGTGCTGCTCGCCGGCGAGCCCGGCGTCGGCAAGTCGACGCTGACGCTCGAGTGCGCGTCGCGCACCGCGCGCTCCGGCCGACGGGTCCTCTACGTCTCCGGCGAGGAGTCGGCAGCGCAGATCCGGATGCGCGCGGGACGGACCGGCGCCGTCGTACCCAGCCTGTGGCTCGCGGCCGAGACCGACCTGTCGGCTGTCCTCTCCCACATCGACGAGGTCCTCCCCGAGCTGCTCGTCGTCGACTCGGTGCAGACCATCGCCTCCTCTTCCGTGGAGGGGGTCGCGGGTGGCGTGACCCAGGTGCGGGCCGTCACGGCGGCCCTGGTCGGCGTCGCCAAGGAGCGCGGCATCCCGACCTTCCTCGTCGGCCACGTGACCAAGGACGGCGCGATCGCCGGGCCGCGGCTGCTCGAGCACCTCGTCGACGTCGTGCTGTCCTTCGAGGGCGACAAGCACTCGACGCTGCGGATGGTGCGCGGGGTCAAGAACCGCTTCGGCCCGAGCGACGAGGTCGGCTGCTTCGCCCTGGAGGACTCCGGCATCGTCGAGCTCGCCGACCCCAGCGGGCTGTTCCTCACCCGCCGCCGCGACCCCGTGTCGGGCACCTGCGTCACCGTCACCGTCGAGGGTCGCCGGCCGCTGCTCGCCGAGGTCCAGGCGCTCGTCGCCCCGTCGGACCGGCAGGGCAGCCCGCGGCGCGCCGCCGTCGGGCTCGACAGCGGCCGGGTCGCGATGCTGCTCGCCGTCCTCGAACGACGCGGGGGCGTCCGGGGGCTGGCCACCGCTGACGTCTACGCCGCGACGGTCGGTGGCGTGCGGCTGTCCGAGCCGTGCACCGACCTGGCGCTGGCCCTCGCGCTGCGCTCGGCCGCCCTCGACGCCCCGCTCCCCCAGGACCTGGTCGCGCTCGGCGAGGTCGGCCTGTCCGGCGAGCTGCGGCCCGTCGGCGACCTCGGGCGACGGCTCGCGGAGGCGGCCCGCCTGGGCTTCCGGACCGCGATCGTGCCGCCCTCCGACGTCGCGCCCCCGACCGGCATGCGGGTGCTCGTCGCGACCGACCTGCTCCAGGCCGTGTCGCTCCTGGGTGAGCCTCCCCGGCGACGTCCTGCCGCGGCCCCCCAGCCGGTCCGTGAGGAGCCGCTCGACGAGCACCTGCAGGACGAGGCGCGGGCGCTGCTGCGCGAGGCCTTCCCCGACGGCGCGCCCGGGTCGGCCCCGGGGGCCTGACCACCTCGTGACCGACCCGTGACCTGCGCGTGGCGGTCGCTGCCACCACGCGCGGGCGGCGCTCCCTAGACTCGCGATCACCAGCTCAGGAGGTCGGTGTGGTCGAGGCGCGGTCCGAGGACCAGCTGCGCACCACCCTCGCGGCGGTCGCCCCGGGCACCGCCCTGCGCGACGGGCTCGAACGGATCCTGCGCGGCAACACCGGCGGGCTGATCGTGCTCGGCCACGACAAGGGCGTGCAGGCCGTGTGCACCGGCGGGTTCGAGCTCGACGTGGAGTTCTCCGCGACGCGGCTGCGCGAGCTGTCGAAGATGGACGGCGCCGTCGTCGTCACCGGCGACCTCTCGCGGATCGTGCGCGCCAGCGTGCAGCTCGTCCCGGACCCGACCATCCCCACCGAGGAGACCGGCACCCGGCACCGGACCGCGGAGCGGGTCGCGAAGCAGACCGGCAACCCGGTCATCAGCGTCAGCCAGTCGATGCGCATCATCGCGCTCTACGTCGACGGGATGCGCTACGTCCTCGACGACTCCGCGGCGATCCTCTCGCGCGCCAATCAGGCGCTCGCGACCCTCGAGCGCTACACGCTGCGCCTCGACGAGGTCGCCGGCACCCTGTCGGCGCTGGAGATCGAGGACCTCGTCACGGTCCGCGACGCGATGGCGGTCCTGCAGCGCCTCGAGATGGTGCGCCGCATCGCCGCGGAGATCGAGGGCTACGTCGTCGAGCTCGGCTCCGACGGTCGGCTGCTGTCGCTGCAGCTCGACGAGCTGATGGCGGGCGTCGACGGCGAGCGCGAGCTCGTCGTCCGCGACTACCTCGTCAGTGGGAGCGGCCGCAAGCAGCGCTCCTCGGCCGACGCGCTGCTCGACCTCGACGCGCTGTCCGGCGCCGACCTGATCGACCTGTCGGCGATCGCCCGGGCCGTGGGCCACCCCGCGTCGACCGACGCCCTGGAGGCAGCGGTCAGCCCCCGCGGCTACCGCCTGCTCGCCAAGGTGCCCCGCCTACCCAGCCTCGTCGTCGACCGGCTCGTCGAGCACTTCGGCGGGCTGCAGAAGCTGCTCGCGGCCGGTATCGACGACCTGCAGGCCGTCGAGGGCGTCGGTGAGACCCGCGCCCGCAGCGTGCGCGAGGGCCTGTCACGCCTGGCCGAGTCCAGCATCCTCGAGCGATACGTCTGACTCGTCCCGCTTCTCGCGGGATGTCTGGCCGAACGGATGATGCCGGGGCACCTCCCCCCGCAGCAGCCTCGAGGGGCACGCGCACCGCCGCGACGTGCACCACGCCTCGGAGCCGGTGACCCAGCAGCCGGCCGCGAGCGACTGCTGGGGGTCCACCGATGTCCGCACAGCACGCCGCCACCACCCCGTCGACGCGCCTGCGCGCCTGGGTCGCCCAGATTGGGCTGCTCGCGGCCGCGTTGCTGCTGCTGCCGTCGTGGGCGCCGAGCGCGTCGGCGGCCACCGGGAGCGTCAAGATCGACAACGAGGTCCCGCAGAACAACAACAACCCCCACCAGGGCTGCGGGATCATCGTGGAGCTCTACGACTGGTCACCGGCGGGGCCGGCCAGCGTCTACGTCGTCTTCACCGGCCAGGGCGGCGCCGGTGCCGGGATCCTGGCCGGGTCCTCGCCCGCGAGCGGGGCGGGCAACCCCATCCTGTTCACCGCTGGCAGCGGCAACGCCGGCACCCCCGACGGGGCTCAGCTCTACGAGATCGACACCACCGGGCTCACCCCGAAGGCCGGCGGGCAGTTCCACATCGACGTCGACACCTACGACACCGCCACCGGCGCCGTCATCGGCAAGCAGAAGGTCATCTGGGTCGAGACCTGCAACAGCGACCTCGAGGTCACCAAGGCCGGCCCCGCCACCTACGTCCCCGGCGGGACGGGCAGCTACACGATCGACGTGACCAACAACGGGCCCAACCGGGCGCCCGGCCCGATCACCGTCGTCGACACGCTGCCCGCCGGCGAGACCGCGACCAGCGCGACCGGCACCGGCTGGGTCTGCGACCTGTCGGTCGCGACCAAGGTCACCTGCACCTACGCCGGCGACCTCGCCCGCGACGAGGACGCCCCCCGGATCACGGTCGGCATCTCCTACGGCGCCGGTGCGACCGGCAACCTCACCGACACCGCGACGGTCAGCTCCGGCCGGGTCGACCTCGACCCGAGCAACGACAGCTCGTCGGTGACGACCCGACCGCTGCCGACCATCGACGTCGGGCTCACCAAGACCGCCACACCGGCCGGGGTCGCCCCGGGCGCCACCGTCACCTACACCGTGACCGTCACCAACCACGGCACCGCACCCGTCACGGCCTTCTCGGTCAGCGACCCGCTGGGCACCGGCCTCAGCCCGGTGTCGGTGAGCACCACCTCGCTCGGGCTGACCTGCCTCGTCGGGCCGCCCGTGTCGTGCGCCTTCGCCGGCTCGCTCGCCGGGGGTGCCTCCGCGACCGCCACCGTCGTCGCGCGGGTCGGGGCGGCCTTCACCGGCCAGAGCGTCACCAACGCCGCGTCGGTCTCCATGCCGCTCGACAGTGACCCGACCAACAACAGCGACTCCGTGACGACCCGGGTCGTGCACCCGGTCGACCTCGGCGTGGTGAAGACGGTCACCTCCCCCGCACCTCCCGCAGCCGTCGCACCCGGCGACAGCATCACCTACTCACTGGCCGTCACCAACGCGGGCAACGGGCCGGTCACGACCTTCACCCTGAGCGACCCCGTGCCGGCGACGCACGCGCTCGTCAGCGTGACCGAGAACGACCCGCGGCTCGCCTGCACCAACGCCGTCTCGTGCACGTTCGCGGGATCAGCCGACGCCCTCGACCCGGCCGAGACCGTGACCGTCACGGTCGTGATGACCGTCCTGTCGAGCGTGACGGCGACCTCGGTCAGCAACACCGCGACCGTCCCGGCGGACAGCAACAACGCCAACAACAGCAGCACCGCGACGACCGCGGTCACCCAGCCCAAGGACGTCGCGCTCACCAAGGGCCACGCGCCGGCCGGACCCTTCGCTCCGGGCGACACGGTCACCTACACGCTGACCGCCACCAACGACGGCGTCCTGCCGATCACCGCCTTCACCATCTCCGACCCGCTCGCCACCGGACTCACCTGGGTGTCGACCACCGGTGGCCCCGGCCTCACCTGCGCGGCGAGCACACCCGTGTCCTGCAGTTACGCCGGCACGCTGACCACCGGCCAGAGCGCCGTGGCGACCTTCGTCGCTACGGTGACCTCGACCTTCACCGGCACCAGCGTGCTCAACGTCGCGACCGCCACCATGGCCGGTGACACCGACAACAGCAACGACTCCGCCAGCGACGTCATCGACATCACCCAGCCCAAGGACGTGGCGCTCACCAAGACGGCCAACCCGCTCACCGTGAAGCCCGGCGACACCGTCACCTACACCCTCACGGCCACCAACGACGGCGTCCTGCCGGTCACCGACTTCACCCTCGCGGACCCGCTCGCCACCGGCCTCACCTGGGTCTCGACCACCACGACCAGCACCGGCCTCACCTGCGCGACCAGCGCCCCGGTCTCCTGCACCTACGCCGGGACGCTGCTCGCCGGCCAGTCCGTCGTCGCCACAGTGACGACGACGGTGAGGGGCTCCTTCACCGGCACGTCGATCAGCAACGTCGCGACCACGACGATGCGCGGCGACAGCGACAGCAGCGACAACAGCGCCAGCGCGATCGTGGCGGTCACCCAGCCCAAGGACGTCGCGCTCGCCAAGGGCCACGCGCCGGCCGGACCCTTCGCTCCTGGCGACACCGTCACCTACACGCTGACCGCCACCAACGACGGTGTCCTCCCGATCACCGCCTTCACGATCAGCGACCCGCTGGTGACCGGCCTGACCTGGGTCTCGACCACCGGCGGCGCCGGCCTGTCCTGCGTCGGCGGGACTCCCGTGTCCTGCAGCTACGCCGGCACGCTGACCACCGGTCAGAGCGTCGTGGCGACCGTCGTCGCGACGGTGACCTCGACCTTCACCGGCACCAGCGTGCTCAACGTCGCGACCGCCACGATGGTCGGTGACAGCGACAACAGCAACGACTCCGCCAGCGACGTCATCGACATCACCCAGCCCAAGGACGTGGCGCTCACCAAGACGGCCAACCCGCTCACGGTGAAGCCCGGCGACACCGTCACCTACACGCTGACGGCCACCAACGACGGCGTCCTGCCCGTCACCGCCTTCACGGTCACCGACCCGCTCGCGACGGGGCTGGCCTGGGTGTCGACGACCACGACGAGCCCCGGCCTCACCTGCGCCTCGTCGGCGCCGGTGTCGTGCACCTACGCCAGCACGCTGACGGCCGGCCAGAGCGTCGTCGCGACCGTCGTCGCCACGGTGACGTCGGGCTTCACAGGCACGAGCGTCCTCAACGTCGCGACCGCGACGATGGCCGGTGACAGCGACAACAGCAACGACAGCGCCACCGCGCTGGTCGCGGTCACCCAGCCCAAGGACCTCGCGCTGACCAAGACCGCAGCGCCCTCCCCCGTCAGCGCCGGTGGCACCGTGACGTACACGCTGACCGCGACCAACGCGGGCGTCCTGCCCATCACGTCATTCACGCTGAGCGACGCGCTGGGCGCGGGCCTCACCTGGGTGTCCACCGCGACCTCCAGCCCAGGCCTCACCTGCGCTGCCGGCAGCCCGGTGTCGTGCGCCTTCAGCGGCAGCCTCACCAGTGGGCAGAGCGTCACGGTGACGGTCGTCGCGACCGTGCCCGCGTCCTACGCCGGCACCATCGTCCGCAATGCTGCGACGGCCACGACCCCCGGTGACGGCAACCCGGCCAACGACACGGCCGCCGTCACCACCGACGTGGTGCGGCCCGACCTGGCGATCACCAAGAGCGCTCCGTCGACCGCGACCTCGGGCAGCACCGGCAGCTACGTCCTCATCGTCACCAACACCGGTGCCGGCGGGGCGGCCGGCCCGACGACCGTCACCGACCCCGTGCCCTCCGGTGCGGTGCCGACCGCGGCCGCCGGTGCCGGCTGGACCTGCACCCTCGCCGCCGGCACCGTGAGCTGCTCCCTGCCCGGCGGCCTCGCCGCGGGTGCATCGGCCGCGCCGATCACCGTCGACGTCACCTGGGGCGCCCCCGGCACCGTGGCCAACACCGCGACGGTGGCTCCGGCCTCCGGCGAGATGGACCTGAGCGACAACACCGCGACGGCGAGCACCACTGTCGACCCCGCGCCGGTGCCTGACCTGTCCCTGGTCAAGACCGGCCCGGCCAGCGCTGCCCCCGGCGACACCCTCACCTGGACGCTCACGGTCGCCAACAACGGCACGGCACCGGCCACCGGGGTCCTCGTCACCGACCCGCTCGCCGCCGGCCTGACCCTGGCGAGCGCCTCCGGCAGCGGCTGGACCTGTGCCGGCACCACCGTGAGCTGCACGCTCGGGGCTCCGCTGGCGGTCGGCGCGACCTCCGTGCTCACCGTCAGCGCCCTGCTCGACAGCACCTTCGCCGGTGCCGTCGTCGCCAACACCGCCGTCGTCGGCCCGAGCGACGCGACGCCGGCCGACAACACCGACACCCACGTCACCGGCGTCGAGGGCGTCGACCCGGCCCCTGCGGACCTGGCGCTCACCAAGACCGGACCCGCGGACGCCGTCGAGCCCGGCGACACGATCACCTGGACGATCGAGGTGACCAACGCCGGCGGCTCGCCGATCGCAGGCTTCACCGTCACCGACCCGCTGGCCGACGGCCTCGTGGTCGAGACCGTGACCGGCGACGCCTTCACCTGCGACGCCTTCCCGACGGTGAGCTGCGTCCACGCCGGAGCGCTGGCTCCCGGCGAGTCGGTGACGCTGGTCGTGACCTCGGTGCTGCCGATCACCTGGGAGGACGACACCGTCGTCAACACCGCGACGGCCGGTCCGGCCGACGCGACCGACGACAACAGCGACACCGCCACCACCGACGTCGTCTTCCCGATCACCGGTGGCGGCGGCGGACCGGCCGTGGAGGAGCCCCCGACGGCCGCACCCGGTGGCGGTCTGCCGACCACGGGCGCCGAGCTGCTGCGGACGCTGGGCCTCGCCGGACTGCTCGTCCTGCTCGGCTTGGTGCTGTCGCTCGCGGGGCGGCGCCAGACCGCCTGAGGGGCGGGTCGGTCAGCCCTTGCGGACCGAGTCGACCATCGCCTCGAGCTCGACGAGGAAGACCGGCCCACCCGGGCCGCGCAGGACGTCCATGACGTACGCCGGGAGCACCCCTGCGTCGCCGTCGCCGGTGCCTGCGGGCGGGAGCTCCTCGCGGGCGACGACGGCGCGCACCCGGTCGACGGCGATGCCGACCAGGTTGCCGTCGCGCTCGACGACGAGCACGTCCCCGCGGCTCTCTCTCGTGGCCCCGATCCGCAGGTCGAGGACGGGCAGGGCGGTGCCGCGCAGGTCGAGCACCCCGGCGAGCGGCGGTTCCATACCCGGCAGGTCGGCGAGGCCCTGGAGCCGGACGACCTCGCGGACGGAAGCGAGAGGTGTGCAGTAGTCGCGCTCACCGAGCACGAAGGTGACGAGCCCGCTCTGGGTGCCACCCACCGGGTCGAGCGGTGGGACCGGGCGCAGCGGTGTGGTCATGGCGGTCATCCTCGTACCTCCGAGAGCTGTCCTTCGAGCTGCTCGCACAACGCGACCAGGTCCTCCACGCTGCGACCACCGAGCTCGGGCGCGGTCGCGTCCCCGGGCTGGCGCCCGAGCGTGTCCGCCGCAGCGCGGTACTCCCGCGCAGCGGCACCCGCGTCGCCGAGCCGGGCGAGGACGCCGGCGAGCAGGAAGTGGGCGAGCCCCGACGAGGCGTCGAGGTAGACGGCCTTGCGCAGGTCGACGAGCGCCTCGACGTCGCGGCCCTGGTTGACCAGCGCGAGTCCGCGCAGGTAGTGCCCCTCGAGGCGGAGCGGGTCGACCGCGACCAGGGCTGCAGCTCCCTGCGACGCCTCCTCGTAGCGGCCGGCCGCGAGTGACTCCCGCACCGACGCGGCGATCTCGACGGGCGAGCCTGTCGGCACCTTCGGCGCCGGTGCGGTCAGCCGCTCGGCGGCGACGACGGCCTCGCGCGAGGCCGGAACGAGGCTGCGCGGCTTGGTGAGCGACTCCCACAGCGCCGACCGGCGCGGCGCCTGGCGGCGCTCGTCGAGCGGAGGAGGCGGGCCCTCGTCGTCGGTGCGCCGGTCCGGCAGGACGGTGCGCCGCTCGCCGCCGCTGTGGTCGTCGAGCCGGCGGTAGACGAAAGCCGAGCTGTCCCCGCTGCCGAGCGACACGAGCCGGAAGTCCTCCGACACCTGCCACAGCGTCTCGGAGTGGCCGAGGAAGAGGTAGCCGCCGTCGCGCAGCGCCGTGTGCAGACGGGTCATGAGCGCCCGGGTCGTGTCGCGGCTGAAGTAGATCGTGACGTTGCGGCACAGGACGAGGTCGACCTGCTCGTCAGGCGCGAAGGGCACCGGCTCGGTGACGAGGTTGTGGTGGCGCAGCTCGACGAGGTCGCGGACCTCCTGGCGGACCTCGTTGGTGCCGTCGGGGTGGGTGATGAAGAAGCGGGCCAGCTCCTCGGGGGTCGCCATCTGCACGGCGCGAGCGCCGTACCTCGCCTGCCTGGCCGCGGCCAGCGCCCGCTCCGAGACGTCGGTGGCCACGACCTTGACGTCCCAACCGGCCGTCGAGGGCAGCAGCTCGCGCAGCATCATCGCCGTGGAGTAGGGCTCCTCCCCGGTGGAGCAGCCGGCGCTCCAGATGCGCAACCGGCGGCCGTTCGACTCCGCGTGGCGGATGAGCTCGGGCAGCACGTGGGTGCGCAGTGCACGGACCTGCGGCGGGTTGCGGAAGAAGTGCGTCTCCTGGATCGTCACCTCGTCGAGCAGCCGCTGGCGCTCGACCGGGTCACCGTCGACGCGATCGAGGTAAGCCGAGACGTCGGTGAGCCCGCACGCCCGCAGCCGCTCCGCGAGGGAGTAGGCGAGCGAGTCGCGGCGCGCGTCGTCGAAGGCCAGCCCTGCAGCGGCGGCCAGCATCCGGCGCAGCCGCACGAACTGCTCGTCGGTGAGCGAGAGCCTGCTCATCGCAAGCCGACCAGCTCGAGCAGCGCGGGAGCGACCTCGCCGATGGGCAGCTGCCGGTCGATGGCCTGCAGGGCCGCGGCGGCCGCGGGCATCCCGTAGACGGCACTGGTCGCCTCGTCCTGGCCGAGCGTGACGGAGCCGCGCTCGCGCATGGCGAGCAGCCCCGCGGCGCCGTCGCGGCCCATGCCGGTGAGCAGCACACCGACGGCCCGCGGTCCGAGCGCGTCGGCGACGGAGCGGAAGGTCGCGTCGATGCCGGGCACGTGGAACTGCCCCGGGTCCGGCGGCACGCACAGCACCCGCATCCGGTCGTCCTGCACGAGCAGGTTGCTGCCGCTCGGTGCGATCGTCACGGTCCCCGGCATGAGACGACGGCCGCTCTCGCCCACGACGACGGGCAGCGAGACGAGCTGGTCGAGCCAGGAGGCGAGGCCCGGGATGAAGCCCTCGGCCATGTGCTGGACGACGAGCACCGCCTGAGGGAGGTCGGCCGGCAGCGCCGACAGCAGGGTGAGCAGGGCCTGCGGGCCGCCCGTCGACGCGCCGATCGCGAGCAACCGGAGGTCACTGCGGGAGTCGAAGGGCTCACGCGGCTCGTCCGCGACAGCGGCGAGGGTGCGGGCCGCGGAACGCGTCCCCCCGGTGAGGACCGGCACGCTCTCGGTGGCGATGCCCTGGCTGCGCAGCCGGCCGCGAGGGTGCGTGATGACCCGGACCCGGGCGGCGACCCGCAGCCGCTTGCGCAGCGCGTCGGCGTAGGAGTCGAGGCTGCCGGTGTCGTCGGGACCGGGCTTAGCGAGCACGTCGACGGCGCCGGCCGCCAAGGCCTCCAGGGCGTTCTTGCTGTCCTCTCCACCGACGAAGGCGCTGTAAACGAGGATCGGCGTCGGGCTCGCGGCCATGATCCGCTCGATCGCCTCGAGGCCGCTCATCACCGGCAGGTCGAGGTCCATGAGCACCGCCGCGGGCCGCAGCCGGGCCACGAGCGCGACCGCCTCCCGGCCGTTGCGGGCCTCCCCGACGACGGTGAGGTCGTGGTCGGCCTCGATCGAGGCGCGTAGGAAGCGGCGTTGGACGGGCGAGTCGTCGACGACGACCACCTTGATCGGGCTCGGGGCCGCCGGGGTGACGCTCACGGCTGCCACCCCCCCAGCAGCGCGACGACGCCGCTCGCGGGCGCACGCAGGTCCTCCACCGCAGCGCCGGCGACCAGCTGCTCCTCGAGCGACCGGGCCGCGCGCGCGGCCTCGGCCGCACCGACGACGGCGGCGCTGCTCGCGAGCGAGTGCGCGGCCCGCCGCACCAGGTCGAGGTCCGACAGGCTGCCGTCACAGAGAGCCCTGAGCACGGGGAGCCGCTCGGCGAGCTCACCGGCGAAGGCCAGGCGCAGCGAGGCGACCGCGTCGTCGGACAGCCGCGTGAGCGCACCCGCCTCGCCGCCCACCCGCACTCCCGTCACCCAGCTGTCGTCGTCGCACGACAGCGTTTGCCCCGTCGGTCTGGTCTCGACGCGATCCGGGGTCGCCTTGAGGGCCGCCTGCCGCAGCGCTCCCCGCCTGCGGGTGGGCTCAGCGGACGCGGAAGACGATTTCGGCGACGGGCTTGCTCCCGACCTTGCCGCCGACCCGGTAGGTCCCCGGCTGCGCCGGCGCACGGGTGCCCTCGCACGCCGGTCTCGAGCGCTTCGCGTCCCAGCTGACGCGGACCCCGCGAGAGGCCCCGGGTGCCAGCGTGGCGACCTCCCGCGCAGTGCGGCGGTCGCAGTCCGAGCGTGCCCAGAAGCGGTCGGCACCCGTGGTCACGACGAGATCCACCACACCGGGCCCGAGGTCACGGGTGCACCTCGTCGTACCCCTGTTGGTCACGGTCAGGACGAACGACGTCGGGGACGTCGCGGTCGTGGGTACGACGACCGCGGCGAGGTCGGCGTCGCGGCACTGCGGGACGGCTGCCGGCGTGGGCCGCGGTGACGCGGTCGCGGGCGCGCTCGCGCTCGTCGTCGGCGTAGGGGTAGCCGGAGCGTCGGCGGTCAGCTCGTCGTCCCCGCCACCGCAGGAGCGCAGCACGAGCAGCGGCACGACGACGGCGAGGACGAACCCGGCGCGGCGTGCCCAGTAGGTCCCCGGCGGGAGCGGCCCGACCGGGCGCCAGTGCAGGGCCACGACAGCAGCGTGCCACGATCGGGGTGATGCTCGTCGACGACCTCTCCACCTGGTACGCCGGGGCCGCCCGCGACCTGCCGTGGCGGCGGGCCGGGACGAGCCCCTACGCGGTGCTCGTCTCCGAGGTGATGCTGCAGCAGACGCCGGTCGCGCGGGTCGCGCCGGTGTGGGAGGCGTGGCTGCAGCGCTGGCCCACGGCGGGTGCGCTGGCCGCTGCCGATCCGGCGGAGGTGCTGCGGCTGTGGGGGCGGCTGGGCTACCCGCGCCGGGCGCTGCGGCTTCAGGCCGCCTGCGCGGCTGTCGTCGAGCGGCACGGCGGGGAGCTCCCGACGACGGTGCCGGAGCTGCTCGCGCTGCCCGGCGTCGGCGACTACACCGCACGGGCCGTGGCGGTCTTCGCCCTGCGGCAGCGCCACCCGGTCGTCGACACCAACGTGCGCAGGGTGGTCGCGCGCGCCGTCGAGGGCGTCGCGGACGCTCCGGTCACCAAACGCGACCTCGCCCTGGTGGAGTCGCTGCTGCCCGCTGACGACGACGCCGCGGCCACGGCGTCGATCGCCCTCATGGAGCTGGGCGCGCTCGTCTGCACAGCCCGTGCGCCTGGCTGCGACCGCTGCCCGGTGGTCGCGTCGTGCGCCTGGGTCGCGAGGGGCCGCCCCCCGCTGGACGCACCGGTGCGCCGCCCGCAGTCCTTCGCCGGCACCGACCGCCAGGTGCGCGGCCGGCTCATGGCCGTGCTGCGCGACGCTCCCGGACCGGTCCCGGCCGACGCCCTCACGCAGGTGTGGGACGAGCCGGTCCAGCGCGCACGGGCCCTCGACGGGCTGGTCGCCGACGGGCTGGTCGACCCACTGCCCGACGGGACCTACGCGCTGCCGTCGCTGCCGCGCAGCAGCGACCGGACGACCTCGACGAGGTCGGCGAGGGCGTCCTTGCGCAGGTAGCCGTCGATGGCGGGCTCGGCCGCCGCTGCGGAGGCGAGGTCCAGCGCGGTGCAGAGGAGCACCACGACCGACGGCGCCGCGGCCTTGATCCGGGGCGCGGCCTCGACCCCGGTCAGCAGCCCCTCCAGCTGGTTGTCGAGGAGCACCAGGTCAGGGGCGAGCTCCTCGACCAGCTCGATGCCCCGCTCGGCCGTCGTCGCGACACCGACCAGCTCGAGGTCGGGCTCGGTGGCGAGCAGGATCTCCACGACGCTGCGGACCGCGGCGTCGTCCTCGACGAGCACGACCCGGGTCACGGCTGCCGCTCCTTCGGGAAGGTGACCCAGAAGGTCGCGCCGTCGCCCGGCCTGCTGCTCACGCCCAGCAGCCCACCGTGGGCGCCCACGAGTCGCCGGACGATCGCCAGGCCGAGCCCGAAGCCGGCGGTCCGCTCGCGCTTGGAGGCCTCCGTGCGCGACCAGCGCTCGAACAGGGCCGAGTGCTCGCTCTGCGGGATGCCCGGACCCTCGTCGCGGACGTCGAAGCGCACCTGGTCGCCCTCCTCGCGCACCGTCAGCGTCACGGGGGTCCCCGGTGCGTGCTTGAGGGCGTTGCCGACGAGGTTGTCGAGGACCTCACGGACCATCTCGGCATCGCCGGCCAGGGTCGACGGCGACCCCGGCTCGCGGGTGACGACGAGCACGTCCTGCCGCCCCGTCATTGCCGCGAGGTCCAGCGCCAGCCGCTCGAGCAGCGCGGTCACGTCTACCTCGCCCCACTGCGGCTCCACCCCCGTGATGGCCGTGCTCTCGTCGACGAGCAGCCGCTGGGTGAAGGACTCGATGCGGTCGAAGGAGCTGCGGACCCCGTCGAGCGCGATCGCGAGCTGCTCGGGGGAGAGCCGCGAGAGCTTGTTGGCGAGCAGCTGCGCATAGCCTTTCCCGGCGCCGAGGGGGGTGCGGATGTCGTGGCGCGCGGTGTCGACCACCTCCTGCCGCAGCGCGCGCTGCTCGCGCTCGGACTCCGCGCCGACAGCCCACAGGACCGCGGTGGCGGCGTGCGCCGCGAGGTCCTCGAGCAAGGCCACGTCGACCTCGTCGAACACGCGACCGCCGGGGGGGTTGGCGATGGCCAGCTCACCGAGCAGGTCCTCACCGGCCATCAGCGGCGTCGCGACGAGCGACCCGATCGGGGGGTGCACCCCCGGAAGGCCGACCCCCGCCGGATGACCCCGGATGTCGTCGAGCCGGGCGCTGGCCCGCAGCGCCAGTGGCACCGAGAGCAAGCCCACGACGCGGGGCATGCGCTCCGGGAAGAGGTGCCGGGGTGCGTCGTAGACGAAGTGGCTCGTCTCGGTGACGCTGCCGGGACGGAGCAGGAGCAGGGCGCTGTACGCCGCCCCCGTCATCGCCTTGGCCTCCGTGACGAGGGTCTGCAGGACCGACTGCACGGTCGGAGCCTCCGTGAGCAGGTGGCGCGACAACGCCGTGAGCCGCCGGAGCCCGTCGCTGCGGCGCACCTCGGCGGTGACGTCGCGCAGCAGCAGCACCTGCCGACCACCGACCTCGCGACGGGTCGCGTCGACCACACCGTGCGGCGGCAGCGAGACCCGCTGCGGGGGCGCCGACGGGTCGAGCGCCAGCAGCGCGTCGAGGTGGGCGGCGAGCACCGCGTCAGCGCCGTCCTGGTCCACCCCGAAGAGAGCGACCGCAGGGGCGTTGCAGGCCACGACCGCCCCTGCCTCGAGGATCACCACGGCGTCACTGGTCACGTGGAACAGCTCACCGACCGCGCCGTGGACGACCGGCCCACCCTGCGTCACAGCGACCTCCCTCTCGGTTGCGACGACCCTATCGGCGGCAACAGTCGCGTACCCGACATACCGGCAGACAGGTGCGGGTTAGGTTCGGGGCACTGACGGGGGTGAGTCGTGTCTCGGTCCGCGTGTCGCGGCTGTGGTGGCGAGAACCCCGTCGACGACGCCTTCTGCGGCCACTGCGGGCTGCGGGCCGCCGCCCTCGAGGTCGCGTCGGAGGTGTCGGCGGAGGCCTGGAGCTGTCGCGACTGCGGAGCGGGCAACCGACCGGCCACGGCGTACTGCGGTGCCTGCGGCGCGCGCTGGGGCGGCACCCGCGTCGAGGACCTGCGCCTGGTCACCGCACTGTTCGCCGACATCAGCGGCTTCACGACGCTCGCCGACACCCTCGAGACCGAGGACCTGCACGACGTCATCAACCCGCTGATCGGCGGGCTCGCCCGGATCGCGGAGAAGTACAACGGCTTCATCACGAAGTACGCCGGGGACGCGCTGCTGGTGATCTACGGCGCGCCCGTGGCTCACGAGGACGACGCGCAGCGGGCCCTGCTGACGGCGCTGGAGATGCACGCCACGCTGCCGTCGCTGCTCGAGCACATCGGGCCGGCGGCGGCGCACCTCACCATCCACGTCGGCGTCAACACGGGCAAGGTCGTGGCCGGTCGGGTCGGCTCGGACGCCCAGGCCGACTACTCCGTGCTCGGCGACTCGGTCATCCTCGCGCAGCGGCTCGAGTCGGTCTGCCCCTCGGGCCAGACCTATGTCGGGCCGTCGACCTACGAGCTGTGCAAGGGCGAGTTCGACTTCGAGTCGGTCGGCGAGCTGACCCTGAAGGGCAAGCTCAAGCCGGTCGAGGGCCACCGCCTCGTGGGGCGCAGACGAGCAGGTACGACGACCGAGCGGCCGTTGGTCGGCCGGTCGGCGGAGCTCGCGGTCGTCGACGAGGTCCTCGACGCCGTCGAGTCCGGGCGTGGGGTGCTGCTGTCGGTCTCCGGCGAGCCCGGCAACGGCAAGTCGCGGCTGCTCGCCGAGGCCCGCACCCGCGCGACCGGGCGCGGCGTGCGTTGGCTGCCGGCGCGCTGCCTGTCCTACGGCTCGGCCCTGCCCTACTGGCCGTTCGCCGACCTGCTCCGCCAGGCGCTGGCGCTGCGCGTCGAGGACCCGCCCGAGCAGATCCAGGCCCGACTGTGGGACGTCATGCCGCGCTCGACGATCGTCGGCGCCGAGCGGCTGCTCGGCCTGCCGGTCGACCCGGTCGGCCCGGAGCAGGCGCGGCGCGAGGTCCACGACGCGCTCGCCGCCTGGCTGCGGATGCTGGCCGAGCGCTCCCCCGTCGTGCTGTCGATCGAGGACACCCACTGGGCCGATGCCGCCACGATGGACGTGCTCGGTGAGCTGATCCGCACCACCGGTGACCTCGGAGTCGGTCTCGTCCTCACCTGCCGCCCCGAGGGGCTCGAGGCCGTCGAGGCGCTCGCGTCCGACACCGAGTCCCGTGCGCTGCCCGTCGGCCCGCTGTCGGACACCGCGGTCACCGAGCTCGCCGGGGACGTCCTCGGACAGCCCGCCGGGCCGGAGCTGATGACGCTGCTCGTCGAGCGCACCCGCGGCAACCCGCTGTTCGTCGAGGAGCTGTGCCGGTCACTGCAGGAGAGCGGCGCCCTCGTCGACACCTCCGCCGGCAGCGACCTGCGCCCCGGCTACGACCTCGCGTCCGTCCCCGGCACCGTGGAGCGGGTCTTCAACGCCCGCGTCGACGCCCTGCCCACACATGCGCTCGCGCTGCTGTCCACCTGCGCGGTCATCGGCCGCATCTCCCGGCTGTCGCTCATCCGGGCCGTCGTCGAGGACGACCCCCGCTCGACCCTCGACCTGCTGGCCGAGCTCGGGATGCTCGACACCGTCGTCGACAGTGACGAGCCATCCCTGGCCTTCCACCACGCCCTGCTGCACGACGTCGTCTACTCGCGCATCCTGCGCAAGCAGAAGCGGGCCCTGCACCGCCGCGTCGCCGACGTCGGGCGGCAGCTCTACGGCGACAGCGACATCACCGTCGAGCTCCTCGCCCGCCACCTCTACCTCGCCGATGCCGGCCTCGAGGCGGTCGACCCCCTCCTGCGAGCCGGCCGCCGCGCCAACGCGCTGTATGCCGTCGACGGTGCTGCGGTCCACTTCGAGCGAGCTGTCGAGGTGCTCGAGCAGGTCGGCACTCCGTTGCAGGTGGCAGAGGCCGTCATCGAGCTGGCGGCCATCCGCGAGCTGCAAGGCGACTACGAGACCGCGCTGGCGCTCTACGAGCGGGGGCGCCACGGTGCCGACCCCGCCCGCGCGTGGACCGGAACCCTCTCCGTCTTACGACGCAAGGGGGACGTGGAGCTCGCTCAAGCCGCCTTTCTTCAGGCACTTTCCGTCGTGGGGAGCAGCAGTCCGGTTTCGGTGCCCCTGTGGCTCGAGAGCGGATGGGCGCTCACCACCCTGGGACGGGCCCGCGACGCGGTGCCTGTGCTCTACACGGGGCTGAAGCTTGCTCCGGCGGACGACCACGCGGTACGCGGTCAGATCCACGTCCAGCTCGCTCGTGCCGAGCTCATGTCCGGACGGCCGGACCAGTGCGCCAGGGCCGTCACGGCGGCGATCTCCGAGGCCGAGGCGTCTCGCGACCTGCGCCTCGAGACCGCCGCGTTGCGGGTGCTCGGTCAGCTCGAGCACAGCCGCGGTGACCTCGCGGCCGCGCACGCCGCGACGTCGCGGGCCCTCCAGCTAGCCGATCGCACCGGCACGGTGGAGGAGCTGGCCGGGCTCTCACTGAACCTGGCCTTCATCACCTCGAGCCAGGGTGACCCGTCGTCAGCCGTCGAGCTGGTCCACCAAGCCGTGGGCCACTTCGAGCGGATCGACCACGGTGCCGGCAGAGCCATCGCCTACGGCAACCTGGCCTCCCTGCTCGTCGAGCTCGGGCGCTATGACGAGTCCCTCGGCTGGGCCGACCGAGCGCTTGCTCAGGCATCCCGCACGGGCCACCTGTCGACCCTCGCCGAAGCGAGCGAAGACCAGGGCCGGGCCCTGCTGGCCCTCGGACGCCGCAACGAGGGAGAAGCGGCGCTGCGCGTGAGCCGGGAGCACTTCCTCGCGACCGAGGACGAGGAGGGCGCCGCGCGGTGCGACGCCCTCCTCGCTGAGCTCAGTGAGGCTCAGCCCCAGAACTGCTGACCGCCGCCAGGCGTCGGGAGCGCGTCGTCCAAGGCCGTCACGAGTGCGTCACCGCTCGACAGAGGGATGTTCGACTCGTCGATGACCCGGCCGTAGGCGTCTCGGACCGAGCCGGTCACCCGCACCGCCATCCCGGTGTAACTCCGGATCGCCGTGTCGAGGAACAGCGTCGTCCGCAGACCGTCACCCGGCGCAGCTGTGCGCGCGAGCAACAAGTAGCTGCCGTCCGCAGACGGCTCACTCGCGTAGACCTCGAGCACGTACGTGGCGTCGGTACACGACGGCGCGCCCAAGCCGACGTTGCCCGTGACGGTGCCCCGGTCACTCTCCTCGACGACCGCCTCGTCGTAGAGGGCGGGCGCGAGCGGCGTGGCCGGCACCCGCTCGTTCTGGGTGATCGACAGCACGTGCCGCTGGAACGACGGCCTCCCAGAGACCAGGTCGTAGCAGCCGGCCTCGGCGGGAGGAGGCGGCACAGTCGGCGCCTTGGCAGCCCCGGCCGGCACGGCGTTGCCGGCCGTGACGGACCCGGCGAGCAGCGTCAGCGCTGCGAGTGAGAGTGCGTTCTTGCGGTCCATTGCGGTTCCCCCGAGTCAGAAGGTGTTGGGTGCCTGAGCGTCACCGGCACGGAAGCCGGCGGCCGGTGCGGTGACGAAGATCGGGGTCTGACCCGAGATCCCCATCGCGGTGATGAACGAGCTGAGCAACTGCCGGTCGAACGTCGCCTTGCCGATGGTTGCCGACTCCGGCGCCCACGTGAGGGCTGGGATCGGTCGCTCAAGGCGATGGCCCGCGACCTGGGTGATGGCGACCTGCGCCTTGGCGATCGTGCGCAGGTCCACGATGCTCTCGCTGAGCTTCAGCATCACCGTGTTGCCGTTGGCGCCGGTGTTGAAGGAGGTAGCCGTGAACTGGGCCACCGCGTTGTTCGCCGACGAGCAGGGCGCCGGGTCGCTCGAGTTGTCGAAGCCGTCGAAGTCCGAGTCGAGCACTGCGTTGGCTTGGCTCGTCACGGAGCCTGCAGGGAAGCACGGCTGGTTCTCGTCCCGGTCGGCGATTCCGTCACCGTCGGTGTCGAGGAGGGCCACGAGCGACTTCGACGCCGTGGCGAGCACGGATCCGTCCGCCCTCTTTGCCTGGAGCGACAGAACGTAGGTCCCGGGCAGCAGGCCCGCGGCCGGTGGCACATAGGCGGTCGAGCTGCCGGTCGCGACCTTGGTCGCCGTCGGGAAACTCGGACCCTGCAATGTCCAGTCGAAGACCGCCGCTGACTGGCCGAGCTCGTCCCTGCCGTCACCGGCCAGCCCAATGACCTTCTTCGTCGTGATGCTCGAGTCGAAGACCGGCGCGTAGATGGCTGCCGTGGGCGTCGCACCGCCCACGACGCCGCCGATGGCGTCATCCTGCTCAGCCACGAGGTAGCCGTCGGAGACGCGGTAGCGCAGCGTGCCCGTGGGGCACCCGAGGCTCGTGTCAGTCGTGACAGTGAAGGCCGCAATACCGGCCGCGGCCGTGAGCGGCTTGGCGGCGTTGACGATGGGCGAGACTGCGCCAGGGCAGACGTGGAAGACGTCGAGGCGCAGGTTCTGCGGCAGCCCATCGCGGACGTTCACGGTGACGGTCCGGCCCTGAACGGAGGCCGCGAGGAACTGCGGCGCGGCGTCCTCGTCACGGGCGTGGAGCAGGACCGAGCCCGGCGAACCGGGGTTGCCCTTCCACAGCTCCAGCCGGTCGGTCCGGCTGTCGGCCTGGAGCTCGGTGCCGAAACTGCCCACGTCATGGCGGCCGGGCCCGGGCACACCGTCGTGGTGGCTGTGGTCGTAGGTGACCCGGAACCCGTCGTTGGCCACGATCGCGCCGGAGGCGTCACGCTGGACGAAACGGAACTCGCTGCTTGCGAACGGCTGCTCGTAGTTCACGTCGTCATCGATGTGGGTGTGAGCATCCGTCCCACCTGGCGTGCCGTTCGTGGAACCGGAGAGGAAGAACGACGAGCCGACACCGACGCTGGCGCCGGCCCGTCCCACCGGCCCGTAGGACGGGCACGCGGATGTCGCGCCGGTCGCAAGCGGGGTGAGCTGGCAGTGCAGCGTGTCGAAGTCCGGCCTCTCGAGCAGCGAGGTGCCATCGTTCCACCCGGTGAGCTGGTAGTTCAGGCTCGAGGCGTCGTTCTGCAGCCAGCTCTTGTCAGGAACGTTCCACGCGCGGTCAGGCTTGGTGACATCGGCCTGCTTGTTGAACGAGTGGTAGGCGCCGTCGTAGCGCACGTCCGCTTCAGCGACAGAACCTGTCGTGTGCGTCAGTTCCATGGCGGCGATGGCTCCCGTGATGCTCGGCCGCGAGGACGTGGCGTCCACGACGCGACCCCAGGCCACGGTGCCTCCGATCGTGGCGTAGCCGTCGGCGCACGAGGTGTTGCCCGTGACTCCACCCTGGCTGATGCGCGACGAGATGACCCCGTAGACACGGTCGGCATTCCCGGTGGGGTTGACGCTGTTCCAGTTGTTGCGGGCGGTGTTGAGCTCCTTCGACACGGCTGAGTAGTTGGCGGTCGTGCCGCAGAACTGCCCACCGGACATGGAGGGTCCGACGTTGAGGAGACCGCTGGACAGAGTGGTGCGCAGGCCACCACTACCTTTGTTGAGTGCCTCTACGCCGTCGGCGACGGGCAGCACGCGATTAAGCGCGGTCATGCCCTTGGTCAATGCCGCTCGGTCCGCGTCGTCAAACTGACTCGAGGCCGAGTTCGGCAACAGGAAACTCCCGGCGTCGCCCATCGGCACGGTGAGGACTCGCATCGGGTTGCTGGCCTTCTCGACCACGGCCGAGATGGCCGTGCCGTCAGGGCGCTGCGTCACCGTTAAGGCATCGGAGACCGAGGTCCCGTCCGCCTTTGTGGTGGTGAAGCCCAGGGTTGCGGTGAAGCTCACCGTGGCAGCGTCCGCCCCGGCCGGTACGAGCTGGCTGCCGGGGACGAGGAAGAGCGGGTCGCCCTGCGCCGACGGGATCGGAGCGGTGCTCGGTGGCGCGATCTCCGACAGCGGGAGCGATGCGAGCGGCACCGCGCCCGTGGCGCCTCCGCTGAGTCGCAGCTCACCAGAGGTGACGCGCATCTTCGTACCGACCGGCGCACAGGACGGCACCTGCATGAACAGCTTCACGAGCGCGGACTTGCCCCTGACAAGCTTTGCGTAGGTCGGCAGGCCCTGGCTGACCATCACGTCGGCAACGCGCGGCTTCAAGCAGGGCTCCGTCACGGCGGCGACCGCCGGCGAGCCGGGAAGCAGCGCCATCCCTCCTGCCACGAGTGAGGCAGCCGCGCCGGAGGCCAGGGCGCGGCGGCGCAGCGCGGACGCGGGACGGCGGTGACGGGCGTACGACAGGTGCGTCATGAGAGCTTCTCCCCCTGCTGGTGCGCTCGCTCGGAACAGTCGGCGAGGGCTTCGGCGGTACTAGACCGCGACCCGGGGGGACGTCGCTGTCATCTGACTGACAGTTGATTCAGATGAGGCAGCAAGAGTTCGTCGATGAGCGGTATTCCCCTGCTACATATGGGCTAAGTGTCAGCAACCCGACACTCGCGCAACGACGAGAGCGGCACCCGATCGGGTACCGCTCTCGTCGTACGAAGGGGTCGTGCTACTCGGCGGCGGCTCCGCCGGTCTCGGCGAGGTCGGCGGGCGGCGCGTCGGGGACGGCCACCGGCTTGGGCTCACCGCGGAAGGTGAACGTCGCGTCGTCGCCCTCGCCCTCGACGTCGACCACGACGATCTCGCCGGCCTTGAGGGTGCCGAACAGGATCTGCTCGGACAGGTTGTCCTCGATCTCGCGCTGGATGGTGCGGCGCAGCGGCCGGGCACCCAGGACGGGGTCGTAGCCCTTCTTGGCGAGCAGCTTCTTGGCGACGTCGGTCGCCTCGAGGCCCATGTCCTTGTTCTTCAGCGCCGTTTCGACCCGCTTGAGCATGAGGTCGACGATGACGAGGATCTCCGCCTCCGACAGCTGGTGGAACACCACGATGTCGTCGATGCGGTTGAGGAACTCGGGCCGGAAGTGCTGCTTGAGCTCCTCGTGCACCTTGGTCTTCATGCGCTCGTAGGCGCCGACCTTGTCGTCGTCCTTGGCGAAGCCGAGGTTCAGGCCCTTGGCGATGTCACGCGTGCCGAGGTTGCTCGTCATGATGATGACGGTGTTCTTGAAGTCCACGACGCGGCCCTGCGAGTCGGTCAGGCGACCGTCCTCGAGGATCTGCAGCAGCGTGTTGAAGACGTCGGGGTGCGCCTTCTCGACCTCGTCGAACAGCACCACGGAGAAGGGCTTGCGACGCACCTTCTCGGTGAGCTGGCCGCCCTCGTCGTAGCCGACGTAACCGGGGGGCGAACCCACCAGCCGCGAGACCGTGTGCTTCTCCATGAACTCGCTCATGTCGAGCAGGATGAGGCTGTCCTCGTCGCCGAAGAGGAACTCCGCGAGCGTCTTGGAGAGCTCGGTCTTCCCGACGCCCGAGGGGCCGGCGAAGATGAACGAGCCACCGGGGCGCTTGGGGTCCTTGAGGCCGGCGCGGGTGCGGCGGATCGCCTGGGAGACGGCCTTGATGGCCTGCTCCTGGCCGATGACGCGCTTGTGGAGCTCGTCCTCCATGCGCAGCAGGCGGGCGGTCTCCTCCTCGGTCAGCTTGAAGACCGGGATGCCCGTCCAGATCGCGAGGACCTCGGCGATCTGCTCGTCGTCGACCTCGGCGACGACGTCCATGTCGCCGGCCTTCCACTCCTTCTCGCGCTGGGCCTTCTCAGCGAGCAGCGTCTTCTCCTTGTCACGGAGCGACGCGGCCTTCTCGAAGTCCTGGGAGTCGATCGCCGACTCCTTCTCGCGCCGGACGTTGGCGATGCGCTCGTCGAACTCGCGCAGGTCCGGCGGCGCCGTCATACGACGGATGCGCATCCGGGAGCCGGCCTCGTCGATGAGGTCGATCGCCTTGTCGGGCAGGAAGCGGTCGGAGATGTAGCGGTCGGCCAGCGTCGCGGCAGCGACGAGGGCGGCGTCGGTGATGGACACCCGGTGGTGCGCCTCGTAGCGGTCGCGCAGGCCCTTGAGGATCTCGATCGTGTGGGCCAGCGAGGGCTCACCGACCTGGATCGGCTGGAAGCGGCGCTCGAGCGCGGCGTCCTTCTCGAGGTGCTTGCGGTACTCGTCGAGCGTCGTCGCGCCGATCGTCTGCAGCTCGCCGCGGGCCAGCATCGGCTTGAGGATGCTGGCGGCGTCGATCGCGCCCTCGGCGGCACCCGCACCGACGAGGGTGTGGAGCTCGTCGATGAACAGGATGATGTCGCCGCGGGTGCGGATCTCCTTGAGGACCTTCTTCAGCCGCTCCTCGAAGTCACCGCGGTAGCGGCTGCCGGCCACCAGGGCGCCGAGGTCGAGGGTGTAGAGCTGCTTGTCCTTCAGCGTCTCCGGCACCTCGCCCTTGACGATGGCCTGCGCGAGACCCTCGACGACGGCGGTCTTGCCGACACCGGGCTCGCCGATGAGGACCGGGTTGTTCTTGGTCCGGCGCGACAGGACCTGCATGACGCGCTCGATCTCCTTCTCGCGCCCGATGACCGGGTCGAGCTTGGACTCGCGAGCGGCCTGCGTGAGGTTGCGGCCGAACTGGTCGAGCACCAGCGAGGTCGACGGCGTGCCCTCGGCGGGGCCGCCGGCCGCGGCCGGCTCCTTGCCCTGGTAGCCGCTCAGCAGCTGGATGACCTGCTGGCGCACCCGGTTGAGGTCGGCGCCGAGCTTGACCAGCACCTGGGCGGCGACGCCCTCGCCCTCGCGGATGAGGCCGAGCAGGATGTGCTCGGTGCCGATGTAGTTGTGGCCCAGCTGCAGCGCTTCTCGCAGCGACAGCTCGAGGACCTTCTTGGCGCGCGGGGTGAAGGGGATGTGACCGGACGGGGCCTGCTGGCCCTGACCGATGATCTCCTCGACCTGGTTGCGCACCCCCTCGAGGCTGATCCCGAGTGACTCGAGCGCCTTTGCGGCGACGCCCTCGCCCTCGTGGATCAGGCCGAGCAGGATGTGCTCGGTCCCGATGTAGTTGTGGTTGAGCATCCGGGCCTCTTCTTGGGCCAAGACGACCACCCGACGGGCTCGGTCGGTGAAACGCTCGAACATCTCTCGCTCCTCACGGGGCGGCTGACGACTGGCTCGTCTTCCGCACACTAGCCCCGCGCGCGCCCACCTGTCGGGTGAGACCTGGAGAGCGTCTCGCGACGCCCACCCACACGGTGCTGCCTATCGTTCTCCTGGGGCCCTCGAGCGGTTCAACCTCGCCCCCGCAGCGCGCGTTCCCGGGCCGGTTGCGCCGGGAGCGAAACCCCCCCAGACCGGGTACGACGAAGCCCGCGTCCCCTCTCGCGCGGGCCGCGGGCTCCGGTCGGTGCTGCGGGTCAGTTCGCCTTCAGGGCGCCGGTCAGTGCGCCTTGTCGTAGGCCTCGGTGACGACCGAGGACAGCCGGCCGCGCTCGCTGACCTGGTGGCCGTTCTTGCGGGCCCACTCGCGGATGTCCTGGACCCGCTGCTTGTCGGCACTGGCCGGCCTGGCCGGGCGACCGGGGCGGCGCGCGGCGGCGGTGCTGCCGCCGGACCGGCCGGCGCGGCGGGCCGATCCGACGTAGGTCGCGAGGTCGTCACGCATCGACGCGGCGTGGTCCGTGCACAGGTCGATCTCGTAGGACGAGCCGTCGAGGGAGAACGACACGGTCTCCGAGCCCTCCTCCTCGCCCTCGTGGAGGTCGCACACGAGCAGGACCTGGACCTTTTGCGCCATGTCTTCTTCTTCCTGTCACATCGTCGTCGCACGCAATGAGCGACGTCGCCAGGAAAGCATTCTCGAAAGCCGAATGCAAATGCAACGAACGCTTTGTGTCGCGATTCCTGCCGCGAATGCGGTCAGTGCGCCCCGGCGGCTGACGCCGCGGGGACGGACGCACCGTTGTACGGGGTCCCAGGGGTCCGGTCGCGCAGGGCGGCGCCGAGGGCCAGCGCCGGGACGGCCTGGCTGTAGAGGAAGCCCTGCGCGAGCCGGCACCCGAGGGCCTCCAGCCGCTCCGCCTGCTCGGGCAGCTCGATGCCCTCCGCGATGACGGTGAGCCCGAGGCTCGCCGCCAGGGTCAGCACCGCTGTGGCGAGGGCCGCCTCGCGCGGACCGAGGTGGACGTCCCGCACGAAGGCGCGGTCGATCTTGATGATGTCGACGGGCAGCCGCTGCAGGACGCCGAGGGCGCTGTAGCCGGTGCCGAAGTCGTCGAGAGCGATGCGCACTCCGAGGTGGCGCAGCTCCATGAGCCTGCCCGCGGCGGTCTCGGTGTCCTGCACGACCGCGGTCTCGGTGATCTCGAGGACCAGCTCCTCCGGGGGGAAGCCGCCGAGGCGCAGGGCCTCGCGCACGTCGTCGACGAAGGTCGGTGAGGCCAGCTGCACCGCGGAGACGTTGACCGACAGGGTGGGTGCTTCGGCCATCAGGCCGGCCGCGGCCTCGCGGTGCCAGGCGCCCGCATCGAGGCAGGCCTGCAGCAGCACGGCCCGGCCCAGCTCCTGCACGAGCCCGCACTCCTCGGCCAGGGGCACGAAGACGCCCGGCGGGATGTCCTCGCCGTCGTGGCGGGTCCACCGGGCGAGGGCCTCCACGCCTCGGATCCCCCCGCCGGGCAGCTCGACGACCGGCTGGTAGTAGGGGACGACCTCGCCGTGCGCCAGCGCGCGGCGCAGGTCCGCCTCCATGGCGACCCGCTGCAGCAACCGCTCCCGCATCGCGGGAACAAAGACCCGCCCGGTCCCCCGCCCCCTGCGGCGGGCCTCGCGACCGGCGTCCTTCGCGGCGTACATCGCGACGTCGGCGTTGCGGAGCAGGTCCTGTGGCGTGTCGTGGGGCTCGGCGACGACGACCCCGAGGCTCGCCGCGACCTCCACCGGTCGGTCCCCGATGCGCACCTGACCGGTGAGCGCACCCAGCAGGCGGTCACCTGCAGCCGTGGCCTCCTCGGGAGTGCCGACCCCGAGCATGACGACCGCGAACTCGTCACCACCGAGCCGCGCGACCGTCCACCCGTCCGGGACCGCCGCGTCCAGCCGGAGCGCGACCTCCACCAGCAGCTCGTCACCGGCGGCGTGCCCGAGGCTGTCGTTGACCGCCTTGAAGCCGTTGAGGTCGATCAGCGCGACCGCGACCGGTCCGGCGGCGAGGGCCTCGGCGACGCGGACGAACAGCAGCGTGCGGTTGGGCAGTCCGGTGAGCGGGTCGGTCTCGGCCGTCCGACGCAGCTCGGCGGTGCGCTCCTCGACGACGGACTCGAGGTCGCGGTTGAGCCGGCTGTTCTCCAGCAGCGCGGAGAACTGGCGCACGATGATGGTCACCATGATCACGAGGACGAGGACCGCGACCACCCGCTCTTGGACGATGCCGCGCAGTCGGTCCGAGATCATCGCGGTGAACACGACGATGGCCGGGATGTAGGGCAGTGCGCCCGACACCGGCCCGGGGAGGCGGTCGGGGCGGGCCTCGAGCACCACCGGCCGCTGGACGGCCGCACCGGCGGCGAGCAGCAGGAAGCCCCACCCCCAGGCGGCGTCGACCGGGTTACCCGGGACCCAGTCACCCGACATGGACAGCAGGCCGTAGGCGACGTGACCGGCGGCTCCGCACACCAGCGCCCCGGCGACGAGCAGCAGCGGGCGGGCGGTCGCCCGCGTCGCCCCGCCCAGGAGCAGGAAGAGCACCGTGATGAGCAGGACGTCGAGCGCGGGATAGGCCAGCGCCAGCACCTGGGCCAGCCCGCTCAGACCGCTCTCGCGGTAGGAGTCGGCCAGGACGAAGCGCCACGACAGCGCCAGTAGCGCAGCCGCGACCATGACGCCCTCGGTCAGCAGCCGCACCCGGCCGGTGACGAGCCGCGGTGCCTGCGGGTGGACGAGCAGGGCGGCGACGGCGAACGGGACCGACAGCACGAACCCGACGTCGGGCAGGCCGGGGAAGGGAACGGTCTCGCGCTGGACCACCTCGTACCAGCACCACGCGGCCTGGCCGGCCGCCCACGTGGCCGCGAAGCCTCCGAGCAGCGCCCACGAGGCGCGCAGACGACCCGAGCAGCGGCGGACCGCGCCACCGCACAGCAGCGCGGCGAGGGTCGGGGACGCGAGGTTGCCGAGGTCGTCGACGACGACAGCCGTACGACTGCCGGTGTCCAGGACCAGCACAGCGAGGTAGCCGAGGGCGGCCAGCGCCACGACCGCGACGCCTGCGGTACGGGCGGCACGGGCCAGCGGGCTGGGGGAGGCCACGCTGTGGCATCGACCACCGAACGCGCTGACTGCACCGCCTCGGCTGATCAGATCTCGGGTAGTCACAGGTGACTACGGTCGGCGCTCAGGCCTCCGGACGGACCAGCGGGAACAGGATCGTCTCGCGGATCGGCAGCCCCGTCAGCAGCATGACGAGCCGGTCGATGCCCATCCCCTGACCGCCGGTCGGCGGCATGCCGTGCTCGAGCGCGCGCAGGAAGTCCTCGTCGAGCTGCATCGCCTCGGGGTCTCCCCCAGCGGCCTTGAGCGACTGCTCGACCAACCGACGGCGCTGCTCGACCGGGTCGACCAGCTCGGTGTATCCGGTGGCCAGCTCGGTGCCCGCGACGACGAGGTCCCAGGCCTCGGCCAGGCGCGGGTCGTCGCGGTGGTCGCGGGCCAGCGGGCGGGCCGCGACGGGGTAGTCCCGCACGAAGATCGGGGCGAGCAGGGTGTGCTCGACGAGCTTCTCGTAGAGCTCCAGGACGACCTCGCCCGCTTCCCAGCCGGGCTGCAGCGCGACCTCGTGCTTCTCGGCGTACGCCGTGAGCCTGTCGAGGTCGGTGTCCGGGTCGACGGGCTCACCGACCGCCTCCGACACGAGCTCGTAGATGCCGGCGCTCCGCCACGGCTGCTCGAGGTCGATCTCGCCGCCCTGGCCGTCGGGCACCGTCGTGCGGCCGACGGCGCGCGCGGCCTCGAGCACCATGTCGCGGGTGCGGGCCGCGACGGTGTCGTAGTCGCCGTAGGACTCGTAGAACTCGAGCATCGTGAACTCGGGGAAGTGCGTGGAGTCGATGCCTTCGTTGCGGAAGTTCTTGCCGATCTCATAGACCCGGTCGAGGCCGCCGACGATGAGCCGCTTGAGGTAGAGCTCGAGGGCGATGCGCAGGGTGACGTCGAGGTCGAGCGCGTTGAGGTGGGTGTGGAACGGGCGCGCGGCCGCGCCGCCGTGGACCAGCTGCAGGTTGGGGGTCTCGACCGCGATGAAGCCGTCTCGCTCGAGGTTGGAGCGCACGGCCTGCACGATCGCGGCGCGGTCGCGCACGACCTGGCGGCTGCTGGCGTTGACGACGAGGTCGACGTAGCGCTGGCGCACCCGGGCCTCGGGGTCGGTGAGTCCGTGGTGCTTGTCGGGCAGCGGGCGCAGCGCCTTGGCCGTCATCGCCCAGCTGTCGGCGAGGACCGAGAGCTCGCCGCGCTTGCTGCTGATGACCTCGCCGGTGATGCCGACGTGGTCGCCGAGGTCGACGTCGGACTTCCACGCCGCGAGCCGCTCCTCGCCGACGCGGTCGAGGCTGACCATCACCTGCAGGACGGCCTCGCCCTCCTGCAGGGTGGCGAAGCAGAGCTTGCCGCCGGTCCTGCTGAGCACGACGCGTCCGGCGACGCTGACGGTCTCGCCACTGGCCTGGTCGGTCTCGAGGTGGTCGAAGCGGTCGCGGACCTCCTGCAGGGTCGCGGTCCGCGGGTAGCCCAGCGCGTAGGGCGGCGTGCCGCCGGCCAGCAGGCGGTCGTACTTCTCGCGGCGTACGCGGACCTGCTCGGGGACGTCTTCCGGCTCGTTCGACACGCTGCCGAGGCTAGCGGCAGGGTCAGCGGCACCTGGCCGCCGCCCACGGCCGCGCACCGGCCACCGATACGCATGATCAACAGCACATCTGCACGACGCACCGACCCGTCCTGAGCGTGGCCGTCCGTGCAGATGTGCTGTCGATCTTGTTGCGGTCAGGCGAGCAGGGTCACGGCGTGGATGGCGAGGCCGGCCAGGGCGCCGACGACCGTGCCGTTGAGGCGGATGAACTGCAGGTCGCGGCCGACCTGCAGCTCGATGCGGCGGGCGGTCTCCGGGCCGTCCCACCGCTCGACGGTGTCGGTGATGACCCGGGTCAGCTCGTCGCGGTAGCCCTCGACGACGTGCAGCACTGCACGCAGCAGCTGGTCGTCGAGCCGCCGCTGCAGCGCCTCGTCGCGCGCAACCCGGGCACCGAAGGCCGCGAGCGCCTCGGCCACCCGTCGGCGCAGGTCCGACGTCGGGTCCTCGACCAGCTCGAGCACGAGCTTGCGACCGGCGGACACCAGGTCGTGCAGCGCCTCGCGCACCTCGGGACGGGCGGACAGCCGCTGCACCAGGGAATCGGTGGACGCGATGGTCGACGGGTCCTCGCGCAGGTCCGTCGCAAGCCGGGCGAGGAAGGAGTCGATGGTCGCGCGCAACGGATGGCGCGGGTCCGCGTCGACGTTGGCGGCGACCCGCAGCAGCTCGTCGTAGACCTTCTCCGCCACCTTGCGGTCGACGAAGCGCGGCGACCAGTCGGGTGCCTGGTCCGCGACGACCCGCTGCACCTGCTCGCGGTTGTCGCGCAGCCACGCGTGCAGGCGACTCGCCGCGACGTCGACCAGACCGTGGTGGGCGCCGTCGGCGACGACCGGTCCGAGGACCCGTCCGAGCACCGGGCCCACCTGCACCTGCTCGAGCCGCCTGGTCAGCGCGTCGGCCACGAGGCCGCGGACGTCGTCGTCGCGCAGGACCCCGACAGCGGAACTCGCAGCGGTGGCGAGCTCCTGGCCCACCCGCTCGGCGTTGTGCGGCTGGGCCAGCCACGCCCCGACCCGGCGCGACACCTCCGCCCCGCGGACCCGCTCGCCGACCACCTCGGCCGACAGGAACTGCGTGCCGACGAAGTCCGACAAGCCCTGGCCCAGCTGGTCCTTGCGGGTCGGGATGATCGCGGTGTGCGGGATCGGCAGCCCGAGCGGCCGGCGGAACAGCGCCGTGACGGCGAACCAGTCCGCGAGCCCGCCGACCAGCGCCGCCTCGGCCCCGGCCCGGACCCAGCCGTCGCTCCCGGTCGCGAGGGTGACCGCGTAGACCGCGGCCGCGACCAGCAGCAGCCCGGTCGCCAGCGCCTTGTAGCGGCGCAGGTCCGCACGTCGCTGCTCGTCGGTCACGGTCGTCGTCACGGGCACCGCCCTACCCCACCACGCCCTGTGGATGACCGGGCACGTCTGGCGCCCGCGTGCACCACGGTGTCACCATGACAGCGGCAGGGACCCCGACAGGAGGTGCGCGGCATGACGATCGCAGCCCGGCCGGGCCGGCACTGGGTGCCCGACGACCTGCCGGGCCTGCCCGATGACGGCAACCGCTACGAGATCGTCGACGGGGAGCTCCGCGTGAGCCCGTCCCCGCCCTGGCAGCACAACGCGATCGCCTTCGAACTGGGCGTCGTGCTCCGTGCCGCAGCACCTGCCGGCCTGCGCGTCGTCGTCCCCGGCGGCGGCGTCCTCACACCGCGGGCCTACCTCATCCCCGATCTCGCCGTCGTCGAGACGGCCCAGGCGCTCGACCGCGACCACAAGGGCGATCCCGCCCGCATCCGTCTCGTCGTCGAGGTGCAGAGCCCGTCGACCGGTGTCGACGACGCCCGCGAGAAGGCACTGCACTACGCGGCGGCCGGCATCCCGTCGTACTGGCGGATCCTCCGCGAACCGACCCCCGAGATCGTCGTCCTCGAGCTCCAGGGCAAGGAGTACGCCGAAGTCGCCCGCGGGCCCGCGGTCGACGTCACCCTGCCCTTCCCGGTGCGGCTGGACCTTCCCTCCCTGCTGGTCTGAGCCACCGCGAGGGCGCGGGGTCAGGTGTTCTTCTCGTAGACGAGGCGCAGGCCGATCAGGGTGAGGTCGGGCTCGTGGTGGTCGAGGGTCTCGCAGACGCTGGCCATCAGGTGCGACAGCCCGCCGGTGGCGATGACGACGGGTCGCTCGCCGAGCTCGCGGGTGATGCGGGCGACCATGCCGTCGACCTGCCCGGCGAAGCCGTAGAGCAGGCCGGACTGCAGGGCCTCGTTGGTGGTCTTGCCGATGACCGAGCGCGGCTCGACGAGCTCGACCTTGAAGAGGCGCGCTGCCCGGGCGGCGAGGGCGTCGACGGAGATCTCGATGCCGGGGGCGAGCGCCCCGCCGAGGAACTCGCCGCGCTCGCTGACGACGTCGAAGTTGGTCGAGGTGCCGAAGTCGACGACGACAGCGGGGCCGCCGTAGAGGGTGTGGGCGGCGAGGGTGTTGACGACGCGGTCGGGCCCGACCTCGCGCGGGTTGTCGTAGAGCAGCGGGACGCCGGTCTTCACGCCCGGGCCGACGACGATGGTCGGGACGTCGGCGAAGTAGCGGTCGAACATCTGCCGCAGCTGGTCGAGGACCGCGGGCACCGTTGAGCAGACCGCGACGCCATCGGGCGAGGGGTGGCGCGACAGCAGGCCGCGGAAGACCAGCGCCATCTCGTCGGCGGTGACCCGCGGGTCGGTCTTGAGGCGGTAGCTCTCGAAGAGCTCCGGCCCGTCGAAGAGCCCGAGGACGGTGTTGGTGTTGCCGACGTCGACGGTGAGCAGCACGTCAGGGCTCCAGGCGCAGGTCGACGCCGAGGTCGAGGACCGGGGCGGAGTGGGTGAGCGCGCCGACGGCGAGGAAGTCGACGCCGGTCTCGGCGACGGCCCTGGCGGTCGCGAGGGTGAGGCCGCCGGAGGCCTCGGTGCGGACCCCGGCGGGCGCGCAGAGGGCGACGGAGGCGCGCATCTGGTCGAGGGTCATGTTGTCGAGCAGCACCAGGTCGGCGCCGGCCGCGACGACCTCGCGGACCTGCTCGACGGTGTCGCACTCGACCTCGACGTCGAGGCCGGGGAAGGTCGCGCGCACGGCCGCGAAGGCCTGCGCGACACCGCCCGCAGCGACGACGTGGTTGTCCTTGACGAGCGCGGCGTCCGACAGCCCCATCCGGTGGTTGACGCCCCCGCCGCAGCGCACGGCGTACTTCTCCAGCAGCCGCAGGCCAGGCATCGTCTTGCGGGTGTCGCGCACCCGCGCGCCGGTGCCCTCGACCGCGTCGGCCCAGGCCCGCGTGAGGGTCGCGACCCCGGACAGGTGGCACAGCAGGTTGAGCGCTGACCGCTCGGCGGTGAGCAGCGCGCGGACTGGCCCGCGGGCCTCGAGGACGACCTCTCCCCCGACGACCCGCTGCCCGTCGTGCTCGAACAGCTGCACCTCGACATCACCGACGACGTCGAGCACAGCCATCGCGACCGGCACTCCGGCGACGACGCCGGCTGCCCGCGGCACGAAGGCGGCGGTGCCGATGAGCCCTTCGGGGACGGTGGCCACGCTGGTCACGTCGACCCCGCCTGCGAGGTCCTCCTCGACAGCAGCTCTGGCGACGGATTCGACGTACGCCGGATCGAGGTCTGCGTCGGCGAGCGCCTGGGCGGTGGCGGCGTGCAGGGCGGTCACAGGTGCTGCTCCAGCGGCTCGAAGTCGGTCTGGTCGTGGGTGGTGACGAGGTGGCCGAGCCACGCGTCGTCGGCGAGCGGGAAGTCCTCGCGCCAGTGGGAGCCGCGGGTCTCCTCGCGCCGGAAGGCAGCGGCGGTGAGCGCGACCGCGACGGCGTGGAGGCTGGTGGCCTCCCAGGCGTCGGGGCCTGGAGCGGTGGAGGTGCGCGAGGCCAGCTCGGTCAGCCGGGCGGCGGTCGCGGCCATCGACGTCGACGAGCGCAGCACCCCGGCACCGTCGGTCATCGTGCGGGCGACGTCGGGGCGCACCGACGGGTCGAGCAGCACCGTCTCGGCGGCGCCCGCGACCGGCTCCCCCGGAGAGGCGAGGCCGCGGGCCAGGTCGTCACCGATGCGGGCACTGAAGACCAGGCCCTCGAGCAGGCTGTTGGACGCGAGCCGGTTGGCGCCGTGGACGCCAGTGCAGGCGACCTCGCCGCAGGCGTAGAGGCCGGGCACCGAGGTGCGGCCGTCGAGGTCGGTGCGGACGCCACCGCTGGCGTAGTGGGCCGCCGGTGCGACGGGGATCGGCTCGGTGACCGGGTCGACACCGGCCTCGCGACAGCGAGCCACGATCGTCGGGAAGCGCGCCAGCAGCAGCTCCTCCCCGAGGGCGGTCGCGTCGAGGTAGACGTGGTCGGTGGCGAGCTCGTCCATCCGCCGGCGGATCGCCTTGGCGACGACGTCGCGGGGGGCGAGGTCGGCGAGCGGGTGGTCGTCGGTGGTGATGACCCGCTCGCCCAAGCTGTCGACGAGCACCGCGCCCTCACCGCGGACCGCCTCGCTGACGAGGAACTGCTGTCCCGACATCGGCCCGAGGTAGAGCGCCGTCGGGTGGAACTGCACGAACTCCAGGTCGGTCACCGCGGCGCCGGCGCGCATCGCCAGCGCCACCCCGTCACCGGTCGACACCGACGGGTTGGTGGTGCTCGAGAAGACCTGCCCCATACCGCCGGTGGCGAGCACGACCGCCCGGGCGTGCACGGCTCCGACGCCGTCACGGGTGCCCTCGCCGAGGACGTGGAGGGTGACGCCCGCGGCCCGGCCGTCGGCGGCGACGAGCAGGTCGAGGACGAGGGCGTGCTCGACCAGCCGGATCCGCGGGTGGGCACGCACGGCAGCGACCAGCGCCCGGGAGACCTCGGCGCCGGTGGCGTCACCGCCGGCGTGCACGATGCGGTCGCGGTGGTGGCCACCCTCGCGGGTCAGCGCGAGCTCCCCCGACGGGTCGAGGTCGAAGGCCGCGCCGAGCGCGATGAGCGCGCGCAGCTCGCGCGGGCCTTCGGTGCACAGCACCCGGACGGCGTCGACGTCGCACAGCCCGACGCCTGCCTCGAGGGTGTCCTGCAAGTGCTCCTCGGGGCTGTCGTCCTCGGCCAGCGCAGCGGCGACACCGCCCTGCGCCCAGCGGGTCGAGCCGTCGTCGACGAGCACCTTCGTGACGAGCAGGACGCTGCCGGTGCGGGTGGCGTGCAGCGCAGCGGTGAGCCCGGCGACGCCGGAGCCCACGACGACGACGTCGGCGGTGGTGGTCCAGCCGGGCTCGGGCGCGAGCAGCCGGCGCCTGCTCACCAGACCAGCGTCGGGTCGTCGTCCCAGGAGCCGGGGGCGTGGGTCACGTGGAGCTGATCGCCGCGGCTGAGGCCGGTCTGCGGCAGCGCCTCCGCCGGGTCGGAGCCCGTGCCGATCACCTTGTTGTCGGCGTCGACGAAGACGACCTTCGGCTGGCGGGTGCGGGCCTCCTCGTCGTCCATCTGCCCGTAGGCGATGAGGATGACGAGGTCGCCGGGGTGCACCAGGCGCGCGGCCGCGCCGTTGATGCCGATGATGCCGCTGCCGCGGGGGCCGCTGATGACGTAGGTCTCGAGGCGCGCGCCGTTGGTGACGTCGACGATCGCGACCTTCTCCCCGGCGTAGAGGTCGGCCGCGTCGAGCAGGTCCTGGTCGACCGTGACCGAGCCGACGTAGTGCAGGTCGGCCTGCGTCACCGTCGCGCGGTGGATCTTGCTCGTGAGCATGGTGCGCAGCATCAGAGGTCCTCGTTCAGGGGGAGGTTGTCGATCAGCCGGGTCGTGCCCACCCGCGCGGCGACGACCAGCAGGTCGCCGTCGGGTGCTGCTTCGAACGTGCGGGAGTCCACCCGCTCGAAGTAGTCGAGGTCGACGCCGGGCTCGGCGTCGAGGACCGCCCGACCGGCGACGAGGTCGCGGGTCTGCAGGGCGCGGGAGAGGGCCAGGGCGGAGGTGCGCTCTTCCGGGGAGAGGAAGCGGTTGCGCGACGACAGCGCGAGGCCGTCGCTCTCGCGCACCGTCGGGACCGCGACGACGGTGACCGGCACGTCGAGGTCGTCGACCATCCTTCGGATGCACGCGAGCTGCTGGGCGTCCTTCTGCCCGAACAGCGCGACGTCGGGGCGGGTGAGGTGCATCAGCTTGAGCACGACCGTGAGGACCCCGTCGAAGTGACCCGGCCGGGTCGCGCCCTCGAAGCCGTCGTCGAGCGGGCCGGCGCTGACGGTCACGGCGACCGGGGTCGGGTAGACGACGTCGGGCGTCGGGGTGAAGACGACGTCGGCGCCGGCGGCCTCGCAGAGCTCGAGGTCGGCGGCCAGGGTGCGGGGGTAGCGGTCGAGGTCCTCGCCGGGCCCGAACTGCAGCGGGTTGACGAAGATCGTGACCACCACGGCGTCGGCGAGCGCGCGAGCCTCGCGGACCAGCGCGAGGTGGCCGTCGTGCAGCGCGCCCATCGTCATGACGACGGCGACCCGGCCGCGCAGGTCCTTGCGCGCGGCGGCCAGCTCGTCGCGCGTCGCGGCGACGATCATGCGAGCGGTCACCGGGGCACCGTGCCCAGCACCGACAGCAGCGAACCCGCGGCGTCCGCGGACAGCCGCCCCGAGGCCAGCGCGCGATCCGCCGTGAGACGGGCCAGGGCGAGGTACGCCGGACGCACGTCGGCGGGCAGCACGTCGAGGTGGGCCTGCACCGTGCCGGCGTCGCCGCGGGCCACCGGCCCGGTCAGCGCGGCGTCACCCGAGCGCAGGGCACCGTCGAGGGCCGCACCGAGCAGCGGGGCCAGCACCGCACCTGGCTGCTCCACACCGGCGCTGCGCAGCAGGTCCGCGGCCGAGGCGACGAGGGTGACGAGGTGGTTGGCGCCGTGGGCGAGCGCGGCGTGCCACAGCGGGCGCAGCGCGTCGTCGACCCAGACCGGCTCACCGCCCATCTCGATGACGAGCGCCTCGGCAGCCGGCCGCAGCTGCTCGCTGGAGGTGACGCCGAAGGACGCTCCGGTGAGGCGGGCGAGGTCGACCGGGGTGCCGGTGAAGGGCAGGACCGGGTGGAGGGCGAGGGCCGCGCACCCCCGTCGTACTGCGGGCTCGAGCACCGCGAGGCCGTGGCGGCCGCTGGTGTGCACCACCATCTGACCGGGGGTGAGCGCGCCGGTCTCGGCCAGACCCGCGACGAGGTCGGCGAGCGCGTCGTCGGGGACGGTCAGCAGGACGAGGGCGGCACCGCGGGGGACCTCGTCGGCGGCGACCAGCGGGACGCCGGGGAGCAGCTGCTCGGCCCGCGCCCGGGAGGCGTCGGAGACCGCGGAGGCGGCCGTCACGACGTGACCGGCGCGCGCGAGGGCGGCGCCGAGCACGGCACCGACGCGGCCGGTGCCGACGACACCGACGGTCAGGCGCGGGGGGAGGTTCACAGGGCGTTCCAGTCCTCGGAAGGGGTACCGGACGAGTGGTGCGTGAAGCGTAACGCCCGCGGCTCGGCTGTCAGTCCCCTGTGGTGCACGTCACCCGCGGCCGGAGTCCTCGTCGGTGCCGTAGCGGCCGGCCGGGCCGTCGGCCGGCAGTACCACCTGGGTGCAGCGGCTGGCCGCCAGCACCCGCCCCTCGGCGTCGTGCAGCTGCGCCTCGCAGAAGGCCACCCGCCGGGTCCGCTTGAGCACCGTGCCGGTCGCGGTGAGCGGCCCGACCGGTGTCGCGCGGTGGAACTCCACCCGCAGGTCGGCGGTGAGGAAGACCTCATCGGGGCCGAGCACCGTCCAGGTCGCGCCGCCCATCGCCGTGTCGAGGATCGCGGTCACCATCCCGCCGTGCACGCGGTAGCCGGCGGCGGTCGGGAAGCCGTAGTCCGGGGTCGCCTCCCAGCCGATCGTCACGGTGCCGACGCCGTGGCTCACCCGCCGGTAACCCAGGGTCTGCCACAGGTGCGGCGCCTCGCGGCTCTCCAGGCGCGCGAAGCGCTCGGCCATCAGCGGGTCGGTCTCCGGGGTGTCGCTCACGGGGCGCATGCTGCCAGGGTGCAGCCCTGGGTCGACGCGTGGGACGCCGCCCTCTACGGCGACGGCGGCTTCTTCGTGGTCGAACGGCCGCTCGACCACTTCCGCACGTCGGTGGCGGTCCCGCTGTTCGCCCAAGCCGTACGCCGCCTTGCCGGCCTCGTCGACGACTCCCTCGGCCGCCCCGACCCCTTCGACGTCGTCGACCTCGGGGCCGGTCGCGGTGAGCTGCTCGCGGCGCTGCCGGACGTGCCGGACCGGTGGCGGCTGACGTCGGTCGACCTCGCCCCCGGGCTGCCCTCGACGTTGCCCGAGCGCGTCGAGGGGCTGCTGCTGGCCAACGAGTGGCTCGACGACGTGCCGTGCGAGGTGCTCTTCGACGACACCCTCGTGCTGGTCGACCGCGAGGGATCGGAGTCGCTCGGGGACCGGGCCTCGGCCGAGGCGCTGCAGTGGCGCGACCGGTGGTGGCCCGAGGGTCGCCGGGTCGAGGTCGGGCTGGCCCGCGACCGCGCCTGGGCTTCGGCGGTCGGACGCCTGAGCCGTGGCGTCGCGGTCGCCGTCGACTACGCGCACGACGTCGGTCACCGCCGGCCGACCCTCACCGGCTACCGCCGCGGCACCCAGGTCCCGCCCGTGCCCGACGGCACCTGCGACCTCACCGCCCACGTCGCGCTGGACTCCTGCGCCGCCGCGACCGGCGGCCGGGTCGTGACCCAGCGCGACGCGCTCGCCCACCTCGGCCTCGACCCGGTCCCGCCGGACCGCTCGCTCGCGACGACCGACCCGCGCGGCTACCTCGCGCTGCTGCAGCGCGCGACCCAGGCCGCCGAGCTGATGGCCCCGCGCGGCCTCGGCGCCTTCGGTTGGCTGAGCGTCGCGGTCGACTGCGCCGACCCGCTCGCCGCCGTGCCCGCCTGGGGCGAGTGACAGGATCGCCCGGTGCAGCAGCAGGTCGTCGGCATCGGGGTGCTCGACCCGGCCTCCGCCGACGTCGTGCTCGAGCTCGGTGACCAGCACCCCTCGACCCACGGCGCGCTGCGCCTCGCGCTGACCCTCGACGGCGACCGGGTCGTCACCGCCGAGCCGATCGTCGGCTACATGCACCGCGGCGCGGAGAAGCTGTTCGAGGTCCGCGACTACCGCCAGCTCGTCATGCTCGCCAACCGCCACGACTGGCTGTCGGCCTTCTCCAACGAGCTCGGCATCGTGCTGGCCTGCGAGCGGATGCTCGGCATGGAGGTGCCGGTCCGCGCGACCTGGCTGCGCACCCTCATGGCCGAGCTCAACCGGCTCACCAACGGCCTGCTCTTCCTCGGGGCCTTCCCCGTCAGCCACGGCGAGCTCGAGCCGCTGCGGGCCGCCCACCGGGCCCGCGAGGCGATCGTGCGGGTCGTCGAGGAGGCCACCGGCGGCCGGTTGCACGTGGTCGCCAACCGGGTCGGCGGGCTCGCGATGGACGTCCCGGCCGGCTGGACCTCACGGGTCGCGGCGTGCCTCGACGTCGTGCGCACCGAGCTCGACGTCCTCGACGAGGCGCTCGCCTCCGACGCCTTCCGCCGCCGCACGCTCGGCGTCGGGGTCCTCGACCCGCAGGTGGTCACGGCGTACGGCGTGACGGGTCCGGCAGCGCGCGCGTCCGGCGTCGACGTCGACCTGCGGCGCGACGACCCCTACCTCGCCTACCCCGAGCTGGACCTGCGCGTGGCGACCCGGACCGCGGGCGACGCGCACGCCCGCTTCGAGGTCCTCGCCGAGCAGCTGCGCGTGTCGGTCGACCTGGTGGCGCAGTGCCTGCCGCGGTTGCCTTCGGGGCCGGTGTCGCTGCCGCTCCCGAAGTCGCTGCGGGTGCCCGTCGGCACCACGTGGTCATGGACCGAGAACCCGCTCGGGGCGATGGGCTACTACCTGGTGTCGCGAGGCCAGAAGACGCCGTGGCGGCTCGCCATGCGGACCCCGTCGTTCAACAACGTCTCGGCGCTCCCGGCCCTGCTGCCGGGTGTCGCGGTGGCCGACCTGACGACCGTGCTCGCGTCGCTGTTCTTCGTCATCGGCGACCTCGACAAGTAACCCCCCGCCCCGCCACCCGCGCACCCAACACCCCGGTGATCTTCGCCCTCTTGCGGCAGCTCACGCTCGAGGAATCACCAGAAGGCGAAGATCAACGGACAGTGGGGGGCGGGCCGCGGGGTGAGGGGCGGTCAGCGCAGGTAGTCGACGAAGCGGGCGCGCAGCAGCGGCTCGTCGTCGGCGCTGATCGGGTCCTTGCCCATCAGCTCGCGGACGACCTCGACGGCCTCCGCGAGGGTGCCGGTGATCGAGCCCGACGACCCGTCCTCGCCGGCGATCGCGTGCGCCGCGCGCAGGTGTCCGGCGATCTCCCAGACGAAGCCGAGGTCGTGGTCGCGGCGGGCCTTGTCGAAGGCGCGCTCGCGCAGGTCGTCGATGGGCAGCGCGTGGAGGTCGGTCACGGCCCTGACTCTTCCACGTCGGGCGCGCGACAGGCCCGCTCCAGCAGCAGCGCCGCCACGACGAGGAGCAGCGCGGCGGCGCAGGACAGCCCGGCGGCGAGGGCGTCGTCGGATGCGGCCACCGAGGAGTCGCGGCGCGGGAGCACCCAGCCGAGCAGCCCGGCGTAGCCACCGGCGAGCAGCGCGCCCGTCGCCGAGGACGCCTTCGCCAGCACGGCGGCGCGGGCGACCTGCATCGGGTGCAGGGGCCGCCCGGGCGTGCCGTCGGGCCGGCGTCGGTGTCGGACCCGGTCGCGCACGACCCTGGCGATGCCGAGCTCGGTGACGGCGAGCAGCACCATCGAGACCGCCGCGAGCGCGGGCAGCCGGGGCAGGTCGGCGTAGGAGGTCCCGGCCAGGAGGTACGCCGCCAGGCCCGCGACGGCGGCGAGCCCGGCCAGCGTGCGCAGCCGGGTCTCGGTCACGTCGGCACCGCGTCGGCGCCCGGCCCGGGCACGTCGAGCACCAGGTCGGGGCGCAGCCGGACACCGGTGGTGTCGAGCTCGGCGACAAGCTCGGCGACCCGGCCGTGACCGGGCAGCACCGCGTCGGGGTCGAGCGCGAGCCACGGCACGAGGACGAAGGCCCGCTCGTGGGCGCGCGGGTGCGGCAGCTCGAGGTCGGGGTCGCTGCCGACCGCGACCACGACGTCGACGTCGAGCGAGCGCGGACCCCACCGCTGGTCGCGGACCCGACCGGCGGCGGTCTCCGCAGCGACTGCCCGTACCCAGGCCTGCTCGGCGTCGCAGTCGAGGACGACGATGGCGTTGAGGAAGTCGTCCTGCCCGACGGGGCCCCAGGGGTCGGTCTCGTAGACCGGCGAGACCGCCACGGGCAGCAGCAGGTCGAGGGCCGCCCGCAGGTGGGCCAGGCGGTCGCCGGTGTTGGAGCCGATCGACAGCACCGCCGTCATCGAGGGGTCACGGTCATCGGGGGCTCACGGTCGCACCACGGTCACGGCCACGTCGTCGAAGGCGAGCGGGATCGGGGCCTGCGGCTTGTGGACCGTGACGCGGGCGCTGATGACCCTGCGGTCGGCGAGGCAGGTCTCGGCCAGCCGCGCGGCGAGCGTCTCGAGCAGGTCCACGGGGTCGCCGGAGACGACGGCCGCGAGTCGCGCGGCGAGGTCGGCGTAGTCGACGGTGTCGGCCAGGTCGTCCGACGCGGCGGCGGCGCGGGTGTCGACGGTGAGGACCGCGTCGACGACGAAGTCCTGGCCGTCGGCCCGCTCCGACGCCAGCACGCCGTGGTGGCCCCGCACCCGCAGCCCGGTGAGGCTGATGAGGTCACTCATCGTCAAGGCTCCCCAGCACCGGCGAGCCGTGGTGGACCTGGATCCGCCAGCCGTCCGCGCGCCGGCGGAAGACATTGGTCGAGACGACCGCCGCGCCGGTGCCCTCCGACTCCGATATCGCGGTGAGGACGTTCTCGGTGCAGGTGACGACAGCGGTGTCCCCCGCGACGCGCACCTGCACGTCGGTGAGGAAGAACTGGATGTAGGCGGTGCCGGCCATGATCGCCGACCACGACCGCAGGACCTGCGAGCGCCCGGTGAGCATCGGCCAGCCGGGGTGCACGCAGACCACGTCGGCCGCGGCGGCCGGGTCGTCCGCGCCGTCCCACAGGGCGGCCATCGCGTCGACGTCGGCCTCCTCGAAGGCGCGGTAGAGCTCGGTGTTGGCGGCCTCGACGGCCAGCCCGTCGGGCGTCGGTCCGGGCTCCGCGGCCTGGCGGCTGCTGCTCATGCGCGGGCCAACTGCTGGACGACCCGCACCGCGTCGGCGCTGGGCCGGACCGCGTGCACACGCACCGCCCAGGCACCCGCCTGCGCGGCGACGACCGTCAGCGCCGTCGTCGCGTCGTCGCGTTCCTTCGGCGGGCGCAGCGCCTCAGGACCGGCACCGAGCAGCAGCCCGAGGAAGCGCTTGCGGGACGCGCCCACGAGCAGCGGGCGACCGAGTGAGGCGAGATCGTCCAGGCCGCGCAGCAGCGCCCAGTTGTGGTCGGCCTCCTTCGCGAAGCCCAAGCCCGGGTCGAGCACGACCTGGTCGGGTGCGAGCCCGGCGGCCCAGCAGGCCTCCAACCGCGCGGCCAGCTCGTCGCGCACCTCGCGCACGACATCGGCGTACGCCGTCCTGGTCTGCATGTCGGCGCTCGCGCCCCGGCCGTGCGTCGCGACGTAGGGGACACCGCGCTCGGCCACGAGGGTGAGCATCGCAGGGTCGGCGACACCGGCGGAGACGTCGTTGACGAGGACGGCCCCCGCGTCCAGAGCCGCCGCGGCGACCGCCGCCCGGGTGGTGTCGACCGAGACCACGACGCCGCTATCGACGAGACCGCGCACGACCGGCAGGACGCGGGCGAGCTCCTCGTCGGCGTCGACCCGCGCGGCGCCGGGCCGGGTCGACTCGCCACCGACGTCGACGAGGTCGGCGCCCTCGGCGACGAGCGCCAGGCCGTGGGCGACCGCAGCGTCGACGGTCGCGTGGTCACCGCCGTCGCTGAAGGAGTCGGGGGTGGCGTTGACGACCCCCATGACGCGGGTGCGGCCGAGGTCGGCGAAGCCCCTCACGGACATGCTCAGGAGGCCGGGTCGGTCCCCGTGGCGCGACGCGGCTGCCGGGCGGTGCGGGACGTGCGGCCCGGGGCCTTCGACGGGGCGGCCTCGCGGTTGACCGCACCGGCGCGCTGGCGAGCCGGGGCGGTGCGGCGCGGAGAGCGGGACGCCTTGCTGCGGCCGCGGGCGAGGTCCTCGAGGTCGTCGGGCCCCATCGTGGCGAGCTCGGCGGGGGTGAGCACGGGCGGCTTGTCCGACGGCGGGCGCTTGCCGTTGCCGGTCGGGTGGATGCGCTCGGGACGCTTGACGACGGTCGCGAAGATCTCCGCGACCTCGTCCTTGTTGAGCGTCTCCTTGTCGAGCAGCTTCAGCACCATGTCGTCGAGCACGTCGCGGTACTCGACGAGGATCTCCCACGCCTCGTGGTGGGCGTTCTCGACCAGCGCGCGGACCTCGGCGTCGACGACCGCCGCGACCTCCTCGGAGTAGTCGCGCCCGTGGCCCATGTCGCGGCCCATGAAGACCTCGCCGGACTCCTGGCCGAACTTCACCGCGCCCAGCCGCTCGCTCATGCCGTACTGCGTGACCATCGCGCGGGCCGTCGCGGTGGCCTTCTCGATGTCGTTGCTCGCACCGGTCGTCGGGTCGTGGAAGACGAGCTCCTCGGCGGCGCGGCCACCCATCGCGTAGGCGAGCATGTCGAGCAGCTCGGCGCGCGACTGGGAGTACTTGTCCTCGGTCGGCAGCACCATGGTGTAGCCCAGGGCCCGGCCGCGCGGCAGGATCGTGATCTTGTGCACCGGGTCGGTGTTGGGCAGCGCGTGCGCGACGAGCGCGTGGCCGGCCTCGTGGTAGGCCGTGACCTTCTTCTCGCGGTCGTTCATCAGCCGGGTCTTGCGCTGCGGGCCCGCCATCACGCGGTCGATCGACTCCTCGAGGGTGGTGAGGGTGATCTGCTTCTGGCCGGTGCGGGCGGTGAGCAGCGCAGCCTCGTTGACGACGTTGGCGAGGTCGGCGCCGGTGAAGCCCGGGGTGCGACGGGCGATGACCTGCAGGTCGACACCGGCCTCGATCGGCTTGCCCTTGGCGTGGACGTCGAGGATCTGCTTGCGGCCGGCCATGTCGGGGCGGTCGACGGCGATCTGACGGTCGAAGCGGCCCGGGCGCAGCAGCGCCGGGTCGAGGATGTCGGGCCGGTTGGTGGCGGCGATGAGGATGACGCCGCCCTTGACGTCGAAGCCGTCCATCTCGACCAGCATCTGGTTGAGGGTCTGCTCACGCTCGTCGTGACCGCCACCCATGCCGGCGCCGCGGTGGCGACCGACGGCGTCGATCTCGTCGATGAAGATGATCGCCGGGGCGTTGGCCTTGGCCTGCTCGAACAGGTCGCGCACGCGGCTGGCGCCGACACCCACGAACATCTCGACGAAGTCCGAGCCCGAGATCGAGTAGAAGGGCACGCCCGCCTCGCCGGCGACCGCGCGGGCCAGCAGCGTCTTGCCGGTGCCGGGCGGGCCGTAGAGCAGGACGCCCTTGGGGATCTTCGCCCCGATCGCCTGGAACTTCGCGGGCGACTCGAGGAACTCCTTGATCTCCTGCAGCTCCTCGATGGCCTCGTCGGAGCCGGCCACGTCCGCGAAGGTCGTCTTCGGGGTGTCCTTGCTGACGAGCTTGGCCTTGGACTTCCCGAACTGCATGACGCGGTTGCCGCCGCCCTGCATCTGGTTCATGAAGAAGAACAGCAGGGCCAGGATGAGCAGGATCGGCAGGAAGCTGATGAGGATCGACACCAGCACGCTGTCGCGCGAGACCTTGGTGTCGTAGTTGACGTCCTTCTCGACCAGCAGGTTGGCGATGTCGCGGCCCTGGTCGAAGACGAATGACGTCTGGACCTTGTCGCTGCCGTCGATCTCCTTGCCGGGCTCGAGGGTGACCTTGAGCTGCTGCTCCTTGTCGAGCAGGATCGCGGTGTCCTTGCCCTTCTCGGCCGTCGAGACGACATCGCCGGCCTCGATGGCCGCGAGCAGCTTCGACGTCTCGACCTTCTTGTAGCCGCCGTCGCCCTTGAGGGCGCTGCTCAGCAGCAGGACGGCCAGCAGGCCGAGGAAGATGTAGACGAAGGGGCCACGGGCAAGGCGCTTGAGGTTCATCGACGCGGGGCTGTCCGCCCCGTCCCTCCTGACGGCAGATGGATCACGAACGGTACACCGCAGGGGGTGACCTCCACAGGGCTACAACGGTCGCCCAGCGGGTGGTGTTCCGCCACCCGGGGACACCCTCTCGCCGCTCAGGCCTCGCTGTAGACCGACGGGCGCAGCAGCCCCACGAAGGGCAGGTCGCGGTAGCGCTCGGCGTAGTCGAGGCCGTAGCCCACGACGAACTCCGCCGGGATGTCGAAGCCGACGTACTTCACCGGGATCTCGACCTTGGCCGCCTCGGGCTTGCGCAGCAGAGCGCAGACCTCGACGCTCGCGGGCTGGCGGGAGCGCAGGTTGCGCAGCAGCCAGTTGAGCGTGAGCCCGGAGTCGATGACGTCCTCGACGACGAGCACGTGCTTGTCGACGACGTCGCGGTCGAGGTCCTTGAGGATGCGCACGACCCCGGAGCTCGACGTCGACGAGCCGTAGGACGACACCGCCATGAACTCCATCGAGACGCGGGTCTCCATCGCCCGGGCGAGGTCGGCCATGACCATCACGGCGCCCTTCAGCACCCCGACGAGCAGCACCTCGCGCCCGACGTAGTCGGCGTCGATGGCGGCCGCGAGCTCCGCCACCTTGGCGCTGATCTCCTCCTCGGAGATGAGCACCTTCTCGATCTCGTCCGGCACGCGGGAGGTCACGCCTCGAAGGCTAGCCGCCCCTCCTGGCGGGTCACGCGGCCGCCTCCTGGCAGGTCGACCGGTCCTTGCCCGTGCCAGTCCTCGACGAGCGAGCGCAGGCCGTCGACGTGGGCCGCGGACAGCGCCCGCCCGCTGCGGCTCTCGCCCCAGCGCTTGAGGACGCGGGAGAGTACGGCGGGAGCGAGGGCGCCCAGCACGGCGAGCGTGTCCGCCTGCGGGCCGGCAAGGACCTCGTCGGCGAGCGCGTCGAGGGCGTCGGCGTCCTCGCGGAGCTGCCGGGCGGAGCGGACCAGGGCCTGGGCGACACCGGGGCCGAGCTGCTCCTCGAGGACCGGCAGGACGGTGGCGCGGACCCGCACCCGCGCGAAGGCCGGCTCGCCGTTGTGCGGGTCGTCCCAGGGGGTGAGGCCGGCCTCGACGCAGGCCTGCCGGGTCTGCGCGCGGGTGACGCCGAGCAGCGGCCGACGCAGCAGCCCGCGGGCCGCGGGCATGCCGGCGAGGCTGCGGGCGCCGGCCCCGCGGGCCAGTCCGAGCAGCACCGTCTCGGCCTGGTCGTCGAGGGTGTGGCCGAGCAGGACCGCGGCCGCGCCGAGCCGGTCGGTCGCCGTGCCGAGGGCGGCGTACCTGCTGTCCCTGGCCCGCCCCTCCGGCCCCCCGCCGCCCCGCCCCCCCTCGCGCAGCGTCCGCTCGGACGCGGTGCGGTCGGGGTCCGGGTGAGCGGACGTTGCTGCGGCCTCCTCCGCTGCCAGCCGGAGCGTCCGCTCGGTGACCGTGGGAGGCGCGTCCGGGTGAGCGGACGTTGCGGGAGGTGCGGGGAGGACCTCGGCGGTGAGACCGAGGGCCCGGCACTGGTCGGCGGCGCGGGCGGCCACCTCGGCGGAGCCGTCCTGCAGGCCGTGGTCGACGACGAGGGCGACCGCGCCGGGCCGCTCGAAGGCGAGCGCGGCGGCCAGCGCGAGGGAGTCCGCGCCGCCGGAGACGGCGGCGGCGACGAGCGCGTCGGGCGGGAGGTCAGCCAGGCAGCGGCGGACCGCGAGCCGCACGGCGGCGGTGGCGGGGGGCGGTCCGGGCACGGGGCAGAGGCCGGTCTCAGGCCGGTGTCATGCCGCGGACGGGCCGTGCAGCCGGCGGACCCAGTCGTGCGGCGCGGTGATCTCCGCGCGGGTCGGCAGCGCCTCCGGCGACTCCCACACCCGGTTGAAGCCGTCCATGCCGACCGCGTCGACGGCGGCGTCGACGAACCGCTTGCCCTCGGCGTACTGCAGGGCCTTGAGGTCGAGACCGAGCAGCCGGCGCAGTGCGCGGTCGAGCGGCCCGCCGCGCTGGCCGCGGCGCTGCTGGAAGCGGCTGCGGATGTGGGCGACGGTCGGCACGACCGACGGACCGACGCCGTCCATGACGTGCTCCGCGTGGCCCTCGAGCAGCGACATGAAGGCGGTGACGCGGTCCATCACGACCTTCTGCTCGGGCGTCTGCAGCAGCTCGACCAGCGACCCGCCACGAGGGACCTGGGTGATCGCGGTTTTGAGCCGCTCGACGACGGCCGAGGGGTCGTCGAGGCCCGAGGCGGTGAGCAGCGCGCCGATCTCTGCGCGGACGTGGTCGTGCAGCCACGGCACCGCGGTGAACTGCGTGCGGTGGGTGACCTCGTGTAGCGCGACCCACAACCGGAAGTCGTGGGGGTCGACGCCGAGCTGGCGCTCGGTCTCGACGATGTTGGGCGCGACGAGGATGAGGCGGCCGCGGGTGCCCGCGGCGGTGAAGGCTTCGTACTGCCCGAGGACCTTGCCGGACAGGAAGGCGAGCACCGCGCCCATCTGCAGCCCGGTGACCTTCGAGGTGACCGCGGTCGCGAGGCCCGGGCCCTTGGAGAGCGTGTCGGCGAGCGGCTCGAGGACGACCTTGAAGCCGTCGACGTTGGCCGCGGCCCAGCCCGCGCGGTCGACGACGGTGGCCTCGAGCGGCTCCCCCGGCGGGACCAGACCGGTGACGGCACGGACGTGCTCCTCAGCGGAGACGGCGAGGCCGCGCAGCTCGGTGACGACGTCGGTCGCCTCGGCCCACGAGACCGTGGGCGGCGCCGGCGCGAGCCGGGCAGCGGTGGCCGCGGCGAGCGCGTAGTCGATGGGTCCGGTCACGCCGCCGACCCTACGTCGCGACCTCGGGGGTTAGCGGCAGCCGCAGGAGGCGAGCACCGCGGCGAAGCGGTCGAGGGCCGCCTCGGCCTGACGGGTGGCACCCAGGGGTACGCCGTCGGCGGTCAGGTCGAAGGCGAGCAGCCGACCGTCGCGCGTCCGCACCAGACCCGCCAGCGCGCTGACGCCGTTGAGCGTGCCGGTCTTGGCCCGCACCACACCGGCGGCGGGCAGCGACGGCCCGGTGCGGTAGCGCTTGGCGAGCGTCCCGTCGAAGCCGGCCACCGGCAGCCCGGTCAGCGCCGGCCCGAGCCGCGAGGCGTCACCGACGGCCAACGCCCGCAGGACCGCGGTGAGCGCCGCAGGCTGGACCCGGTCGTCACGCGACAGCCCGCTGGCGTCGACCAGGGCGAGCGACCCGCGCGGCACCCCGGCCTCCTCGAGCACCGCGGCGACCGCGGCGGCCGCGCCGGTGAAGGTCGCCGGCTGGCCCTTCGCCAACGCGACCTGACGGGCGAGCGACTCCGCGAGGTCGTTGTCGCTGCGCACCAGCATGTCCTCGACGAGCTGACCGACGGTCGGTGAGACGACGCTCGCGAGGACGGCGGCGTCGCCGGCGGCCCGGCCGCGGGTGACCGGGGCCTTCACGCCCAGGGCCTTCGCGAGCGCCTGCCCGGCGGCCAGCGCGGGGTCGGCGACCCGCGGCCCCCGGCCGGGGAGCGAGCGGCCGGAGTCGACAGCGAGGCTCGACACCGGCATGACGTCACCGCTCGTCACGTAGGTCGGCCGCCAGCCCGGGCCGAGCCGCGGGCCGGCGTAGAGGGAGTCGTCCACGAGCACGCGCGTCACCGTCGTACTCCCGAGCTGGGTCACGAGGTCGCGCAGTCTGGCCGGTCGCGGGTAGGCGGAGCCGGTGCCCGTCGACAGCAGCGGGTCTCCCCCGCCGACGAGCACGACCTCGCCCGCGGCGGCGCCCGCGACCACCCGGGTGGTGAGCCGGGCGGCCGGGTCGAGCGCGGACAGCGCCGCGACCGCGGTCACGATCTTCGCGGTCGACGCGGGCAGCACGGGCTCGGTGTCGCGCAGGGACAGCAGCGCCTCGCCGGTCTCGACGTCGACGACCGACACGGCCAGCCGCCCGGTGACCGCCGGGTCCGCCAGCACCGGGGCGAGCGCCCGTGTCAGCGCGGCCGTCGACGGCAGCGCGCCGCCGGTGGGGGCCGGGGCGAGCAGCGGCGTGCGGGTCGGCTCCGGCCGCGGGCTCAGCAGAGGCAGCGCCTCGACGACCGGCGCAGGGTCGTCCCCGTCGAGCACCAGCGTCGCCCCGCCACCACCGGCCAGGGCGATCGCCAGCAGCGCAGCGGTGACCCGGCTGCCTGTGCTGCGGAACACACTCACCCCTGTCCGGACGCCCCCTGCCGTGCGCGACACTAGGTGCCCGCACGATTTTCGAGGAGAGGCCTTCCGTGGAGTTCGACGTCACCATCGAGATCCCGAAGGGTCAGCGCAACAAGTACGAGGTCGACCACAAGACCGGTCGCATCCGCCTCGACCGGATGCTGTTCACCAGCACGCGCTACCCCAGCGACTACGGCTTCGTCGAGGACACCCTCGGCGGCGACGGCGACCCGCTCGACGCGCTGGTGCTGCTCGACGAGCCGACCTTCCCGGGCTGCCTCATCCGCTGCCGCACAATCGGCATGTTCCGGATGAGCGACGAGGCCGGCCCCGACGAGAAGCTGCTCTGCGTGCCCGTCGGCGACCCGCGGCAGAGCCACCTGCAGGACATCTTCCACGTGCCGGAGTTCGACCGGCTTGAGATCCAGCACTTCTTCGAGGTCTACAAGGACCTCGAGCCCGGCAAGTCCGTCGAGGGCGCGTCGTGGGTCGGTCGCACCGAGGCCGAGGCCGAGGTCGTCGCCTCGCAGAAGCGCTTCCTCGAGGACCCGCACGCGGTCGACCACAGCGGCGACCCGGACGCCAAGCACTAGCCGGTGCCGGACACCGGCGACCTGCTGCTCCTGCTGCTGGCGGCCTTCGCGGCCGGCAGCCTCGACGCGATCGTCGGTGGCGGCGGGCTGGTGCAGCTGCCGGCCCTGCTCCTCGTGCTGCCCGGCCAGCCGGTCGTCAGCCTGCTCGGCACCAACAAGCTCTCGTCGATCGTCGGCACCTTCTCCGCGGCGGTCACCTACTGCCGCAAGGTCCGCGTCGACCGGCCGACCGCGGTCCGGATGGCGAGCGCGGCCTTCCTGGGCAGCGCCCTCGGCGCCTACCTCGCGACCGTGCTCGACAGCTCGGTGCTGCGACCGGTCGTGCTCGTCGCGCTGGTCGCGGTCTTCCTCTACACCGCGCGCCGACCGTCGCTCGGCGAGGTCGAGGCGCTGCGCCTGACCCCTCGCCGGCAAGCCGCACTCGCCCTCGTCGGCGGCTTCGGGATCGGGGCGTACGACGGGCTCGTCGGTCCCGGGACCGGCTCGTTCCTCGTGTTCCTGCTCGTCGGCGCCGCGGGGCTGTCGTTCCTGCACGCCTCGGCGACCGCGAAGGTCGTCAACACCGCGACCAACCTCGCCGCGCTGATCCTGTTCGCTGCCGGCGGCCACGTCCTGTGGGGGCTCGGCCTGGCGATGGCGGCGGCCAACCTGCTCGGCTCGCAGATCGGCGCGCGCCTCGCGCTGCGGCACGGGTCGGCCTGGGTCCGCAAGGTCTTCCTCGTCGTCGTCGGCGTCCTCATCGCCAAGCTCGGCTACGACCTGCTCACCTGACGAGCAGCTCCCCGCCCGCCCCGCCCGCACCATCCCGGATGATCAACAGGGGATCTGCACGGGACACGCCGACGGGTCGCGTGCAGACCACCTGTTGATCAACGGGTGCACGACAGGACCGGGCCCGCGACGAGCGCGGACCCGGTCCCGGGTCGAGCAGGGGGTACGACGACCCCGGTGCGTCAGGCGGCCTTGACGGCGCGCACCGGCGCGATCTCCACCGTGGGCTCGCCGGCGCGGTGGCCGATGGCCGCCACGACCGAGCGGACGAACTCGCCGCCGCCGACCAGCGCGAGGCCGGTCATGACCGGGTGCATCCAGTCGCTGCGGAAGTCCTGGCCGAAGGACGTGAAGACCGAGTAGTCGAGCATCCAGGCGAAGCCGGCGGCGAGCGCGACGCCGATGGTGCGGGTCAGGGCGGTCGGGACCTTGACGGGCAGCAGCTCGTCGAGGCACTGCAGGACGACCGTGAGGCCGAGGGCGAGGCCGAGGAAGACGACGAAGGCGTACATGTCCACCACTCCAGTGGTGCGGTCGGCGGGGCGCCTTGCCCCGCTCACCTGGTTGGACCCGACGCGCGCAGATCGGTTACAGGGCAACCTGGCAGCGGTGCGGTGCAATGGCAGCGTGCAGGTCGACGCGGCGCTGGTGGCAGCCGTCCAGCGCGGCGAGGCCGGCGCCATGGACGCGCTGATCCGCGCGACCTACACCGACGTCTACGCGCTGTGCCGCCGGCTGCTCGGCGACCCCTCCGACGCGGCCGACGCGACGCAGGAGGTCTACCTGCGGGTCGTCCGCTCGGTGCTCGCCTTCCGCGGCGAGTCCGCCTTCGGCACCTGGCTGCACCGCGTGACGGTCAACGTCTGCATGACGCAGCTGCGCCGACGCGGTGACGTCCGGGCCCGCGGACAGAGCGCCGGCATCGAGGACTTCCTGCCCGACGAGCTGACCTCCGACGACGCCGGACCGGAGGAGCGCGCGGAGCGCTCGGACCTCGCGGCCCGCACCGCCTCGGCGCTGACCCAGCTCTCCGACGACGCCCGCGAGGTCGTCGTCCTCAGGGACGTGCAGGGGCTGTCGACGAAGGAGGCAGCGGAGGTGCTCGGCGTCAGCGAGGGCGCGGTGAAGGTGCGGCTGCACAGGGCGCACGCACGACTGAGGGAGCTGGTGGGGGCATGACCGAGCTGAGCAAGGTCTGCGAGGAGGTGCAGTCGCAGCTTCCGGCGTACGTCGACAGGTCACTGCCGGTGCTGCGCCGTCGACTGGTCGGCCTGCACCTGCGGCGCTGCCAGGCCTGCCAGGCGGAGTTCTCGCTGCAGCGCGACGTCGCCGCCGGCCTCGGCCAGCTCGCCGCTCCGGCCGACGACCCGCCCGAGGGTCTGCTCGACGCGCTGCTGGAGCAGGCCGCCAGTCCTGGGCTGAAGGGTCGCGCGGCAGTGCCGGCGCGCGGCGCGGTCAGCGGCAAGCGCCCGGCGCTGTCGGTCGCGCTGCTCGTCGCTGGCGCGGCCGCGGGGACCGGCGTCGGCTATGCCGGCTGGCGCGGCGCGAGAGCAGCCCGGTCGAGGCTGCGGCGCTAGCGGCTGCTAGGCAGACCGCTCCTTCGTGACGCTCACGAGCGCGGGACGGGGCGCAGGCAGCCCACCGGCGAGCAGCAGCGTCAGCGCGGCAGGCTCGAGCGGCCGCGCGATGTGCCAGCCCTGCAGCATCACGCAGCCGGCCGCGATGACAGCGGCCTGCTCGGCTGCGGTCTCCACGCCCTCGGCGATGGTCGTCGCCCCCAGCGCGAGGGCCAGCCTCGTCGTCGCCTCGACGATGGCGGCCTCCCTCGCACTGCGGACGGTGCCCGCGGTGAAGCTGCGGTCGATCTTGACGATGTCGACGGGCAGGTCACGCAGGTGCGACATGGAGCTGTAGCCGGTGCCGAAGTCGTCCAGGGCGATCCGGACGCCCATCGCCCGCAGCGCGGCCAGTGCCACAGAGGTCTCCTGCGGCCGCTCGACGACGGCGGTCTCGGTCAGCTCGATGACGAGGCGGCCAGGGTCGAGGCCCGTGGCGGAGCACGCGTCACGGACCCACGCCACGACGGCACCGTCCTCGACGCTGCCCGGGGTCACGTTGACCGACACGGCGAGCGACAGCCCGGCACGCTGCCACTCGGCGGCCTGTGCGCAGGCTCGCCCGACGACCCAGCGGTCGAGGTCCGGCAGCAGCCCCCGGTCAGCCGCCAGCCCGAGGAAGTCACCGGGCGCGAGCGCACCGTCGACCGGGTGCTGCCAGCGCAGCAGCGCCTCGGCGAGGACGAGCTCGCCCGTCGTGGCGTCCGCGATCGGCTGGTAGACGAGCGCGAGACCCGAGCCCGTCCGCAGCGCCTCGGCGAGGTCGGCCTGCAGCCGGCGACGCCGCTCGTCGCGCGCGCGCAGGGCCGGCTCGAACGTCACCACCCGGGCCCTCCCGGAGGCCTTGGCCTCGTAGAGCGCGGTGTCGGCGTCGCGCAGCAGCAGGCCCGGGGTCGCCCCGTCGGCGCTGCTGCCGACGGCGACGCCACAGCTGCCGGACACCTCGACGACCCGACCCGGTATCGCGACCGGCTCCTCGAGGGCGGCGAGCAGCCGGGCCGCCGCGCGCTCCGCCTCGCCGACCTCGCGCAGCCGGGACAGGCACACGACGAACTCGTCGCCACCGAGCCGGGTGAGCAGCTCACCCGCCCTGCAGACGCCCCGCAGCCGGGCGGATACCGCCTCGAGCAGCGCGTCGCCCGCGTCGTGACCAAGGCTGTCGTTGACCTCTTTGAAGCCGTCGAGGTCGACGAACAGGACCCCCACCAGTCCGTCCTGCGCGAGGGCCGCGGCCAACCCCTCGTGCAGTGCGGTTCGGAAGCCCCGTCAACGCGTCGTGGCGCGACTGGTGCAGCAGGTCGCGCTCGGCGGCGGCCCGCCTGGTCGTGTCCGTGCAGATGCCCGCGACGGCGTAGGGCCGGCCGTCTGCGTCGAGGAGCGGGAACTTCGTGACGTGCATGGTGCGGGTGCCGGTCGGGAAGCGGATCTCGCTCTCGCTCTCGACCACCCCGCCGCCCTGCAGGGCAGCCAGGTCGGAGTCGACCAGCCCCACGACGGCGGGGTAGCCGAAGACCTCGCCGGCGGTCTTCCCGAGCAGGTCTGCGGGGGTCTTGCCGTGCATCGCCGCGAAGGTGGGGTTGACGCGCACGAAGCGGCCGTCGAGGTCCTTGACGAAGACCATCGCCGGTGCGTTGTCGATGAGCTCGGCGAGCCGCCGCTCGCTGTCCCGGACGCGCCGGGCCTCAATCTCCACCCGACGCTCGGCCGCCTCGCGGTCACGCTGCGACCAACCCCACGTCACGACGCTGGCGAGGGCCGCCAGTAGGACGTAGCTGGCGTGAGCGGCGGTCGCCGCGAGCGGGTGCTCCCGCGACCACGGGTCGCTGTAGACGTCATCGCTGGCCCACACCCCCATGACGCCGTGCTCGACGAGGACGACGCCGAGGGCGAGCCCGAAGGGCACCCAGTCCTGGTAGAGCGCGAGCGCCGCCACCACCACGAAGAAGTGGAAGTGCAGGAAGGAGTGGCCCCCTCCGACGTGCACCACCAGGGCGGCGGCGAGGACGAGGCCGAGCGCGACCGCCCCCGACGCGAGGGTGCGGTGCGCCGTCCTCGCCGCGACGACGCACAGCACGGCCAGGCCCACGCCAGCGCTGACCGCGTGATCGAGGTCGTGGCCGTTGAGCAGCGCCCAGGCAGGCAGCAGCAGCGCGTGCCCGACGAGGAGGCGGAGCAGGGCGCGGTGCCGCCCCCACCACAGGGCGTCGGGAAGGGACCTCCCGTGCGGCAGGCTGGACAGCAGCGCGTCGACGGTCGGGCGGACGACGGGCACCCTGCCACGTTGGCAGCGCACGACCACCGTGTCGCCACTAGATGTGACGACGCAGCACCCTGCATCGCGGGCTACTGCGGAGTAGTCCAAGTGTGGAGCCGCCTCGGGGAATCGAACCCCGGACAACCTCATTACGAGTGAGGTGCTCTGCCGACTGAGCTAAGGCGGCGGGACCCGGACGCGAGGACCGGGACCGCGGCGTGAAGTCTAGGGCAGGCCGCACCGGCCTCGCTGCCGGGACGCGCGCCCGTCAACCGGTCCGCAGCGACAGCGCCATCGACTCGACGGCGAGCAGCGGCGCGACGTTGGCGTCGAGAGCCTCCCGGCAGGCGAGGACAGCGTCGATGCGCCGCAGGGTCGACTCCGGCGAGGTGGCCCGGGCGAGCTGGGCGGTCTGCTCGCCGAGGTCGACGTGGACGAGGTCGACACCGCTGCCGAGCTGGTGGGCGAGCACGTCGCGGTAAAACGCGGACAGGTCACCGAGCGCGCGGTCGAGGGCGTCGCGCTGGGTGCGGGTGCCGCGCGACTTCTGCCGCTTCTCGAGGTCCTTGAGCGCGCCGGCGGAGCCACGGGTCGAGCCGGTGACGCCCTTGCCGGTGGCGCCCTCGCCGAGCGCGGTCGCCAGGGACTGGCGCTCGGTGGCGTCGCGGCCGGCCGTGAGCTGGTCGGCCTCCTCCTTGGCGGCGTCGACGAGCGCCTTGGCGGCGGCCAACGCCGCCGAGACGCCCTGCAGCGAGCGCGGCAGCGACAGCACCTCGCGACGCTCGGTGCGGGCCTCTTCGTCGGTGGCGAGCCGCTTGGCGCGGCCGATGTGGCCCTGCGCGGCGCGGGCCGCGAAGGCCGCCATCGCGGGGTCGACGCCGTCGCGCTCGACGAGCACGCGGGCGACGTCGTCGACCGGCGGGGTGCGCAGCGAGACCAGGCGACACCGCGAGCGGATCGTGGGCAGCAGGTCGTCGACCGACGGCGCGCACAGCAGCACCACCGAGCGCGGCGGCGGCTCCTCGATGGCCTTGAGGAGCGTGTTGGTGGTGCGCTCCTCCATCCGGTCGGCGTCCTCCATGACCGTGATCTGCCAGCGACCGCGGGTCGGGGAGCGCGACGAGCGGGTGATGAGCTCGCGCGCCTCGTCGATCTTGAAGTGCAGGCCCTCGGGCACCACCACCGCGACGTCGGGGTGGTTGCCGGTCAGCGCCTGGTGGCAGGTCTCGCAGTGCCCGCAGCCACCCTCGGTGCACTGCAACGCCGCCGCGAAGGCCCGCGCCGCGACCGAGCGGCCCGACCCCGGCGGCCCGGTGAACAGCCACGCGTGGGTCATCCCGCCGGCCGAGCCGGTGCCTCCTGCGACAACCCCGGCGGCCGAGGCGACCGCCGCCTGCAGCTGCTCGACGACCCGCTGCTGGCCGACCAGCCCGTCGAAGACGCTCACGGGACCGCCACCGCGGGACGCACCGGCAGCACCACTGCGACCCGACCGCGTACGGCCGCGTGGACGACGTCGACCGGGGCCTCTGCGGGCACGACGAGGTAGCGCTCGGGGTCGCGCGCGGCGAGCTCGAGGAAGCCGCTGCGCACCCGCTGGTGGAAGGCCAGCGACTCGCCCTCGATGCGGTCGGCCCCGCCCCGGGTCGCCCGGGCCAGCCCCACCGACGGGTCGACGTCGAGCAGCAGCGTGAGGTCGGGGCGCAGCGCCTCGGTCGCCCACGTCGAGATCTTCTGCACGTCGTCGCGGTCGAGCGCGCGGCCGGCCCCCTGGTAGGCCAGCGAGCTGTCGACGTAGCGGTCGGTCAGCACCACCGCGCCCCGCTCGAGCGCCGGCCGCACGACCTGCGCGACGTGCTGGGCGCGGTCGGCGGCGTAGAGCAGGGCCTCCGCGCGCGGCGCCAGGGCACCGGTCGCCGGGTCGAGCAGCAGCGCCCGCACCTTGCGGCCCATCGGCGTCGCCCCGGGCTCGCGGGTGACGACGACCTCGTGGCCGGCCTCCTCGAGCCAGGCCGCGAGCAGCCGCAGCTGGGTCGACTTGCCCGCTCCCTCGCCGCCCTCGAGCGCGAGGAAGCACCCGGCGTACGACGGTTGTGCCGGCTTGCGGGCGAGTCGGTGCATCACGTCGCGGCGGAGCGGCACGCCCGGTCGGTCGTCCATCTGCCGCAGCGACGCGCGGCCGACCAGCAGGGCGAGCACCCCACCGAGCACGAGCGTCACCGAGACGCCGTTGACGTCCAGCGACATCCCGCCGACGTCGACGGTGCGCATCCCGATCGAGCCGCTGATGAAGGGCGTCACGCCGGTGACGACGAACAGGTCGATGCGCATCAGCGACTGCACCAGACCGAAGGTCCGGCCGCGCACCGCGTCGTCGACCTCCCCGCCCAGCAGGGTCAGCCCGACGACGTAGGCGAGGCCGGCGAAGGCCCCGACCGAGACCGTGGCGAGCACCGCGACGGCCAGGTTGGGGACGAGCGCGAGCACGATCAGCGACAGCCCGGCGCCGGTGATCGACGGACCGAAGACCCGCCTGCGCGACATGTCACCGATCAGCAGCGGCCCGAGCGCGATGCCGCCCGCGATGCCGACGAAGACCGCGCCGAAGAGCAGGCCGTAGGCGCCCTGGCCGCCCTGCAGGACCGTGTCGGCGAACAGCTGCCCCTGAGCGATGACGGCACCGCCCGCCGCGAGCGCGCCGAGCATCCCGACGAGCAGGCCCTTGACGAGCTGGCTCGACCGGGCGAAGGCGAGCCCCTCGCGGATCGACTCCAGCATCGTGAGCCCGCTGTCGCGCCGGCCCTCACCGGGGCTGTCGATCCGCAGTCCCGCGATGACCGCCGCCGACACCAGGAAGGTGCCGGCGTTGACGTAGAGCGCGAGGTCGACCGGCCGGGCCTCGAGCACGTTGCGCGACAGCACACCCAGCGCGGCGAAGATGCCGGCTGCCACCGGCGCGGAGCCGTAGGTCGCGAACAGCGACACCTGGTTGGCCCGCTCGAGCTGGGTCGGCCCGACGAGCTTGGGGACCGAGGCCTCCTTGGCCGGGATCCAGAACAGCGACGCCGTCTCGATGAGGAACGACGCGACGAGCAGCCACACCAGCGACCCGGCGAGCGGGATCGAGACGAACAGCGCGAAGCGCACCAGGTCGCAGACGACCATCGTGCGGCGCCGGTCGAAGCGGTCGACGAAGGCGCCTGCGACCGGCCCGAGCAGCACCGCGGGGAGCAGTCGCAGGACGAGCACGCCGCCGGTCGCGTAGGCCTTGCCGGAGAAGCCGTCGACCAGCTGCGCGGCCAGCGCCGTGGTCGCGAGGAAGCCGAGCCAGTCGCCGAGCGAGGACAGCGCCAGCGCCGCGAACAGCCGCCGGAACGGCCCCTTCGACAGGACCCCTCCCGTCGGCGGTGACGGCTCGCTGCTCACAGGCGCAAGAGTACGGCGCAGGGACGCGCCTTCCCGTCGTACCCGCTCCGCCTGTGGAGCGTCACGCCTTCTTGGCCGGGGCCTTCTTCTTGGCGGGGGCCTTCTTGCGGGCGGCGGTCTTCTTCACGACCGGTCCGCGGGCGCGACGGTCGGCGAGCAGCTCCATGGCGCGATCGTCGGTGAGGCTCTCCGGGTCGTCGCCCTTGCGCAGCGAGGCGTTGGTCTCGCCGTCGGTGACGTAGGGGCCGAAGCGGCCCTCCTTGACCACCATCGGCTTGCCGGACACCGAGTCGTTGCCGAGCTCCTTGAGGGGCGGCTTGGCGGCCGCGGCCTGGCGCCCGCGCAGCTTGGGCTGGGCGAGCAGGGCCTGTGCCTGCGCGAGGTCGACGGTGAACAGCTGCTCCTCGGTCTCGAGCGAGCGGCTCTCCTTGCCCTTGGAGATGTAGGGGCCGTAGCGGCCGTTCTGCGCCGTGACCTCCTCGCCGTCGAGCTCGCCGAGGGTGCGCGGCAGGGTGAGCAGCCGCAGGGCGTCGTCGAGGGTCAGGGTGTCGAGCGACATCGACGCGAACAGCGAGGCCGTCGGCGGCTTGTCCTTGGAGCCCTCGGGCAGCGTGACGCTGACGTAGGGGCCGTAGCGGCCGGCCTTGGCCACGACGTCGAAGCCGGTGTCGGGGTGCTGGCCGAGGACGCGGTCACCGGACGGGGCACTCGCCAGCTCCAGCGCCAGCGCCGGGGTGAGCTCGTCGGGAGCGAGGTCCTCGGGCAGCGAGGCGCGCAGCTGCTCGTCGCCGTCGGGGCCGACCTGGACGTAGGGGCCGTAGCGGCCGACGCGCACGACGACCTCGCGGCCGTCCTCGGTGCGGCCGATGCGCAGGCTGTTGACCTCGCGGGCGTCGATCTCCTCGAGCCGGTCGCCGACCAGCTTCTTCAGGCCGCCCTGGCGGGCCAGGCCGCCCTCCTTGCCGTCGGCGCTGCCGAACCAGAAGCGGGACAACCAGGCGACGCCGTTCTCGGTGCCGCCGGCGATCTCGTCGAGGTCGTCCTCCATCGAGGCGGTGAAGCCGTAGTCGACGAGCCGGCCGAAGTGGCCCTCGAGCAGCCCGATGACGGCGAAGGCGAGCCAGGTCGGGACGAGGGCCGAGCCCTTCTTCCAGACGTAGCCGCGGTCCTGGACGGTCGTGATGATGGAGGCGTAGGTCGAGGGCCGGCCGATGCCGAGCTCCTCGAGCCGCTTGACCAGCGACGCCTCGGTGAAGCGGGCGGGCGGGCTCGTCGTGTGGCCGCTCGGGGTGAGCTCGTCGACCGCCAGGCCGTCGCCGACGGCGACCTTGGGCAGCCGGCGCTCGGTGGACTCGAGCTCGGCGTCGGGGTCGTCGCTGCCCTCGACGTAGGCGCGCAGGAAGCCCGGGAACGTGATGACCTTGCCGGTCGCGCTGAACTCCGCGTCGGTGCCGTCGGCGGTCGTCGCCCCCAGGCGGACGCTGGCCGTCACGCCGCGGGCATCGGCCATCTGCGAGGCCACGGTGCGCTGCCAGATCAGCTCGTAGAGCCGCAGCTCGTCACCGGACAGCTCGCGCGCCAGCTCGCCGGGGGTGCGGAAGACGTCGCCGGAGGGACGGATCGCCTCGTGCGCCTCCTGCGCGTTCTTCACCTTCTTGCTGTAGGTGCGCGGCGCGTCCGGGACGTACTCCGGCCCGTAGAGCTCGCGGGCCTGGGCCCGGGCGGCGTTGATCGCCGTCTCCGACAGGTTGGTGCTGTCGGTGCGCATGTAGGTGATGTAGCCGTTCTCGTACAGCCGCTGGGCGGTCTGCATGACCCGCTGCGCGGAGAAGCGCAGCTTGCGCCCGCCCTCCTGCTGCAGGGTGCTCGTCATGAACGGCGCGTAGGGCTTGCGGGTGTAGGGCTTGTCCTCGACCGAGCGCACCGCGAAGGGCACCCCCGCGAGCCGCTCGGTGAGGCTGCGCGCGCTGGCCTCGTCGAGGCGGGTGACGGTCGCGCCGGCCTTGAGCCGCCCGGTCTCCTGCTCGAAGTCCTTGCCGGTCGCGAGGCGGGTGCCGTCGACGGCGACGAGCGTCGCGCTCAGCTGGCGGGGCGCGGTGGGGTCGTCCTGCTCCCCGGCCTGGAAGGTGCCCTCGACGTCCCAGTAGGACGCCTCGACGAAGGCCATCCGCTGCCGCTCGCGCTCCACGACGACCCGGGTCGCCACCGACTGCACGCGGCCCGCCGACAGCTTCGGCATGACCTTCTTCCACAGCACCGGGCTGACCTCGTAGCCGTAGAGCCGGTCGAGGACGCGCCGGGTCTCCTGTGCGTCGACGAGGGCGCGGTCGAGCTCGCGCGGCGTCTCGACGGCGTGCTGGATCGCGGCGGGGGTGATCTCGTGGAAGACCATCCGCCGGACCGGGACCTTCGGCTTGAGGGTCTCGAGCAGGTGCCACGCGATGGCCTCGCCCTCGCGGTCCTCATCGGTCGCGAGGAAGAGCTCGTCGCTGTCCTTGAGCAGCGCCTTGAGCTTCGCGACCTGCTGCTTCTTGTCGGCGCTGACGACGTAGAGCGTCTCGAAGTCGTTGTCGACGTTGACGCCGAGCCGGGCCCACGGCAGGCCCTTGTGGCTGGCGGGCACGTCGGCGGCGTTGCGCGGCAGGTCGCGGATGTGGCCGATGGAGGACTCCACGACGTAACCCGGGCCGAGGAAGGAGGCGATCTTCTTGGCCTTGGCTGGCGACTCGACGATGACCAGCCGGTTGCCCGACGCGCGGCGCTTGCCCCGCGCAGGCGCGCCGCCGGAGTCGGTCTCGGCGGTCGGGTCGTCGGTGTCGGGCACGTCTCTCCAGTGGTCACGGGCGGTGCGGGCAGCGCAGAGTGTTGCTGTCGGGCGGGGCGATCTGTCAAACGGCGGGGTCCCGGCGAGTGTCGCCTACCCCCTCGGCCAGCACCCCTCGGGGGCGTCAGGCGGCGGTGCGCCGACGAGCTCGGCGAGGCGCCGCAGCCGCTTGGCACCCACGACCTTGTACGCCGGACCGCCGCCTCCGTCGGGCAGGAACACCGAGGGGATCCCCGCTCCGGACAGCGCCGACCCGATGGCCGGCCAGGCCTCCTCGTCGTGCTGCCCGAGCCGCAGCACGACGCCCTTGTCGTCGGCGGCGCCCGCGGCCAGGCACCACCAGCGCAGCTTCGCGCCGTCGAGCGCGAAGCCGGCAGGGGGTCGCTTGACCGCGCCCGAGGTCCACCGCTCCGCCATCGGGCGCAGCTCCTCGAGGACCGGGGTGCGCACGACGAGCTCGTCGTCGGAGGTCGTCGTCACCTCACCGGACAGGCCGAGGCCGTCGAGTCCGGCGAGCAGGGCCAGGCTGCGCCAGGCGTCGGTGACGAGCACCGACAGCCGCGCGCCGTCGTCGGTGAGTGTCGCGCGGCCGGGCCCGGCGAGCACGCCCTCGAGGTCGTCGAGCGCAGGCGGCATCGCCTCGGCGCTGAAGAACGACAACTGGCTCACCGTCCGACGGTAGCCGCCGGTGGGCGTCGCGTGCGGGACGCGGGCCGGTCACCCCGTCGACCGACCGGCCGTTCTCCACGCTGCTGCCCGGCCGGTGCCTGGTCCCTGCTCAGCCCGGGACGGGCAGCAGGAAGCCCTTGCGGACCAGCGCCTCGGCGACCGGCACCACCTGGTCGCAGACCTCGCCGACGGGCTCGTCGAGGGCGGTCGCGAGCACCTGCACCAGCTGGCCGAAGGGCACCGTCCCGTCGCAGCCGGCGACGAGCGCGGCACCGTGGTCGTCGATGCCGCCCGACCAGCGCAGCCCCGTCTCCTGCTGGAGCCGCTGCGACACCGCAGCCCAGCCGTCGGGGTCCGCCGCGCCCACCTGGACCAGCCGGACGTCGTCGCGCAGCCGCAGCCGCAGGTCGAGCAGGTCGCCGCCCAGCGCGTCAACCCTGCGGAAGTGGTCGACGACCTCCTCGCCCCAGGTGGCCGCGGTCTGCTGCGGCACGTCGTCGAGGCGCACCGTGCCCGTGCCGCTGACCGGCCGGCGCAGCGCGACGACCCCGAAGGCCACCGCCTCCACCCGCTCCGCGGCGAACCACTCGGTCCACGGCGCGTAGAGGTCGTCGAACCGCTCGCCCTCGTCGGTGTCGCGCAGCCAGGCCGTGACGTAGTCCTCCGGCGCCGCGACCTCGCGCTGCACGACCCAGCCGTCGCAGCCGGTCTCGCGCAGCCACTCGAGGACTCGCTCGTCGCCGTCCTCGCCCTCGAGGTGCAGCCAGCTGGCCAGCAGGACCGCGTGACCGCCGGGGACGAGGACGTCGGGCAGGCCGAGCAGCAGCCGCCGGCACACGTCGTCACCGGCCATCCCGGCGTCGCGGTAGGTGTAGCGCGACGCCGGCCCGACGACGAACGGCGGGTTGCTCACCACCAGGTCGAAGGCCTCGCCCGCGACCGGCTCGAGCAGCGACCCCTGCCGCACGTCGATCTCCGCGCCCGCCAGCGCCGCGGCCAGCCGGGCGTAGCCGACCGCCCTCGGGTTGGTGTCGGTCGCGACCACCGCGTCGGCGTGGTCCTCCGCGAGCAGCGCCTGCACGCCGGACCCGCAGCCGAGGTCGAGCACCCGCCTGACCTCGTCGCGCGGGGTCGCCGCCGCCAGCGTCAGGCTGGCCGCCCCCACACCCAGCACCTGCTCGCGCTCGACCAGCTCACCGGACCGGCCGGGGTCGTGCGGGACGACGACGTCGACCCCGCCCTGGCGCACCGGCTGCAGCCGCACCGGACAGCGCACCTCACCGCCCCCGGCAGGGACCAGCCACGACAGGGGTACGCCGGCGTCCGTGGCCAACCGCTCCGGCACGGACGCGCCGACCACGAGCAGCCGGGCGAGGACGTGGAGCGGGTCACCGCCCTCGGTGCGGCGCAGCAGCGGGGCCGTCTCGCCGCGGTCGAGGTGCTCGCGCGCGCCCGCCCCGAGCAGGTCGTCGAGGGCCGCGGTCGACCAGCCCGCGGCCTGCAGGGCGGCGCGCAGCCGGGGGGCGTCGGGCAGCAGGACGGCAGGGTCGGCGAGCACCCCCGGACGCTACCCACCCGCCCGCACGAACCCACCCAGCCCACCGCCCCTCACCGGAGATCATCAGGTGACCAGCACGCGACACCCCGGCGAGTCCCGCGCCGATGACCTGTTGATCATGCGGGGGCGAGGGCGGGGGCGAGGGCGGGCACGCGACGAGGCCGGCCCCGTGGCGGGGACCGGCCTCGTCGTACGTCGTGCGGGTGCCGCTAGCGGGTGGCGAAGCGGCGGGCGCCGAAGGCGGCGCCGACGGCGGCCAGCGCGCCGAGGGCGAGCAGCGGCTCACCACCCGTGCGGGGCAGGGTCGGGACCACCGGCGGGACGACCGGCGGAACGACGACCGGCGGCTCGACGAACGGCGGCTCGACGAACGGCGCCGGGACGGTGATCGGCGCGAGCGGGCCGCTCACGAAGTCACCGTGGGGGCCGCAGAACAGCTCAAGGTTGTTGTAGTAGGTGCCGGGCGCGACGTCGGCCTTCACCTTGACGACGAAGGTCTGCACGACGCTGGCCTTGGCGCCGATGGTCACGGCGTCGGGGCGCAGGATCGCGTCCTGGCCGCCGTCGGCGCGGACCGGCAGCGGGGTGTCGACCGCGGTACCGAGCGGGCCGGCGGTGGAGACGAACTCGACGGCGCTCGGCAGGTGGTCGACGAACCTCAGCACTTCGCAGTCCTGCGCGGAGGTGTTGGTGACGGTGGCCTTGTACGTCACGGTCGTGCCGCCCTTGGCGGTGCCGGGGGTGGCGTCCTTGGCGAAGGTGATGTCGGGCGCGCCGACGCCGGGCGGGTTCTGGCTGCCGCGGCCGTTGGCGCACACGACGCCGGACACCGCGTGGCTGATGATGATGTCGCCGCGGATGACCGTGCCGCCGACCGGGAGGACCCCGAACTCGGACGCGATGATGTGGATGCCGTTGACGACCAGGCCGCGGCCGTTGGCGGCCGGGTGCTGCTCGTTGAGGATGATGCGGATGCCCAGCAGGTCGAGCGCGGGCGTCGCGACGACGGTGTTGGGGGCGACGAGGCCGTCGGGGATGACCGACGCGCCACCGATGGTGAGACCGACGATCTCGGTCGAGCCGGTCGGGGCGTTGGTGCAGTCCGTCTGGGACGTCGTGGTGATCGCGTCGACGTGAAGGGCGACCGGGGCCGCGACCTGCAAGGCGTCGACGTTGGTCAGCTGCGCGCCGCCGAGGGCCTTCGGGACACCGGCCGCACCGGTGCAGACCGCGGACGCACCGCTGGTCACGACGGCGGCCTCAGCGACCTGAGCGTCTCCCAGCGGGCCGATCAGGGAGTTCGTCGCGGGAGCGCCCTGCGGCAGGCAGGACGACGCGGTGGCGCCCTCCGTCAGTTCGATCGGCACGTTGCCGGCGAGGAGCGTGGTGTCGATGATGAGGCCTGCACCCTCGGCGAAGGCGCCGTCGACAGCGGCGGCCTGCGCCGGCGCTGCCGGCAGCAGCACGAGCCCGGCAGCGGCGAGCAGCGCCGCCCCGCCGACTCGCAGTCCGGTGGTCATCTGAGTGCGCACGGTCGTTCCCCTCGGAGTGGTGCACGTAGGTCAAAACAAGAACATGTCCTGATCTGTCCTTCGGCGGCAGGTTAGCCCGTCTTGACCAACGATCGATGCCCTTCTGTCTCGCGCCCGACACGTCACAGACTGGCCCGTCCGGCTCTGCGCGAGGCGTTTCGGACCGCGTGTCCGATTTTCGATTGACCACTCTGTCGCGGGGGTCACAACGCGGGCCGGGCCCGCCCTGACGTGCAGGACGGGCCCGGGCGCGGACGTGCGCGGGATCACACGGTCGTGCTGGCCTTCTCCACGATCTCGCTCGCCCCGGCGACGCCGCGGCGGTTGCTCACGACGACGGCAGCCACGATGCCCGCGGCGGCCAGCAGGCCGACGACGAGCCGGACGGCCGTGCTCTCGTCCGGGCCGTTCACGCCGTACTTCACGACGCTCGGCGCGATGAGCAGGGCCACGAGGTTCATGACCTTCAGCAGCGGGTTGAGCGCAGGCCCCGCGGTGTCCTTGAAGGGGTCACCGACGGTGTCGCCGATGATCGTGGCCTCGTGCGACGGCGAGCCCTTGCCGCCGTGCGCACCCTCCTCGACCAGCTTCTTCGCGTTGTCCCACGCGCCACCGGCGTTGGCGAGGAAGACCGCCATGAGCACACCGGCCGCGATCGAGCCGGCGAGGAAGGCCCCGAGCGGCGCGTAGCCGAGCAGGAAGCCCACCGAGATCGGGGCGAGCACCGCGAGCAGGCCCGGCGTCGCCAGCTCGCGCAGCGAGTCGCGGGTGCAGATGTCCACCACGCGGCCGTAGTCCGGCTTCTCGGTGTAGTCCATGATCCCGGGCTTGGTGCGGAACTGCTCGCGGACCTCGAACACGACCCGGCCCGCGGCCCGCGAGACCGCGCTGATGGCGAGGCCGGAGAACAGGAAGACGACGCTTGCCCCGATGATGAGGCCGAACAGCAGGTTGGGCTTCTCGATCGACAGCGAGAAGACCGTGCCGGCCGGCAGCTCGTCGACGACGGCCTCGCGGAACGACCCGAACAGCGCGGTCGCGGCCAGCACGGCCGTCGCGATCGCGATGCCCTTGGTGATCGCCTTCGTGGTGTTGCCGACCGCGTCGAGCTCGGTGAGGATCGCCGCGCCCTTGGCGTCGACCTCGCCCGACATCTCCGCGATGCCCTGGGCGTTGTCGCTGATCGGCCCGAAGGTGTCCATGGCGACGATGACGCCGACCGTGGTGAGCAGGCCGGTGCCGGCCAGCGCGACCGCGAACAGCGCGAGCACCGTGGAGCCGCCGCCGAGCAGGAAGGCGGTGTACACGGCGCCGCCGATCAGCATCGCGGAGTAGACCGCGGACTCAAGGCCGACGCTGATGCCGGCGAGCACGACGGTGGCCGGGCCGGTCAGCGAGGACTTGCCGATCTCCTTGACCGGCTTGCGGTTGGTCTCGGTGAAGTAGCCGGTGAGGACCTGGATCGCCGCGGCGAGCACGATGCCGATGATCACGGCGCCGAGCGCGAAGGCCCGCGGGTCGCCGTCGAGGGCGAGGACATCCTCGTCACCGCCGAGCAGGTCGGCGTAGGTGTCGGGCAGGTAGGCGAAGGCCGCGAACCCGACGAGGACCGCCGAAACGACCGCGGACAGGAAGAAGCCCCTGTTGATCGCGTTCATGCCGTTGCGGTCTCCGTCGCGCGGGCTCGTGGCGTAGATGCCGACCAGCGCGGTGACGACGCCGATGGCCGGGACGATGAGCGGGAAGACCAGGCCCTTCGCGCCGAAGGCGGCCTGGCCGAGGATGAGCGCGGCGACCAGCGTCACGGCGTAGGACTCGAAGAGGTCGGCCGCCATGCCGGCGCAGTCACCGACGTTGTCACCGACGTTGTCGGCGATCGTCGCGGCGTTGCGGGGGTCATCCTCGGGGATGCCCTGCTCGACCTTGCCGACAAGGTCGGCGCCCACATCGGCGGCCTTGGTGAAGATGCCTCCGCCGACGCGCATGAACATCGCGAGCAGGGCGCCACCGAAGGCGAAGCCCTCGAGCACGATCGGGGCCTGCTCGTCGTAGCCGAGCAGCACGACGGAGGCGCCGAGCAGGCCGAGGCCGACGGTGAACATTCCGACGACACCGCCGGCGCGGAAGGCGATGCGCAGCGCCCGCTTGGTGCCCTCGGTGTTGGCGGCGTTGGCCACCCGCAGGTTGGTGCGGGTCGCGAGCGTCATGCCGATGAAGCCGACCAGCGCCGAGAAGAAGGCGCCGACGAGGAAGAAGAAGGACCTGCCGACCCTGGCACTGGTCGTGTCGGCCGGCAGCAGGAACAGCAGGGCGAAGACGATGACCGCGAAAACCGACAGCGTCCGGAACTGCCGCGAGAGGTACGCCGCGGCGCCCTCCTGGACCGCCTTGGAGATCTCGATCATCTTGGGGGTGCCCTGGCCTGCGGCGAGCACCTCACGGGCGAAGACGCCCGCGAAGGCGAGCGCCACCAGCGAGGTCAGCAGGATCAGGACGATCAGCGTGCGGTCGTCGTCGGCCACGGATGCGAGGCCCTCGCCCGCGGCGAGGTGTAGCGGAGACATGCGTCCTCCTGGTCGCGTCCGGGCGCCGTCGCCCGGATCGGCTGCAACACGTTCTCGCGTGCGCGGCGGAAGGATAGCCAGACCAGTGAGTCGTTCGTCACACCGGCACGCGGGTGGAGCTCCCGGTCCCTATCGCGTCAGGCCTGCACCGCCGCGGTAGACGGCACGCCGGACAGGCGCACCGGGAGCGGCCACCTCATGGTCACGGTCGTGCCCTGCGGGTCGGGCTCGATCGACACGTCGTCGACCAGGCCCTGCACGACGGCCAGCGCGACGTCGGGGTCGGCCAGGCCACCCCCGTCCTCGGAGGCGTCGTCGAAGGCGTCCTCGAGCAGCCCGGCAGCTGCGGTGGCCACGGGACCCGCAGCCGGTCCTCGGTCGCGGACCGCGACGGTCAGCCCCGCCGGGTCGTCTCGGACCGTGACCTCGACCCGCACGTCCGGAGCGTGCCGGGCGTGCAGCAGCACTGCGCGCCCGCAGGCCTCGCCCAGCGCGAGGCGCAGCTCGTCGACGAGCTCGTCGACGAGGCCGGCCCGGCGGGCTGCCGCGGCGACGACCAGTCGCGCGGTCCGGACGTGCTCAGGCGACGGGGGGAAGAGCAGCTCGACGAGAGCCACCCGGTCAGTCCGAGCCGGCGCCGTCGGCCGCGACGGCCTCGGCGACCGAGGTGTGGATGGGGAAGACCTTGGTCAGGCCGGTGATGCGGAAGATCTTGAGGATGCGCTCCTGGGTGCAGACCAGGCGGAGCGACCCCTCGTGGGCACGGACCCGCTTGAGGCCACCGACGAGGACGCCGAGCCCGGTGGAGTCGAGGAACTCCACGCCCTCCATGTCCACGACGAGGTGGTACTGCCCGCTGCTCACCAGGTCGATGAGCTGCTCGCGCAGCTTCGGGGCCGTGTAGACGTCGATCTCGCCCCCGACGACGACGACCGTGCGGTCACCCTCCGTGCGGGTCGACAGGGACAGGTCCACAGCAGTTCCTCCAAGCAGTCGGTCTGGCCCACCGCCCGTGTCGGGCCGCGTTCTCAGGGCCCCACCCCGGGACCGAGCGGTCACCTACCCCGGAGCACCCGCATCTAACCCCAGAGACAGTGCCGCTCGTCACACTGAACTCGCGCGCCTCGTCGTGCGTCTGCCTGCCGTGCGCAAGTCTGAAGCGGGTCCGAGAGACGTGGGGATGCGGTGGACGAGCAGGCCCGGGGGGAGCTGGCCGACTTCTGCGCGCTCGCGGTCCGCCGCGCCGTCGCCGCCCTGCCGCTGCGCCAGCGCACGGCCCTGGTCTACCGCTACTACAGCGACCTGTCCGTCGAGCAGACCGCCGAGGCGATGGGGCGCGCCACCGGGACGGTCAAGTCCCTCACCTCCCAGGCCATCGCCTCCTTGAGAGCCCACGCCGACCTGCTCGACCCGACCGACGACCCCGAACCCATCCCCGTCCAGGAGCGCTCCCGTGGCTGACCTGCGCGACACCCTCTTCCTGGCCGCCGGCGAGCCAGCGGCGGAGCTCGACCTCGACCGCGTCCTCACCCGTGGCGCGCAGCGGCGCCGCACCACCCGAGTGCTGCAGACCACCGGAGCGCTCGTCCCGCTGGCCGGCGTCGCTCTGGCCGTGGCCCTGCTCGGCAACGGCGACGGCGACGTGCTCGGCCCGACCGAGGGTCCGGTCGCGACCGCACCGAGCACCGGCGCGCTGCGCTACGACACGGGCCTCACGGCACTGCCGACCGCGGCCGGCGAGCGGGTCGACTACGCCTACGTCCGGCCCGTCAGCGCCGAGGGCCTGCTGACCTACGACAAGGTCGAGTACGACGAGACCGCATGCCGTGCGCTGGTCGCGACGTCGGCGCCGGCCGCTCCGTCCTTCGACGCCGCCGACGAGGCGTGCTTCTCCAACAGCAACGCGCTCGAGCGGACCGTCCGCATCACCGACGACGCGCTCGTCGTCGTCGCCGGCCCGGACGGCCGGCCGCAGGAGGTCAGCCGGGAGGCGCTCGCGGTGCTGCTGTCCTCGACCCGCCCCGACCGGCCGCTGACCCGGACCACGTGGCGGATCGTGCTGCGCGACGAGGGAGAGCGGCCAGTGGTCGTGCGGATGACCGAGCTGCTGGTGGCCGGCCGATGAGAGCCACGACGTGGCGGCTCGCCGCCGGTGCCGCGACGGCTGCCGCCCTCTGCTCGGTCGCCCTGTCGGGGTGCAACACCGACAGCCCGGGCCGGGCGGCGGCGGGCCCGTCCCCCACCGGGCTCGCCGACCCGACACCCGCGACGACCCGGGCGAGCACCGCCGACCCGGCAGGCACCCCGGACGGCACGACCTACGGCTACCTCCGGCGCGTCGTCACGACGGCGCGCGGTGCCGACGCCGTCGTCTACGACAAGGTCGACTACCTCGAGGGCCCCTGCCTGGCCCTGGGTCGGACCAGCTCGGCGCCGACCGGCCGCCAGGCCGACCGGGTCTGCTTCCGCAACGTCAACCCGGTGGAACGCACGGTGGAGCTCGCGCCCGGCGCGGTGCTGCTCGAGCGGCCGGCCGGCGACCCCCCACGCACCCTCGGGGTGGCGGACCTGGCGCAGTTCCTCCGTCGCGTGCGCGAGGACCCACCCGTCCCGATCACCGCCTTCCGCCTCGAGGTCGCCGGTGGTGTCGTCGTACGCCTGGAGGAGTTCCGGGTCAGCTGAGACGCGGGCGCCCTGCGAGGATGGGCAGCCCATGACCCGCACGCCCGAGACCCTGCTGCAGCGGCTGCTGCTGGACCCCGCCCAGCGCGACAAGGTCACCCACGTCGAGCACGTCCCCGCCCGCGAAGGACGCCGCGCGCCGTGGCCGGAGTGGGTGCCGCAGCTGCTGCGCGACCGGCTCGCCCTCGCCGGCGTGCCCTCGCCGTGGGAGCACCAGGCCGTGGCCGCCGACCTGGCCTGGGGCGGCTCGTCGGTCGTCGTCTCGACCGGCACCGCGAGCGGCAAGTCGCTGGCCTACCTGCTGCCCGTGCTGTCGTCGATGCTGCTCGACGACCGGGCCACCGCCCTCTACCTGTCGCCGACGAAGGCCCTCGCGACCGACCAGCTGCGGGCGGTGCGGGCCCTCAACCTCGCCGCGGTCCGGGCCGCGACCTACGACGGCGACACCCCGCGCGACGAGCGCGAGTGGGTGCGCCGGCACGGCCGCCTCGTCCTCACCAACCCGGACATGGTCCACCGTGGGGTGCTGCCCCGGCACAGCGACTTCGCGTCGTACCTGCGGGGTCTTCGCTTCGTCGTGGTCGACGAGTGCCACACCTACCGCGGTGTCTTCGGCTCCCACGTCGCGCAGGTGCTGCGGCGGCTGCGGCGGGTCTGCGCGAAGTACGGCAGCGACCCGGTCTTCGTGCTGGCCTCCGCCACCGCGAGCGACCCGGAGACCTCCGCCGGGCTGCTCACCGGGCTGCCCGTGCACCCCGTCTCGATCGACGCGTCGCCGCGCGGGCGCACCGAGTTCGCGCTGTGGGAGCCGCCGCTGATGCCGGACTACGGGGGTGGCGAGAACGGCGCGCCGGTCCGCCGCTCTGCCCACGCCGAGACCGGCGACCTGCTCGCCGACCTCGTCGTCGAGGGCGCCCGCACCCTCGCGTTCGTGCGGTCGCGGCGCGGTGCGGAGTCGGTGGCCCTCGGCGCAAAGCGGGCCCTCGAGGAGGCCGCGCCCGAGCTGGGCGACCGGGTCGCGGCCTACCGCGCGGGCTACCTGCCCGAGGAGCGTCGCGAGCTCGAGCGCCGGCTGCAGTCCGGCGAGCTGCTCGGGGTCGCGGCGACCAACGCCCTCGAGCTCGGCGTCGACGTGTCTGGGCTCGACGCGGTGCTCATCACCGGCTGGCCGGGGACGCGCGCGTCGGTGTGGCAGCAGGCCGGGCGCGCCGGGCGGGCCGGGCAGGGGGCGCTCGCGGTGCTCGTCGCGCGCGACGACCCGCTCGACACCTACCTCGTCCACCACCCGCAGGCGCTGTTCGGCCAGCCGGTCGAGGCGACCGTGCTCGACCCGTCCAACCCCTACGTCCTCGGGCCACATCTGTGCTGCGCCGCGTCGGAGCTGCCGCTGACCGAGGCCGACCTGCCGCTGTTCGGCGAGCCCGACGAGGTCCGGCTGCTGCTCGCCGACCTGGTCCGCCGCGGGGTCTTGCGGTCGCGGGCCAACGGCTGGTTCTGGACCTCGCGGGAGCGCCCCGAGGCCGACATCCGCGGCACCGGCGGGCCCCCGGTGCGGCTCGTCGAGAGCGCCACCGGCCGGCTGCTCGGCACCGTCGACAGTTCCTCGTCGCACTCCCAGGCCCACACCGGCGCGGTCTACCTGCACCAGGGCGAGACGTGGGTCGTCGAGCGGCTCGACCTCGACGAGTCGGTCGCGCTGGTGCGTCGCGACGACCCCGACTGGTCGACCTCGGCGCGCGACATCACCGACATCCGCGTGGTCGAGGAGCTCCGGTCGCGGCAGCTCGACGGGGTGCGGCTGTCGTTCGGCACCGTCGACGTCACCCACCAGGTCGTGTCGTTCCTGCGCAAGCGGGTCGGCTCCGGCGAGGTCCTCGGCGAGGAGCCGCTGGACCTGCCGGCGCGCGAACTGCGCACCCGTGCGGTCTGGTACACCGTCGACGCCGCCCTGCTCGAGACCGCCGACCTCGGGTGGGAGGCGGTGCCCGGTGCCGCCCACGCCGCCGAGCACGCCGCCATCGGCCTGCTCCCGCTGTTCGCGACCTGCGACCGCTGGGACATCGGCGGCGTGTCGACGGCGCTGCACGAGGACACTGGCCTGGCCACGGTCTTCGTGTACGACGGACACCCCGGCGGCGCCGGCTTCTCCGAGCGCGGCTTCGCCCGGGCCACCGACTGGCTGCTCGCGACCCGCGAGGCGATCGCCTCCTGCGAGTGCGAGACCGGCTGCCCGTCGTGCGTGCAGTCGCCCAAGTGCGGCAACGGCAACGAGCCGCTCGACAAGGCCGCAGCGGTGCGACTGCTCGACGTGGTGCTCGGCAGCGGACTGCGGGAGCCGACCGCGGGGTAGGGGTGGGTCAGCCACTCACCCCCGGAGGTCCTCATGGTCGTGCTCGGAGCGCTCCTGCTCGTCCTCGCCGCGGTGCTGCTCGCCGGCATCGTCACCAGCAGCACCACCCCCGTCGACGTCGAGGCGTTCGGGACAGGGCTCGACGGCGTCAGCGCCGGTGAGCTTTTCGTGCTCGGCGCCTGCACGGGCGCTCTCGCCGTCGTGGGCTTCGGCCTGCTGCTGGGCGGTCTGGCGCGCTCCCGCGCGCGCCGCCGCTCGGCGAAGCAGGAGGTCCGGGCCGTGCGGGGCGAGCGCGAGAGCCTCGCGGAGGAGAACGCCCGCCTGCAGGCCGAGCTCGAGCAGCGCGAGCGCGACGCTGCCGCCTATCCGGCGGGGACGTCCGCCGACGCCGGCGCGGTCCGTGAGGACGTCGACCTGCCCGCCAGTGACTCCGAGCGCGGCCGGCACCGCCTCACCGGCCGCTGAGCCCGTCGGCCGGCACGGTTCGCCGCCGGCCGACGTTGCGGCTGACGTTGCGGCTGACGTGAACCTCAGCGGGTGGGGCCGGACCGAGCTGCGTCAGGCCTCGTCGGAGGCGGTCGCGCCGAGCCAGCGGCGCAGGTGCGCGGCGGTGAGGACCATGACCAGAGCCGCCGCGACGAAGCGCATGAGCTGCTCGGAGTCGAGAGCGCCGGTCACGGCACCGCCGATGCGCTGCGAGCCGAGGATGGAGACCTCCTCCTCGACCTCCTGGTCGTCGTAGCCGAGGGTGCCCTTGAACGTGCCGTCCTCGAGTTCGGCCTCACCGACGACCGGGGACTGGACCTTGGGCAGGGGACCCAGCTTCGGGATGCCCAGCTTCGGGGCGAAGGCGCGGAACGTGAGCGCGAACGCTCGGCGCTGCTCAAGGGCCCGGTCGTCGCTGGTGCTACCGGTGCCGATCGCCTGCGGCTTGGGCGAGCTGCCGGTGGTGGAGCCCGACGTCGAGCCGCCCGACTCGCTGGTGCTGCCGCCCGAGGAGCCGCTGCCACTGGCGCCGCCGCTCGAGCCGGCCGTGGTGCCGCCGCTCGAGCCGCCCGTGGTGTCGGGGTCGCCACCGGTCGAGGTGTCGGGGTCGCCGCCGGTCGTCCCCGGGTCGCCGGCCGAACCACCGCTGGGCGTGGGCTCCGGGGTCGGCTGGGGCTTGGCCTCCAGCGTGGCCGAGGCGCTGTCGGACTGGGCGCTGTCGACGACGTCGGAGGACCCGGGGCTGGTCGACCGGTGCGCCCGCAGCCGGAAGGAACGCTCACCGGTGTCGTCGTCGCCGTAGGTCAGCGTCGTGGAGCAGGAGGTGCCGGAGCAGGCCCCCATGCCGATGCCGTCGCGGACGACGGCGCCACTGTCGTCGTAGAGCGTGAACCCGGTGAGGTCGGGCTCGTCGCCGCGGGTCCAGCTCACGGTGATCTCACGGAAGGCCGTCGTCTGCGCCCGGACCGAGGTCGGCGCCTTCGGTGCCACCTTCAGCACGAACGCCTGGCTGTCGCTCTGCGCACCGGACAGCTGCACGGTCCAGGTGCCGTTGCGGGCGGGCTTCACCTGACCGGGCGAGCAGTCGGCGGTCGCGCAATCGGTGTCGAGGCTCCCGCGAAGGGTCTGAGCGGGGTAGCGACCCAGGCTGTCGCGGTCGCCGGAGGTGCCGAGGGTGCGGCTGCTCCCGTCCGGGCCCTTGAGGACGAGCGTCGACTGGGTGCTGCTCTGCGGGACGGTCGCCTCGATGGCGACGGTCGTGTCGGAGGTGTAGGTCGTGCCCGCGCCCGGGGTGACGATGGCGGCGGAGGCCGGGGCGGCCGCCACGAGCAGTGCGGCCCCCGACAGCGGCCCGACGAGCGCGAGCCTCAGCAGCGTCATACGCCTGGTCATGTGCTGTCCCCCTTGCGCTCCACGGCCTTCTCCCCCACCAGCTCGAAGCGCATGACGAGACGCTGCTTCGCACTTCCCTTCGGATGGCAGGTGGTCAGGGTCAAGCCCTTCTTCACACCTTCCTGCGCGACGACGGAGAAGTCTGTCGGCTTCACGACCCACGGGTTGCTGTGGCCGCCGAAGTCCTTGACCGCCTTGTAGGTGAAGACCGAGAACGGTGTCTCGAGCTCGAGGACGTCGCCGGGGCCGAGCTCGTCCATCCGGTTGAACGGCCGCCCGAAGGTGGTGCGGTGGCCGGCGATCGCGACGTTGCCGACCTCCCCGGGGAGCGGGGAGTCTGGGTAGTGACCGGCGCCGGCGCGCAGCGCAGCGGGGGTGGTGCCCTCGACGACGAGGACGTCGACGCCGAGTTTCTTGATGCGCAGACGGGTCAGACCCTCCCCGACGCCGATCTTGCGCAGCCGGTAGGCCTCGCGGACCTGCGGGTCGTCGAACGCGCCGGACAGCTGGCCCTGCTTGTAGCGGCTGTAGAGGTCCGTGCCGACGGGGTAGGCGAACATGCCCGCGCCGGCGAGGAAGAGCACGAGCGAGAGCACCGAGACTGCCCGGCGACCGCCGGGGCGGCGCAGCGCGTCACCGAGCAGGGCGCCGAAGGACCGCGCGGCGGGCGGTACCGGCGGGGTGACGAACGACGGCTGCATGGCTCCTGCTTCTCGGTGGTTCTGGTCGTGCGGTGCGGTGGTGCGCGGTTCCTGTCCTGTGCAACGGCCCTAGGGGCTGACCGTCTCGTCCCGGTCCGACCCGATCCGGACACCCGGTCGGGAACCGGACGTCAGGCTCGTCGAGGCCAACGAGGAAGGGCTTCCGAGGTTACGCCCGGGGTCCCCGGTCGCTGCCCTCCTCCTTCCGGCGCGCCCGGTGTGCCCGGACTCGTCCCGTGCTGTGTCGGCAGATTGGCGCTGCGGCTTCAGCGCGACCTGTCACGGGACCAGACGCGTCGGGGACCCGACGCGTTCCCCCGGGCCGGCGCGCGCCGTCGCGGCCGCTGACCCCAGTCCGGCGAGCGCGCCGGCGGGTCGGACCTCGACGACGACCGTCACCCGGTCGCCGTCGAGCCGGCAGGCGCGGACCCGGGCGCCCACCGCGTCGCCGGCCCGGCGTGCCGCCGCGCAGGCCGCGGTCTCCCCGTCGAGCACCCGGTCGGCTGCGGCCAGCGCGGCGAGATCGGCGGCGGAGGCGGCCCGGTGTCGGGCGACGGCCGCCGCACCGAGGCCCGCCAGGACGACGGTGGTCCCAGTCAGGACCATCGCCAGGCACAGCACGAGGACCGTGCCCGAGCCGCGGTCGCCGCGCGTCACGGGGGCTGCTCGACGAGGGCGAGCGCGCGGGCGCCCACCGGGGTCGCGGGCACCAGGCCGAGGAGCCGACCGAGCGGACGGACCTTGGCGCTGACGAGGACCTCGACGCTGTCGCCGTCGCGTCGCACCCGGACCTCGGCCCCACCGGGCGCGACGGGCCGGGCCGCGGCGGTCGCCGCGCTGATCGACTCGCCCCGGGCGAGCTCCCGCGCCGCTACACGGGCGGCGTCGACGCAGCGCAGTTGGGCGGCGACGCAGGCCAGGACCCAGACACCGAGCAGGAGTACGACGACAAGGGCCGGCAGCGCGACGGCCGTCTCGGCCGTGGTGGAGCCACGGTCGCGGGTGGTGCGTGGAGCCATCTGCCCTCCCCGGGCCGGGCCCGGGCGGCGGTGCGGGGGGCGCACCGCCACCCGGGCAGTCGGGTCAGAACGACAGCCGGAGCGCCCGCCCGATCACCCCCTTCACGATGTCGAGCACCTGGTCACTGGTGATGACCTTGTAGAGGACACCGCTGAAGCCGCACGCGGCGACGGTGCCCACGGCGTACTCCGCCGTGGTCATGCCGGCCTCGCGGTCTGAGCCCGCGAGGACGCGGGACTGCACGCGAGTGACGACCGCCAGCGGGGCGGCGGCGAGGGCGGAGCGGGTCTCGGCGAGACGGCGCATGGGAGGACCTCCTTGCTGGGCGTCGACGCCGCGGAGGGCGGCCGGCGCACGGGAGCCAGACGGTTGTCCGACAGCGACCACGCTGGCCCTCCGGTCGAGCCTCCGACAGGGGCCTGGACAGATCTGTGGAGGGACCTGCCGGCTGTGGACGGCCCGCCCAGGCCCCTGCCGGTCACAGCGAGGCAAGCAACGGAGCCACCAGCCCCACGACCACGGGCACGACACCGACGAGGACGAACGCCGGGAGGAAGCAGACGGCCAGCGGTCCGACGGCGAGCACGCCCGCCCGGCGGGCCGCCTTCTCGCCTCGGCCCCGGGCGGCGGCGCGCGCCTCGTCGGCGACCCGTACGACAGCCACCGCCACCGGCGCACCGCTGCGGGCGCTGCGCGAGAGCGCTCTCGCCACCGGCGCGAGCGGGTCGTCGGGGTCGACGGCCAGACCGGCCCAAGCCTCCTCGGCAGGGCCGCCGACGGCGAGCGCACCCGACACCCTTGCCAGCCGCTGGCCGATCGGTCCGCCGACGGCGGCACCCACCGCGGTCGACGCGCCGGCCAGCGTGGCACCTCCGGCGAGACAGGCCGCGAGCAGATCGAGCGCGAGCGGGAGGTCAGCCTCGAGACGACGGCGCTCCTCACACACCGCGGCAGGCTCGAGCCGACGAAGCGCTCGGGGTCCGAGCAGCGCCGTAGCCGCGCCGAGGACGAGACCGACGGCTCCGCCGAGCAGCAGCACCAGGGCCGCTGCGGCGAGGGCGCACGCAGCGGCGGAGCGGGCCGCATCGGGAAGAGGTGGCCCGGGGTCGGGGGGACCGGCGGTGACGGGTCGGGCCGCCACGCGGCCCAGCCGGTCCACCGGCCGGGTGCCGGGACGCAGCAGGAGGAGCAGCGCGACTCCCGCCAGCACGGCGGCGAGCGCCGTCATGCCGCCAGCGCCCGCCGTACGAGAGCACGGGTCCACAGCAGGCCGAGTAGGTCGAGGACCACCCCGGCGACGAGGCAGACCGCGCCGACCGGGGTGTGCAGCAGGACCTGCAACGGGTCACCGCCGAGCCCTGCGGCGAGGCCGACCCCCGCGACGGGGAGGACCGCGAGCAGCCCGGCGGTGGCCCTCGGACCCGCGAGCTCGGACTCCAACGCGCGCCGGCGGTCGGCGTCGGCGACGAGCCCCTCCGCGATCCGCTCGACGGCGGCAGCCAGACCGCTGCCCGTGCCGGAGCAGACCCGCCAGCACACGGCGAGCGAGCCGAGCAGCGCGCAGCCGTCCGTCGACATCAACGCCGCGGGCACGTCACCGCCGAGCGACGCCGCCTGCGACGCCCGCCGCAACGCGGTCCCGACCGGACCGGTCGCCTGCTCGGCCGCGACACCCAAGGCATCACCCGGGGTCCGGCCGGCCCGCAGCTCGGAGCCGAGCGCCTGCACGGCCTCGACCGCACGCCGCTGCTCGCGAGCGGTCCTGACCGCACGCGTCCGCTCGCGCCGCGCGCTGCGCACGACGAGGGCGGCCACGGGGGCGAGCAGCGCGGCCACCGGGCCGCCAAGCAGCAGGCCGCCCGCGGCCACGGTGCCGGCGAGGACAGCGGGGTGCCGCACCCACTCGGGCGCGCGCCGCGGCACTGCGGCGCCCGGCGTGAGCACCCCGCGCCCCTGCGCACCCGCGAGGCCACCGCTCACCGACAGCCCTGCCGACAGGGCGGCGAGGACGGCCGCGAGGGCGACCGCCGTCACGGGGCGCCGAGCAGGTCGGCCAGCCCCGCAGCGGCAGGTCCGGCGCCACCGCCCGCGGACCGGCCGTCCCAGGTCCAGGCAGGAACGGCCGCCACGAGCCGGTCGGTGCGGACGAGCAGCGCGACCTCCGCCACACGTCGGCGACCCCCCACCCGGGCCAGGTGCACGACGACCCGCAGCCCCGAGGCGAGCTGGCTGTGCAGGGCGTCGCGGCCGAGCCCGGCCACTGCCGCGAGGGCCTCGAGGCGAGCGGGGACGTCGGTGCTGGAGTTGGCGTGGAGGGTGCCGCAGCCGCCCTCGTGCCCGGTGTTGAGGGCGGCGAGCAGGTCGACGACCTCCGCGCCCCGGACCTCACCGACGACGAGCCGGTCCGGCCGCATCCGCAGGGCCTGGCGGACGAGGTCGCGCAGCGCCACCTCACCGGCGCCCTCGACGTTGGGCGGTCGTGCCTCGAGCCGGACCACGTGGGGATGGGCGGGAGCGAGCTCGCCCACGTCCTCGACGAGCAGCAGGCGCTCGCGGGGGTCGGCGAGCGACAGCAGGGCGGTGAGCAGCGTCGTCTTGCCGGTGCCGGTGCCGCCCGTGACGAGGAACGCCGCCCGCGACGCGACCAGCGACCGCAGCAGCAGCGCCCCGTCCGGGGGGACGGTCGCCGTCGCGACCAGCTCCTCGACGCTGAGCACGGTGCTGCGCGCCACGCGCAGCGACAGCAGGGTGCCGCTCGGCGAGAGCGGCGGCAGCACCGCGTGCAGCCGCACACCGCCGGGCAACCGCGCGTCGACCCACGGCTGGGCGTCGTCGAGACGGCGGCCGGTCGGCGCGGCGAGCCGCGCGGCGAGCCGCCGCACCGAGGCCTCGTCCGGGAAGCGCACGTCGACCCGCTCGAGCCCGCCGCCCCGGTCGACCCAGACCTCGCGCGGGCCGTTGACGAGCACGTCGGTGACGGCAGGGTCGGCGAGCAAGGACTCGAGCGGGCCGGTCCCGACGATCTCCGACTGCAACGCCCGCAGCACCGCGAGCAGGTCGCCGTCACCCCGCAAGGCGCCGCCCTCGCTCTGCAACGCCGCCGACACGACAGCCGGCGTCGGCGGGCCACCCGACGAGGCCACGCGACGGCGCACCCGGTCGAGCAGCTCGGGGTCGAGGCCGCTCACGCCGCGAGGCGTCCGGGCACCGAGCGCTCGCGACAGCACTCCTCCACGAGCCGGTCGCACAGCCCCGCGAGCGGTCCGCCGGCCCGGCGTCCCGGCGGGTCGCCACGATCGAGCTGCGCGTCAAGGTGGCGCTCCGCACGCATCTCCCCGGCGAGGGGGAGCCCCAGCGCACGGGCGATCTCGCCACCACCGAGGCCGAGTGGTGACGGTCCGCGCACGACGACGCGCAGGTCGCGGCAGAGCAGTCCGACCGATGAGGCGACCCTCGAGGCCGCGGCGGCCGCCCGCACCTCGGCCGGGACGACCAGCAGCGTCGTGGTCGCCGCGGCCAGGGCGACGCGACCGGCGGCGTCCGGTCGACGGGGGAGGTCCACCACCACTAGGTCGTGGCCGCGGCGCGCAGCCCCGAGCACCGCTTCCATCGCCTCGGGCGGCACGGAGTGGGCATGACCGCGGTCCCACGACAGCACGCCCGCGCCCGACATGACCGGCACCGCGGCGGCCAGCGCGGGCGCCGACAGCCGACCCTGGGTGCCCGACAGCTCGGGCCAGCGCGGCCCCGGGTCGGACTCGCCACCGAGCACGAGGTCGACGCCACCTCCCAGCGGGTCACCGTCGACGAGCAGCGCCCGCTGCCCCCGGCGTACGCCTGCGAGGGCCAACCCGACGGCGAGGGTCGTCGCCCCGGCCCCTCCCCTGCCCCCGACGACGGCGAGCAGCGGCGCAAGGTCGGCCGCACCGTCGCGCGCGTCCGCCAGCGCGGTGGTCACCTCGGCCTCGTGGTCGGGCAGGAACCACACGTGCTCGGCACCGAGGCCGACCGCGCGCTGCCAGACGCCGCCATCGTCGAGGTCGGCACCCAGCAGCACGACACCGGCGCGGCGCGGCAGCTGGGCGCGCAGAGCCGCCGCGACCTGGTCGGCGCCGACGAGGACGACCGGGGCGGTCGGCCAGGAACGGCGCGCCGCTCCTGCGTCGGCGACCACCTCGGGGACGGTCCCCGCGGCAGCCGCCAGCCGCAGGACGTCGTCGAGCAGCACCGGGTCGCCGGTCACCACCAGCGGACGGGCGGGCAGTGGAGCGGGCACGGGGGCCTCCGAGGGTCCGGGCCGCGCGCGTCCGCGGCCGCCCATGACCCTGGGCGCAGCACCTGCCGGCCGCTAGGGGGTCCCACGGATCTGTGGAGAAGCCAGCCGGACAGCGGACGACCCCCCGCCGGGGGGGGTGGCGGGGGGTCGTCACGCTGGAGCCCTGCTCCGGGGGGGGTGAGCAGGGCCCGATCCGGAAGGGGGACGACACGTGCTAGCGACATCCGCCCTGACGACGTTCTCCCCGCGACGCAAGGCCCCAAACGTGGCCCTCACCGCCACAGGACCCTTCCCCCGTAGGTTGCGGGGTGTGACCCGTGCCGCCGCGTTCTTCGACCTGGACAAGACCGTCATCGCCAAGAGCTCGACGCTGGCGTTCGGCAGGCACTTCTACAAGGGCGGGCTCGTCAACCGCCGGGCCGTCCTCAAGAGCTCCTTCGCGCAGTTCGTCTACCTGCTGCAGGGCGCCGACGAGGACTCGATGGACAAGATGCGCGACTACCTCAAGGCGCTGTGCGCGGGGTGGGACGTCCAGCAGGTGCACGACATCGTCGCCGAGACCCTGCACGAGCTCATCGAGCCGATGGTCTACGACGAGGCGGTGGCGCTGTTCGAGGAGCACCGCGCCGCCGGCCGCGACGTCGTGCTGGTCAGCTCGAGCGGCGAGGAGGTCGTCGGCCCCATCGGCGAGATGCTCGGGGTCGACCGGGTCATCGCGACCCGGATGGTCGTCGAGGACGGGAAGTACACCGGCGACATCGCCTTCTACTGCTACGGCGAGGGCAAGGCCGTGGCGATCCGCGACCTCGCCCAGACCGCGGGCTACGACCTCGCCGAGTGCTACTCCTACAGCGACTCCGCGACCGACGTGCCGATGCTCGCGGCCGTCGGTCACCCCTTCGCGGTCAACCCGGACAAGGCGCTGCGCAAGCTCGCCACGGAGCGCGACTGGCCGGTGCTCGTCTTCGCCCGGCCAGTGCGGCTGCGAGACCGGATCCCCGCTCTGAGCGCCCCGCCGGCACCCGTCCTGGGAGCCGGCGCGGTGGTCGCCGTCGGCGTCGCCGGGCTCGCGTGGGCGGCCGCGCGCCGGTCCCGACGAGGTCTGTGACCGTCGTCACATTGGGTCTTGCGCACGGCGCTGACCGGGCGTACAACTGAGTCACGGACCACCGCCAGCGGGCGGACGAAGATCCCTCCGACGGCGGTCCGTGCAGGAGTTCCGAGCACCCACGTGCGACCAGCCGCGAGAGGCACGTCGAGCGGGCCCACCCGCCGCCATCCGAGAGGACCGTCCACCGGGCCCGGTACGACGATCAGGACAGCACGCATGGTCACTCGAATCGACTGCATGGCGACGGGGGCGCCCCTCACGGGACGCCCCCGTTCCGTCATGCCCGGGTCCGCGCGCTAGACCGTCCCGCGCTGGATCGCCTCGCAGACCGCGACGCCCTCGCGCGCCCCGAGCGCCACCGCCTGCGCGCAGTGGCCCACCCACGCGGCGACGCCGTCGGGGCCGCCCTCGACGTAGCCCACCGCCGCGTCCTGGTAGGCGTGGTGCAGCTCGACGTGACCCACCTCGGGGGCGCTGACCGCCTTCGGGTCCAGGCCGCGCTCGATGAGCACCAGCCGGGCCGCGGCCCTCGCGACCAGCCCGTCGAGGCTCCCGAAGGCGCGCAGCGCCAGCAGCTCGCCGTGCACGACCGCGGCGACGACGACGGCCGGTGCGGTGGTGCTGAGGACGACCCTGGCCAGGCCGTCGAGACGCGCCGCGACCTCCAGCGGAGCGGGTGGCGGTCCCAGCCGGAGCGGGTCGTCGTACGACGCTGTCGCGTCCGTGCGCGGGCGCCCCAGCAGGTCAGGGTCGCTGACCAGCTCCGACGCCGCGATGACGTGCAGCCGGGCGAGCGCCTGCTTGGGGCTGTGGCGCCAGGACGCGACGACGCTGCCGAGGTCGGCGTGCAACCGGACGGCGGCGGTGACGATCGTCGCGGCCCGCTCGTCGTGGTCGGCCCGGTCGACGGGAGTGCCCGCGAGCAGCTGGCCGCGCAACCGCTCGAGCTCGATGCCGGCGCCCTCGAGCTGCGCACTCGCGCGGGCGCCGCGCAGCGCCGACTCGGCGGTGACCTCGGCCGACCGGCGGCGCAGGACCCGGTGCGACAGCAGGCCGTCGACCGCGGCGCGCGCCTCCGCCACCGCCTCGGCGACACCGGGGAGAGCGAGCAGAGGGGCGAGCGGATCGGTCACTCCCTCGACGCTAGCCGCCCGGCCGCGCCCGGGCGCCAGGCCCACCCCCACCGCCCCACCCCCAGATCAGGTGATCGACAGGTGGTCTGCACGCGACACACCGGCGAGTCCCGTGCAGGTCACCTGATGATCAACAGCACATTGTGCTCGACGCCCACGCTCGCGCCCGGCGCACAGCGCGTGCACATGTGCTGTTGATCTCGGGTCGGCAGGCACTGGGGTCACCCGAGGGTGCCGGTGACCTGCTCGACACCGGCGGCGTCCCGGACGCGGAACGACACCGCGTCGGGGCGGAGCACCGCGGAGTTGAGCCGGCACCATCGTGCGCGCGCCGGTGCCGACGAAGGCGCCGGCGGTGCTACGGACGCCCTGCCGGTCGAGGACCTCCACGGCGTACGTCGTGCCCTTCTCGAAGCCGGTCGCCGTGAGGACGATCTCGACCCCCCACGTGTGGGCGATCGCGCGGGCCTCGGCCTGCACGCCCGGTGCGGAGGTCACCCGCAGCGCCTCGACGGTGGCAGCGGGCGGGGCCTCGCGGGAAAGACCGGTGGCGGTCGCGATGCCGCCGACGAGGACGGCCAGTGCGGACGCTCCGGCGAGCACGACCTGCAGCCGGCGCATCCGGGCCTCGGCGGCGCGGCGGCGCGCGGCGATCTCGGTGACGACGCGATCGGCGAAGCCGGCGCTCGGCAGCAGCGCGCCGCTGTCCACCTCGTCAGGGGTCAGCCTGCCGAGCAGCCCGGCGGTCTCAGTGAGCTCGGCGAGCGCGTCCTGGCAGCGGGCACAGCTGGCGACGTGGCGCTCCGCGCGAGCGCGCTCGGCGGGGTCGAGGACGCCGAGGGCGAGCGGGCCGAGCAGGTCGGCGACCTGGTCGTGGGTGTCGCGGCGCGTCATGACGGCGCCACCTCCATCTCCTCGAGGACGAGCCGTTGCGCGCGCAGGGCGTAGGTCGAGCGGGACTTCACGGTGCCGGCCGGGACACCCACGACGACGGCAGCCTCGGCGACCGACAGCCGGCGGTAGTAGAGCAGCGTCAGCACCTCGCGATGCGCCGGCGTGAGCCGCGACAGGGCCTCCGTCATCGTCCACGCGCCCAGCGCTGCCTCCAGCTCGTCGGCGGCGGGAGCGGTCTCCAGCAGCCACTCGTCGCCGGCCGTGCGCGGACGGGCCGCGTCGGCGCGGTGCAGGTCGGTGACGAGGTTGCGGGCGATCACGAACATCCACCCGCGCAGCTCGCCGCGGGTCGGGTCGAAGGTCTCCGCCCGCCGTCAGGCCCGGACGAACACCTCCTGCACGACGTCCTCGGCGCGGCCGCGGTCACCGAGCTGCCGGGTGACGTAGGCGAGCAGCGCGCCGCCGTGCTCCTCGACGAGAGCGCGCAGGCCGGCGTCGGGGGCCGCCTCGAGTCGGGTGGTCGCCACGCCCTCACCTACGGACGCCGGGGCCGGACGGTTCGACGCGCGGCGTAGGTTCGCCGACATGGGCCCGCTGCTGCGCCGCCGTGGACGTCCGGTCTTCGTGAGCCCGGCCGAGCAGGCGACCCACGATGCGCTCCACGAGGCCTCGTTGCTGGCCAGGCCCCTGCGCGAGGGCCTCACCGTCGACGCCGCGGCCCGCAGCGCCCCCCACCTGCACCGCCTCCTCGGCGGCGCCGCCGTCGCCCTCCACGACCTGGAGTCGCTGCTGGTCTGGGAGGGGTCGGGCGACCACCACGTCCCCACCAGCACCGCTGACGAGGCGATGGCCGACGGGCGTACGACGATCAGCCGCGACCTGGCCTGCACCGTCCCGGACTGCCCAGTCCGGACCGCCGTGGTGACGCCGCTCGTCGTGGACGACCGCGTGGTCGGTGCCCTTGGGTCGTACTCCTCCTCGGTCTCCCCGGGGCGGGTCCGCACCGTCGAGGAGGTGGCGCGCTGGGTCTCGGGCCAGCTCGAGCTGGCCGAGCTCGACGACTCGCGCCGCCGGCTCGGCGAGGCGCAGATGAGCGCACTGCGCGCGCAGATCAGCCCGCACTTCGTCTACAACGCGCTCACCGCCATCGCGTCGTTCGTCCGCACCGACCCGGAGCGCGCTCGCGCACTGCTGCTCGACTTCGCCGACTTCACCCGCTACTCGAGCCGGACCCATGGCGACTACACGACGCTCGCCGAGGAGCTGCGCTCCATCGACCGCTACCTCCGGCTGGAGCGGGCCCGCTTCGGCGATCGGCTCGACGTCGTGCTGCGCGTCGCCCCCGAGGTGCTCCCGGTCGCGGTCCCCTACCTGTGCCTGCAGCCCCTGGTCGAGAACGCCGTGAAGCACGGCATGGAGGCCGGCACGGGACGGGTGACCATCGCGATCCTCGCCGAGGACGCCGGGGCCGACTGCACCATCTCGGTGGAGGACGACGGGGCAGGCAGCGACCCCGACCGGATCCGGGCGGCGCTGGCCGGCACGGCCGGCAGGTCGCAGGGGCTGTCCAACGTCGACGCACGCCTGCGCGCGGTCTTCGGCGACGACCACGGGCTGGTCGTGGAGACCGCGCCCGGGGCGGGCACAAAGGTGTCGCTGCGCGTGCCGAAGTTCGTCGCCGGGGTGCGGGCCTCGTGACCCGGCAGCTGGCCGTCCTCGCCGTCGACGACGAGCCCCCCGCCCTCGACGAGCTGGCGTTCCTGCTGCGCGCCGACCCGCGGGTCGGCTCGGTCCGCACGGCCACCGACGCGACGACGGCCCTGCGGGCCATCGACGAGGGGGAGGTGGACGCGGTCTTCCTCGACATCCGGATGCCCGGGCTCTCCGGCATCGACCTCGCGCGTGTCCTCGGCCGGTTCGCGGACCCGCCACAGGTCGTCTTCGTGACCGCGCACGACCAGGCGCTCGACGCCTTCGCCCTCGGTGCCGTCGACTACCTCCTCAAGCCGCTGCGGCAGGAGCGGCTCGCCGAGGCCGTGGGGCGCCTCATCGAGCTGCGCGCAGACGGCGCGGCGGCCGCGCCCCCCGACAACGAGACCATCGCGGTCGAGCTGGGCGGCGTGACGCGGTTCGTCGCCCGCGACGACGTGCTCTACGTCGAGGCCTCCGGGGACTACGCGCGGCTGCACACCGCCACCGGCAACCACCTCGTGCGGGTCGCCCTCGCCACGCTGGAGGAGCGCTGGGCCCGGGCGGGCTTCGTCAGGGTGCACCGCTCCTACCTGGTCGCCGCGGGCCACATCACGGAGCTGCGCGTGGAGCCGGGCGGCGGCAACGCGGTGCAGGTCGGAGGTACGACGATCCCCGTCAGCCGGCGCCACGCACGCGAGCTCAAGGACCGGCTCGTCCGCCGGGCACGCACCCAGAGCGGCGAACGCGGGTGAGTGACGCGCGCCGCGTCACCGTCACCGGCCCGCGGACGCATGCCGGGCGTCGGCCACCTGGCGCGCCCGCACTGCGGGCCCTGTCGGAGCAGGACGTGGTCGGCGAGCTCCTGGTGCGCTCCCTGGTGCGCGCCCAGCTCGCTCTCGCGCTGCGTGTCGGCGGGCTGTTCTTCGCGCTGCTCGCCGGGCTGCCCCTGCTGTTCGCCCTCGTGCCCGCGACCCGCGACGCGACGGTCCTCGGTCTGCGTTTGCCCTGGCTGCTGCTGGGCGTGGCAGTCCACCCCGCCCTGCTCGCCGCCGGCTGGGCCTACGTCAGGGGTGCCGAGCGCAACGAGAGGGAGTTCGTCGAGCTGGTGCGCCGGTGAGCCCAGCCGGCCTCGACGTGGTCGCGGTCGTCCTCGTCGTGGTCGGGACCGTCGGCATCGGCGTCTACGGGCTGCGGATGGCCCGCACCACCAGCGACTTCCTGGTGGCCTCGCGCAGCGTCGGACCGTTGTGGAACGCGAGCGCCATCGGCGGGGAGTACCTCAGCGCCGCGTCGTTCCTCGGGGTCGCCGGCCTGGTGATGGCCTACGGCGCCGACGCCCTCTGGTACCCCGTGGGCTTCGTCGCGGGCTACCTCGTCCTGCTGCTCGTCGTCGCTGCGCCGCTGCGCCGGTCGGGGGCGTACACGGTGCCCGACTTCGCCGAGGCGCGGCTCGGCTCCCGCCGGGTCCGCGGCATCTGCACCGTGCTGGTCGTGGGCATCGGGTGGCTCTACCTCGTGCCCCAGCTGCAGGGGGCCGGCCTCACCCTCCGCGCGACGACCGGTGCGCCCGTCTGGGTCGGCGCGGTCCTCGTCGCGACAGTCGTCATCGTCAACGTCGCGGGCGGCGGCATGCGCAGCGCGACCTTCGTGCAGGCCTTCCAGTACTGGCTCAAGCTCACCGCGCTCGCCGTGCCGGCGCTGTTCCTCGTCCTTGCCTGGCGCGCCGACGGGTCCCCGGACCTGGCGTCACCTGCGGGGCCGGTCTTTCGCGAGAGGACCACCGTCGAGGTCGACGCCCGCGTCGTCATCGAGGTCACCCGACCGGTGGTCGTGGTGCTCGACGGCGCGACGACGACCCTCGTCCCGGGCGAGCGCACCCTGCGCGAAGGCAGCACGCTGGTCTTCCCGGCCGGGTCGGAGGTCCCCCACGTCGCGCGGCTCGAGGCGGCGACGGGTGCGGACTGGGCCAGCCCGCTGTCGGGCGCGGGAGGGACGGAGCACCCGCTGTACTCGACCTACGCCCTGGTGCTGGCGACCTTCCTCGGCACGATGGGCCTGCCCCACGTGCTGGTCCGCTTCTACACGAACCGCGACGGACCGGCTGCGCGTCGTACCACCCTGGTCGTCCTCGCGCTGCTCAGCGCCTTCTACCTCCTGCCCGCTCTCTACGGCGCCCTCGGCCGGCTCTACGTCCCCGAGCTGCTGCTCACCGGTCGCACCGACGCCGTCGTCCTGGCCCTGCCCGGCGCTCTGCTCGGCGGGACAGGCGGCCAGCTGCTCGAGGCCCTGCTCGTGGCGGGCGCCTTCGCGGCGTTCCTGTCCACCTCGAACGGGCTGCTCGTGTCGACCGCCGGGGTGCTGGTGCAGGACGTGCTGCGCGGGACGGTGCGCGACTTCCGCAAGGCGGCGGTGATCGCCGGGCTGGTGCCGCTCGCGCTCGCCCTCCCGGCGTCCGGGCTCCCTGTCGGCCAGGTCGTCGGTCTGGCGTTCGCCGTGGCCGCGTCGTCGTTCTGCCCGCTGCTGGTGCTGGGGATCTGGTGGCGGGGCCTGACAGCGGCCGGAGCAGCGGCGGGCCTCTGCGCAGGTGGCGGGTTGGCGGCTGCCGCCGTGCTGCTCACCCTCTTCGGCGCGGTCGACCGCGGGTGGCCGGCGGCGCTGCTCGCGCAGCCGGCGGCGTGGACGGTGCCGACCGCCTTCGCGGTGATGGTCGGCGTCTCGCTCGCGACCCGCGCGCAGGTGCCCCGCGACGTCGGTCGCACCATGCTGCGTCTCCACGCGCCCGAGGCCCTCGGCCTCGACCGGCCCCGCGACGCCTGACCGCTCGGCGCGCTCTCCCGACCGCTCGGCGCAGGACCCGGGTCCACCGGCGCAACACGGCCGACAACCCGGTGACGCGGTCGCCCCTCGTTCCTACGGTGACCGCCATCACGCCGCCGAGCAGAGGGAGATCCGGGTGAGCACCACGCACGAGCGCTCCGCCACCTACGCGGGAGGGGGGTCCACCTACGCCGAGGTCCAGGCCACCGACGAGTTCCAGGGGCTGAAGCGGACCCTGCGCCGCTTCGTCTTCCCGGCGACGGTGCTGTTCCTCGCCTGGTACCTCGGCTTCGTGCTGCTGACGGCCTACGCCCGCGACCTGATGGACAACAAGGTCCTCGGCGAGATCAACGTGGCCTACGTCCTCGGGCTCCTGCAGTTCGTCTCGACCTTCGCGATCGCCTTCGTCTACTCCCGGTACGCCGACAAGCACTTCGACCCGACGGCGGACCGCATCCGCGAGCGCCTCGAGGCCGACGAGCCGAGCGGCACGCGCATCGACCTCACCGACGGCACGCCGGTCGCCGGGGCGCAGCGGTGAACCCGGTCGCGGCGGCGGCCGCCGTCGACGGCGGGCAGCGCGCCCTGACGATCGGCCTGTTCGTGGCCTTCGTCGTGCTGACCCTCGTCATCACTGTCAAGGCGAGCCGCAACAACCAGACGGCAGCCGACTTCTACTCCGGCGGGCGCTCGCTCACCGGGCCGCAGAACGGCGTCGCCATCGGTGGCGACTACATGTCGGCCGCGAGCTTCCTCGGCATCGCCGGCATCATCGCGCTGTCGGGCTACGACGGCTTCCTCTACTCGATCGGCTTCCTCGTCGCCTGGCTGGTCGCGCTGCTGCTCGTCGCGGAGCTGCTGCGCAACAGCGGGAAGTACACGATGGCCGACGTCCTCGCGTTCCGCATGAAGCAGCGGCCCGTGCGCGTGGCCGCGGGCATCTCGACGATCACCGTCTCGATCTTCTACCTGCTCGCGCAGATGGTCGGCGCGGGTGCCCTCGTCACGCTGCTTCTCGGGGTCAGCAGCCCCGCCGCGAAGAACATCACCATCGTCGCGGTGGGCGCGCTGATGATCTTCTACGTCACCGTGGGTGGCATGAAGGGCACCACCTGGGTGCAGATCATCAAGGCCGTGCTGCTGATGACCGGCACGACCCTCGTCACCATCCTCGTGATGATCAAGTTCGGCGGCAGCGTGAGCGCTCTGCTGGGCGCGGCCGCGGAGAACAGCGGCAAGGGCGACGCCTTCCTCAACCCGGGGCAGAAGTACGGCACCGTGCTGCAGGGCGTGACCGGCAAGCTCGACCTCATCAGCCTCGGCATCGCGCTGGTGCTCGGCACCGCCGGTCTGCCGCACATCCTCACGCGCTTCTACACGGTGCCGGACGCCAAGGCCGCCCGGAAGTCCGTCCTGTGGGCGATCGGCATCATCGGCTCGTTCTACCTGATGACGATCGCCCTGGGCTTCGGTGCCGCGGCCCTGGTCGGGCGGGCGGACATCATCGCCCAGTCGCCGTCGGGCAACACCGCCGCACCGCAGCTGGCGCAGGCCATCGGCGCGGACTTCTTCGGCGACACCGGCGGCACCCTGATGCTCGCCATCATCGCCGCGGTCGCCTTCGCCACGATCCTCGCGGTCGTCGCCGGCCTGACCCTGGCGTCGTCCAGCTCCTTCGCCCACGACATCTACGCCAGCGTCATCAAGCGGGGCACGGCCAACGAGCGGCAGGAGGTCCGCGTCGCACGCATCGCCGCCATCGCCATCGGTGCTGTCTCGATCGTGCTGAGCATCTACGCGCAGAAGCTCAACGTCGCGTTCCTCGTCGCGCTGGCCTTCGCTGTCGCCGCGTCGGGCAACCTGCCCGCGATCCTCTACAGCCTGTTCTGGAAGCGCTTCAACACCGCAGGCGCCGTGTCCGCCATCTACGGCGGCCTCGTCTCCAGCGTCGTCCTCGTGGCCTTCTCGCCGGTCGTGTCCGGCAAGGTCGTCCCGGGCGTCAACGGCGCCCCCGACACCAGCGGCTCGCTGTTCGGGCTCGGCACCGACTTCTCGTGGTTCCCGCTGGAGAACCCCGGGCTGGTCTCGATCCCCTTCGGCTTCTTCTGCGGCTGGCTCGGGACCGTGCTGTCCAAGGAGTACAACGCTGAGAAGTACGCCGAGATGGAGGTCCGCTCCCTCACCGGCGCCGGCTCCGAGAAGGCAGTCGCGCACTGACCCTCCCCACCCCGACCCATGACGGGGGCGCCCGGGCAGTGACCGCCGGCCGCCCCCGTCGTACGTTCGCCAGACCGACCCGTGGAGGAACCCCGTGACGCAGCAGACCGGCCTCGATGCCCTGTCGACCGAGAACCGCCGCTTCGACCCGCCTGCCGACCTGGCCGCGCACGCCAACGTCACCGCGGACGCCTACGAGCACGCGGCCAAGGACCGGCTCGGCTTCTGGGAGGAGCAGGCGCAGCGCCTCGAGTGGGCGACGCCGTGGACCGAGGTGCTCGACTGGCAGCCGCCCTTCGCCCGCTGGTTCGTCTGCGGGGAGCTCAACGTCGCGGTCAACTGCGTCGACCGCCACGTCGCCGCTGGCCACGGCGACCGGGTCGCGATCCACTGGGTCGGCGAGCCCGAGGGCGACCGCCGTGACCTCACCTACGCCGACCTGCAGCGCGAGGTCTGCCAGGCGGCCAACGCGCTCACCGACCTCGGGGTCCGCGCCGGCGACCGGGTCTGCCTCTACCTCCCGATGATCCCCGAGGCGATCGTGGCGATGCTCGCCTGCGCGCGCCTCGGCGCCCCCCACAGCGTGGTCTTCGGGGGCTTCAGCTCGCAGTCGCTCGTCGACCGGATCACCGACGCCGACGCGCGCTTCGTCATCACCGCCGACGGCGGCTACCGCCGCGGTGCGCCGTCGGCGCTCAAGCCCGCGGTGGACGAGGCGCTGGCCCGCTGCCCGGGGGTCGAGAAGGTGCTGGTGGTCCGTCGTACCGGCCAGGAGGTCGGCTGGGACGACACCCGCGACGTGTGGTGGCACGACGTGGTGGACGCTGCCAGCGAGACCCACGAGGCCGAGGCCTTCGACAGCGAGCACCCGCTGTTCCTGCTCTACACCTCCGGCACGACCGGCAAGCCGAAGGGCATCCTGCACACCACCGGCGGCTACCTCACGCAGGTCGCCTGGACCCACCAGGCCGTCTTCGACCTCAAGCCCGAGACCGACGTCTACTGGTGCACCGCCGACATCGGCTGGGTGACCGGGCACTCGTACGTCGCCTACGGCCCGCTGGCCAACGGCGCGACGCAGGTGCTCTACGAGGGCACTCCCGACGCGGGTGGCCAGGACCGGTGGTGGCGCATCGTCGCCGAGCTCGGCGTGACGATCCTCTACACCGCACCGACGGCGATCCGGACCTTCATGAAGTGGGGCGACGAGCTGCCGGGAGCCCACGACCTCTCGAGCCTCAGGGTCCTCGGCAGCGTCGGTGAGCCGATCAACCCGGAGGCCTGGATGTGGTACCGCCGGGTCATCGGCGGCGACCGGTGCCCGATCGTGGACACCTGGTGGCAGACCGAGACCGGGGCGATGATGATCAGCCCGCTGCCGGGGGTGACGTCGTGCAAGCCGGGGTCGGCGATGGGGCCGCTGCCGGGCGTCTCGGTCGACATCGTCGACGGCAACGGCAACCCCGCGCAAGCCGGATTCCTCACCCTCGACGAGCCGTGGCCGGCGATGCTGCGCGGCATCTGGGGAGACGAGGAGCGCTTCCGCGAGACCTACTGGAGCCGCTTCGAGGGTCGCTACTTCGCCGGTGACGGCGCCAAGTGGGACGACGACCAGGTGCTGTGGCTGCTCGGCCGCGTCGACGACGTCATGAACGTCAGCGGCCACCGCATCTCCACCACCGAGGTCGAGTCGGCGCTGGTCAGCCACCCGTCGGTCGCCGAGGCCGCGGTCGTCGGCGCCGAGGATCCCACCACCGGTCAGGCGATCGTCGCCTTCGTCACCGTGCGCGGCGACGTCGCCGACGACGTGTCCGGCGGTGAGGCCTTCGCCCAGGAGCTGCGCGACCACGTCGCGAAGGAGATCGGGCCGATCGCCAAGCCGCGCCAGATCCTCATCACGCCCGAGCTGCCCAAGACCCGCAGCGGCAAGATCATGCGCCGGCTGCTGCGCGACGTCGCGGAGCACCGCGAGCTCGGTGACGTGACGACGCTGGCCGACCCGACGGTCGTCAACGCCATCAATGACAAGATGGGGTCATCCAGCGCGGAGGACTGACTCCCTGCTGGCGGTGTGCCGGGAAGCCTGGTCGGCGGTCCGATGCCGCCTGCCCCGAGGAGAACCGTGCGTTTCGCCGACTACCTGCGCGTCGAGCGCAACGGCGGGCTCGTCATGCTCGCCGCCACCGCCCTGGCGCTGGTCGTCGCAAACACCGTGCTCGCCGGTCCCTACGACGACCTGCGCCACCTGACCTTCGGGGTCGAGGCGCTCGACGCGCGACTGCCGCTCGAGGCCTGGGTCGCCGACGGGCTGCTCGCGATCTTCTTCTTCGTCGCGGGCCTCGAGGTCAAGCGCGAGCTGGTCGTCGGCGAGCTCGCCGACCGCAAGCTCGCTGCGCTGCCCGCGCTCGCGGCACTCGGCGGCATGGTGGTGCCAGCGCTGGTCTACCTCGCCGTGACCGCCGGGTCGGACGGGGCCGGTCGCGGCTGGGCCGTGCCCGTAGCGACCGACATCGCCTTCGCCCTCGCCGTCCTCGCGGTCTTCGGCGCCCGCGCGCCGATCTCGCTACGCGTGCTCCTGCTGAGCCTCGCCGTCGTCGACGACCTGGGTGCGATCGCGCTGATCGCCGTGCTCTTCACCGACGACCTCGAGCTCCTCCCGCTCGCCGGCGCGGTCGCGCTGCTGGTGGCCTACGCCGCCCTCGTGCGCCGCAACCGCACACCCTGGTGGCTCGTCGTCCCTCTTGCCGTCGCCGTATGGCTCTGCGTCCACGCCTCCGGGGTGCACGCCACGGTCGCCGGCGTGGCCCTCGGGCTGCTGACCCGGGTGCACCGCAGGGACGGGGAGATGGAGTCGCCGGCCGAGCGGCTCGAGCACCGGCTGCAGCCGTGGTCCGCGGGGCTGATCGTCCCGCTGTTCGCCTTCACCGCCGCCGGCGTCGCGGTCTCCGGCGACGCGCTGCGCGACGTCGTCACCGAGCCGGTCGGGCTCGGCATCGCGCTCGGCCTCGTCGTCGGCAAGCTGGTCGGCGTGCTCGGGGGCGCGGCGCTGGCCGTGCGGCTCGGCCTCGCCGCGCTGCCGGAGTCGCTGCGGTGGCGCGACGTCGCCGCCGTCGCCGTGCTGGCCGGGTGCGGCTTCACCGTGAGCCTGCTGATCGCCCAGCTGGCCTTCGACGGCGCCGTGGCCGAGCTCGCCACCGTCTCCGTCCTCGTCGCGAGCACGCTGGCGGCCGTCACCGGAGCCCTCGCCCTGCGCCTCGCGCGTCCGGAGCCCGCCGCCCGCTGAGCGGGCAGTTCTCCCGATCGGGCTCTCCGAGGAGCGGGGCACCACTAGATTGCGCGGCGTGGACGACCGCCCGGTGGTGCTGCTCGCGGAGGACAGCCCGACCGTGCGCGCGCTCGTCCGCGTCGAGCTCGAGGACGCCGGCTACGCCGTCGTCGAGGCCGCTGACGGCCGCGTCGCCGTCGACCTCGCCCGTCAGAGCGCCCCGTCGGTGGTGCTGCTCGACGTGGAGATGCCGGTGCTCGACGGCTACGGCGTGATCGCGGAGCTCAAGGTCGATCCTGCGACCCGCGACGTGCCGGTGGTCATCCTCACCGGCCAGGCCGACCTGGTGAAGGCCCTCGACGCCGGGGCGCACGACTTCGTCCGCAAGCCCCCGCAGCAGGGCGAGCTGCGGGCCCGGGTCGCCGCGGCGGTCCGGGTGAAGGTGCTGCAGGACGAGCTGCGCGCCCGCGCCGACGAGCTCGAGCGGGTCAGCCGCACCGACCACCTCACCGGCCTGCACAACCGCCGCCACATCGAGGAGCACCTGCGCAGGCTGCGCTCCGGGGCGCGGCGCCACGGCTACCCCCTCGCCGTGCTGGTCATCGACGTCGACCACTTCAAGCAGGTCAACGACACCCTCGGTCACGCCGGCGGCGACGAGGTGCTCATCGAGGTCGCCCGCCGCCTCGGGGCGACCGTTCGCCGCGAGGACCTGGTCGGCCGGTGGGGCGGCGAGGAGTTCATCGTGCTGGCGCCGCACACGGACCTGCCTGCCGCGGCAGCGCTGGGCGAGCGGCTGCGGATGGCCGTCGGCGGGACCCCCGTCCTGGGTGGTGGTCGCGCGCTCACCGTGACGATCAGCGTCGGCGCGGCCGCCGGCGACGGTGACGACGACCTGGTCGTACAGGCCGACCGCCACCTCTACGCCGCCAAGGCCGCGGGCCGCGACCGGGTCGAGGCCGACGCCACCGTGTGACCGGCGAGCGGGCCGGGTAGGCCGACAGCACGACCGACCCGCGGGTGGGTCGGCGTACGACCGACCCGGAGGTTCCCGCCATGACCGCGCCCGACCCCGCACCCGAGAGGGACGACCAGTGACGGCCCGGCAGGCCGACGACCTGACCGTCGAGCCGTCCCTCGGCCAGCTGGTGTCCACGGCCACGGCCGACCTGTCCGAGCTGCTCCGCAAGGAGGTCCAGCTCGCCAAGCTCGAGATCACCCAGGAGGTGGTCCGGGCCGGCAAGGGCGCCGGCATGCTCGGCGGGGCGGGCGTCGCAGCGGGACTGGGAGCGCTCTTCCTCACCATCGCGCTCGCCTTCGCGATCGGCAGCGCGGTCGGCCTCGGCTGGGGCTTCGCGATCGTCGGGCTGCTCTACCTCGTGGCCGCCGGTGCGCTGGCGCTGACGGGCAAGAAGGGCCTGTCGCGGCTGGGCCCGCCGCGCCGCACCATCGAGACGGTCAAGGACGACCTCGACTGGGCGAAGCACCCCACGCACACCTGACGGGCGGCCCGCGGGCGTGTGACACCCTCGGCGCCATGCCGCCCGAGGAGTCCGTCGCGCTGGTCGACGGCCCGTGGCGGCACCGCGAGGTCACGGCCAACGGCATCCGCTTCCATGTCGCAGAGTGCGGCCCGGCCGACGGCCCGCTCATCCTGCTGCTGCACGGCTTCCCGGAGTTCTGGTGGAGCTGGCGCCACCAGCTCGAGGCGCTCGGCGCTGCGGGCTACCGCGCGGTCGCGCCCGACCTGCGCGGCTACGGCGCGTCCGACAAGCCGCCTCGCGGGTACGACCAGTACACGCTGTCCTCCGACGTCGCCGGGATGGTCCGGGCGCTCGGCGCGCACGACGCGGTCCTCGTCGGGCACGACTGGGGCGGCTTCCTCGCCTGGGCCGTCGCGACCCTTCACCCACGGGTCGTGCGCTCCCTCGTGGTCCTCGCCGCACCGCACCCGCTGCGGTTCCGCCAGGCCCTGCGCAGCGACCTGGCCCAGGCGCGCGCGTCGTCGTACATCGGGTTCTTCCAGCTGCCCAAGGCGCCCGAGGCGCGGCTGGTGCGCGACGACGGCGCCTACGTCGCCGAGCTGCTGCACCGCTGGGGCGGGCCGGGCTTCCCCGACGCGGAGACCGAGGCGCGCTGCCGCGAGGCCATCCAGGTGCCCGCCGTCGCGAACTGCTCGCTGGAGTGGTACCGCTGGGCCGCGCGCTCGCTGACCCGGCCGTCGGGGCAGCGCTTCACCCGGCTGCTCGAGCGCGGCGTGACCGTGCCGACGCTGCAGCTGCACGGGGCGCTCGACACCTGCCTGCTGCCGACGTCCGCCCACGGCTCGGGTCACTACGTGCGCGCGCCCTACGAGCTGCGGGTCCTCGACGGGCTCGGGCACTTCGTGCACGAGGAGGACCCCGAGCTCGTCACCGAGCTGCTGCTCGAGCATGCGGGCGCGTGACCGGCTGGGCCGACCGGTCCCGGTGGACTCCCCCGACGCCGTCCTCGACCCGCCGTCCGTGCCGCTGTCCGAGGCACTCGAGCTTGCCCGCACGCTGGCCGCTGTGGGCCGGTGGTACTCCGCGCACGACGTGCTGGAGGAGGCCTGGAAGGCCGACCGTGACGGCCCGTGGCAGGGGCTCGCGCAGGTCTGCGTCGGCATGACCCACCTCCAGCGCGGCAACGCCGTCGGAGGCGCCCGCCTCCTGCGCCGCGGCGCCGCCACCCTCGCGGGGCACGCCGACCACGCCGGGCTGGCGCGCCGGGCCGAGGACGCCGCCGCCCGGGCCGAGTCCGGCGACCTGCCGACCCTGGCCCTCTAGCCTTCGCCCGCCACATAGCCGGCGACCTCACGCGGCTGTCGGAGTTCCTGCCGTGGCCGGCGCGCACCGACACCGCCGAGGGCGCAGCCGCGTGGCTGGCCCCCTACGAGACCGGTGACGAGGGCCGGGTCGTCGCTGCCGGGGCGTGGCACGGCGACGAGCTGGTCGGCGGGATCGTGCTCTTCCGCCACGACCCCGCAGCAGCGACCGTCGAGCTCGGCTGCTGGGTGACGGCGCCGGCCGAGGGCACCGGAGTCGTGCGGGCCGCCTGCGTCGAGGGGCTCCGCACGGCGCGCGACGAGCTCCGGGCGGAGCGGGTCACCTGGCAGTGCGACCCGCGCAACGAGCGGTCCTTCGGCCTGGCCCGCCGGGTCGGGTTCGTCCACGAGGGGACGCTTCGCTCGGCGTACGTCCTGCGGGGTGAGCGGACCGACGTCGCTGTGCTGGGACTCGTGGGCGGGGAGATCGACCGGGCGGTGTCAGGCAGCTGAGCTGCGCTGCTCCGCGGCGAGCGCGAGGTTGTCGAGGAAGGCCTCGGCCATGGACTGCAGGGCGCAGACCGTGAGCCGGCTGCCGGAGACGTCGGCGGAGGTGAGCTCGAGCGCGGCGAAGGTCGACGGCGTGCCGTCGGCGCCGGGGGCGTAGGCGAGGGTGAGCTCGCCGGCGGTCAGCGGCAGGCCAGGGCCGGCCCACTCGAAGCGGGTGACGAACGACGTCGGGGTACGTCGCGGCGGCAGTGCTCGCACGGCGGCCGACGTCGAGGACTCGGACGAAGGGAGTTCGGCCTCGACGAGGACCCGGCCGCCGGCGTCACCGACGCGACGGACGCCGGGCCACAGGTCCATGGCGGTGGGTCCCGCGAGCAGCAGCGCAGTGCTGGTGGGGTCGGCGGCGATGCGGCGGCTGGCCCGGGTGGTGGTGCGCTCGCCGGTGCCGGTCTGGGCGGCATGGGCGGCGGCCAGCGCGGAGGCCGCTCCCACCGGGAGTCCGAGGGCGCGCGGACGGTCCACGGTCACGACGCACCTCCTCCCGCCGACCGCTGGTGGCCGACTGCTTGCAAGAGTAAGCACTCTGCAACCACCGCGTCGAGCAGGCGCCGCTGTGAGGACCGACTCAGTCGCAGGACTGGGTGCTGACGCGCGTGGTCGCGGTGGCCCCGGCGCGCGCGTCGGAGGCCACCTCGGCCGCGGTCAGGGCGTAGCCGGTCTCGGGGTCGTCGGCAGCGGCGGCGAAGATCACGCCCAGCACCTTGCCCTGCGTGTCGATGAGCGGCCCGCCGGAGTTGCCCGGCTGCACCCGCCCGCGCAGCGCGTAGATCTCGCGGACGACCGTGCTGCGCTGGTAGATGTCGGGCCCGCGAGCCTTCTGGGTGCGGGCGATGCGGGCGGCGTCGGCGCGGAACGGCCCGTCGTTAGGGTAGCCGACGACGACCGCGCTCTGCCCCGTGGAGGCCGGGCCGGTGAAGGCCAGCGGCGAGCGGCCGAGGCCCGGCACCCGCAGCACCGCGATGTCGCGGCCCGGGTCGTAGAGGACGACGGTGGCGCGGATCTTGCGGTCACCGACCTCGACGTCGGGGTCGCGCACGCCTGCGACGACGTGGGCGTTGGTCATGACCCGCTCGGGGGCGTAGACGAAGCCGGTGCCCTCGATGCGGCGCTGGCAGTCCTCCGCGACACCGGTGATCTTGAGGACCTCGTCGCGCACGGACTGCACGGCCGCGGACCGCGCGAGCGCCGGGTCCGGCGGGTCGACGTCGGCGGCCTCGGTCGGGGCGAGACCGCCGAACACCTCCGGGAAGCCACGGTCGTCGATGAGGGCGCGGAAGTCGGCGAAGAAGCGCTTGCCGGCCGCCGGCACCGCGTCGTCGACGATGGCCAGGACCTGCGAGCGGCGCACCTGCGACGCCAGCCCGGTGAAGGGCGACGAGGCGACCGCGGTCCCGACCAGCCACGCCACGAGCAGCAGCGAGACGACGCTGATCGCCCCGCCGGCGAAGGCGTCGACGACCCGCGCCGGCTTCCACGTCAGCCGCCGCCGCAGGGCCGCGCCGACCATCGTCGCGACGACCTGGCCGACGATCGCGAGGAAGAAGACCGCCCCGAGGCCGACCGCCGCGGTCGGCAGCCCGTCGAAGGCGGAGGTGCGCGCGAGGTCCGGCGCGATCTTGGCCCCGAGCACCCCGCCGCCGAGGAAGCCCACGAACGACAGCACCCCGACGACGAAGCCCTGGCGGTAGCCGGACACGGCGAACAGCAGCGAGGCTCCGAGGAGCACGAGGTCGAGCAGGTCGCCGCGCACCGTCAGAACCTATGCCGTACGACGATCACGCGCGGCGTCACACCGGACCGTCACACCGGACCGTCGCCGGGGCGCGGCGCGAAGGCCCCCCGGGCGGCGAGCGCGACCGTGGCCGCGTCGAGCTCGCGCCGGCGGGAGCGGTCCCAGGGCAGCTCCATCCCGGCGGCGGCGAGCAGCCGGTCGAGCAGCCCCGCCGTGAAGCCCCACACCAGCAGGTCCGCGACCTCGAAGCCGGGCCCGACCCAGCCGCTCGGGTGCGTGACGGAGACGCGGTTGGCCGGGTCGACGAGGTCGGACACGGGCACGCGGACGACGTCCGCCACCTCGGCCAGGTCGACGGCGCGCACTGGGTGCGGCTCGCGCCAGAAGGCGAGCACCGGGTGGACGACGAAGCCCGACGGCGGGATGTAGAGGCTCGGCAGCAGGCCGAGGACGTCGACCGAGGAGGCGTCGAGGCCGACCTCCTCCTCCGCCTCACGCAGCGCCGCCGCGACCGGCCCGTCGTCCTCGGGGTCGACCGCCCCGCCGGGGAAGGCCGGCTGGCCGGCGTGGGAGCGCAGGGTGTGGGCCCGCTCGATGAGCAGCAGGTCCGGTCCGTGCGGCCCCTCGGCGAACAGCACGAGCACCGCGCTGTCGCGGCCGCCCTCGGCAGGCGGGGCGAAGCGCGTGAAGTCCTCGACCCGCAGGGCGGGCAGCGCGTCGACGAGCGGCTGCAGCCAGGCAGGGACGGTCACACCGTCACGCCCAGGTGGGTCTTCACCAGGTCGAGCATCTCCTGCAGCGACGCGATCTCCCCGCGCTCGACGTGGGCGACCCGGCCGTCGGCGGCGAGGAAGACGGTGACGGGCGGCCCCGCGCTGTAGGTGCGGAAGAAGGCACCGTCATCGTCGACCAGCGACGGGTAGCGCATGCCGGCCGCGACCGCGAAGTCGAGGCCCTTGTCGAGGTCGTCCTGGGTGAGCACGCCGACGACGTCGACCTTCCCGGTCGCGCGGGTCGCGAGCTGCACCAGCTCGGGGATCTCGCGCTTGCACGGGTCGCACCACGAGCCCCACGCGTTGACCAGCGTCGGCCGGCCGGTCCCGGTCGCCTGCATCCGCACCGCCGGCCCACCGCCCAGGCACGCCAGCTCGAGGTCGGGCAGCTCGGCCGACAGCCCCGGTGGGCAGGCCGCCAGCGCGGCGCGCTCGCGCAGCCCTACGAGCTCAGCGGACTCCGGGTCGCCCCCTGCCCGGACGGCCTGCACGACGAAAGCGGCCGCGAGCAGGACGACGACGACCGCGAAGCCCACCACCTGCTTGCGCGTCACCGGAACGCCTCCGGGCCCTTGACCAGGGCAGCCGCCATTTCGGGGTCGGTCGGGCCGATGCCGTAGGAGGGGCACAGGGCCGCGATCGAGCAGGCGCCGCAGGCCGGCTTGCGGGCGTGGCAGACCCGGCGGCCGTGGAAGATCACCCGGTGGGAGAACATCGTCCACGTCGCCTTCGGCAGCAGGTCCGCGACCACGGCCTCCACCTTGACCGGGTCCTCCTCCTCGGTCCACGCGAAGCGCCGCACCAGCCGGCCGAAGTGGGTGTCGACGGTCAGCCCGGGCACTCCGTAGGCGTTGCCGAGGACGACGTTGGCGGTCTTGCGGCCGATCCCGGGCAGGGTCACCAGGTCCTCGAGCCGCGCGGGGACCTCCCCGTCGTACCTCTCGACGAGCGCCGCACCGAGGCCGATCAGCGAGGTCGTCTTGTTGCGGTAGAAGCCAGTGGGGCGGATCAGCGCCTGGAGCTCCTCGCGGTCGGCGCCGGCGTAGTCCGCGGCGGTGCGGTAGCGGCGGAACAGCGCCGGCGTGACCTCGTTGACGCGCTTGTCGGTGCACTGCGCCGACAGGATGGTCGCGACCGCGAGCTCGAGCGGGCTCGTGAAGTCGAGCTCGCAGTGGGCGTCGGGGTGCGCGAGCGCTAGCTCGCGGTCGGTGCGGCGGGCCCGCCGGACCAGCCCGGTGCGCGTCTCGGGGGCGCGACGGGGACGGGGCGGCACGCGGTCGAGCGTACGTCCGGGGGAGATCACTCGCCCGAGCGGGTGACGCCGCGCGGGAGCTTCTCAAGGATCACCGGGATCGTGACGAACTTCTCCGTGACGGTGACAGAGAGTGACTGTCGAGGAGGAGACCATGGACGCCGTGGAGATGGTGCGCCCGCCTGCCCCCCGGGGCAGCCGGGCGGCGAAGGGCGCCCCGCACCCCGTGCCGCAGCGCAGCGGCGACTACGCCCACCTGACGCTCGACTCCCTGCGCTCCTACCGCAAGGCGCTGTCGGCCGAGGAGGGCAAGGTCTCCTACTGGCGCCGCATCATCCAGGCCCGCCTCGACGTCCTGCGCGAGGGCAAGACCGCGACCCTCGACGCCGACCACCTGCGCCCGGTCCTCACCGACGAGCGGGTCACCTCCGGTCGGGCCGTGCTCGTCGAGGTGCTCGACCACGACGACATCCCGCCGCTGCCCAACCTCGCCGAGCTGTGGGACCGCCGCGTCCCGCCCGGAGACGTCGAGAGCGAGGCGCGCCTCGACGCGGACCTCGCGACCGCCGAGGCCCAGCTGTCGGCCTACCGCGCCGCGCTGCACCGCCGGATCGGCGACGCGACCGGCGAGCTCATCGCCCGCTACCGCGAGCACCCGTCGCTGTGCCTGTCGGCGCTGCCCGTGGAGCCCGAGCGCCGGGCGGTCTGAGAACCCCTTGCGCGGGTAGGAGCCGACCGTGCGCGCCCTCCCCCTGACACTGCTGCTCCCGCTGGGTCTGCTGCTGCTCATGCTCGTCATGGAGCGGGTCGAGCAGCCGCTGCGGCGCGCCTCGGTGGGCGACCAGCTCGAGGCGTTCTTCGACAGCGCACGCCCCGAGGACGTCGAGGCCTTCGTCAGCGAGGGCGCCGCGCCGGCCCTGGAGCGCTACTGGCGCAGACGGCGACTCGGCGGTCTCCTGCCCGGTCGGTCGCGCTGACGCAGGGGTGACGTGGAACACTCCGTCAGCAGCATCGACGACGGAGGGTGAGCGGTGGACGAGGTCCTCGCGAGGGCAGGCCTGTTCCAGGGCATCGCGACCGAGGCGGCTGAGGCCGTCGCGGCGTCACTCGAGTACGCCGACTACACCCGCGGCGACGCCGTCTTCGAGGAGGGCGAGCAGGGCGACACGCTCTACATCGTCCTGACCGGCAAGGTGAAGATCGGGCGCAAGGCCGCCGACGGCCGCGAGAACATGCTGTCGGTCATGGGACCGTCCGACATGTTCGGCGAGCTGTCGCTGTTCGACCCGGGTCCGCGCACCGCGACCGCGACGGTCGTCACCGACGCCCGGCTCGCCTCGCTCGCGCACACCTCGCTGCGGCCGTGGATCACCGACCGGCCCGAGATCGCCGAGCAGCTGCTCCGCGTGCTGGCGCGTCGCCTTCGTCGTACCAACGACGCCCTGGCCGACCTCATCTTCACCGACGTCCCCGGCCGGGTCGCCAAGGCGTTGCTCGGCCTCGCCGACCGCTTCGGCACCGAGGAGGACGAGGGCACCCGCGTGCACCACGACCTCACCCAGGAGGAGCTCGCGCAGCTCGTCGGCGCGTCCCGCGAGACCGTCAACAAGGCGCTCGCGGACTTCGCGTCGCGCGGCTGGCTGCGGGTCGACTCGCGCGCGGTGACGATCCTCGACCCCGAGCGCCTCGCCCGCCGCGCCCGCTAGCTAGCGCCCGCACCTTCCGGCGTCCGATCCCCTGGCGATCGGGTGGCTTTCGTCGGCGTGTTGCCGCCCGACACGCCGAGATGACCCACCCATTCCCCGGGAGGGTCGGTGACGGCGGGCCGCCGTCACCGCTCGTCGAGCTCGTCGGGGCGCAGCGGCTCCTCGCCGGGCTCGAGCAGGCCGGCGATCTCGCGCAGCCCTTTCCACGTGGGGTCGTCGATCGCGAACACCTGCACGTCATGGGTGTCGAGCCCCGGCGGCGGCTCGGCCTGCCAGCGCTCGAGCACGGCGGTGCTGCGGGCGTAGGCGACGTACTCCCGCACGCCCTGCAGCGTCAGCGACGACACCAGCCGCGCCTCGCTGCCGAGCGCGTCGACGAGCGCCTGCTCGAAGGACCGCAGCAGCGGCGCGTCGAGCTCGCCCGGCTGCCCGAGCGCGTCGGGCTCGTTGAGGTGCACGCCGAGCCCCACCTGCACGGGGTGGCTCGGGAAGGGCGCGGCCAGGGCCACCGCCTCGTCGACGAGGGTGATGACGGGCAGGCCGTCGGAGGTCGCGGTCAGGGTCACCCAGCGCGGGGGCAGGCTGTCGAGGTCCACCCGCCCATCCCACCACCCGCCAGGGGTTCGCCCGCCGTCCGGTCCCGTGTCCGGGCGGATGTGGCGATCACGCAGGCGGGTGCGCGCTCACGTGATCGCCACATCCCGGAGCGGGTCGGGCGTCGGCGTACCGGCCATGGGCTGATGTGGCGATCACGCAGGCGGGTGCGCGCTCACGTGATCGCCACATCCCGAGGGGGTACGACGCAACCGCCCGCGGGTCAGGGTGCGGCGAGCAGGCGCTCGGTGGCGGCGACCTCGGAGCGCTGGCCGGTCGAGCGGGCGACTGCGAGCGCCTCCTGCAGCGCAGCCGTCGCGCCGTCGGGGTCGCCGGTGGCCCGCAGCGCGGCCGCGAGGGCGCGCAGCGAGAGGACCCGCGACCGCACGTCCTCCGCGGGCAGGTCGACGGCCTCGCGGGCGGCCACGAGCCCCTCGTCGGTGCGCCCCAGCTGCACCAGCAGGCCGGCCCGGTGGGCGAGGGCCTGGCGGCGGGGGAAGAGCAGCGCGGGTGCGCTGCTGGCACCCACCGCGGCGTCGAGCTCGGCCAGGGCCTCCTCCAGCCGACCGCGGGCGCGCAGGACCTGCGCGAGCAGCACCTTCGCCCCGAGGGCGGCGTGCGGCTCGAGGTCGAGGCTCGCGAGCAGCGCGGACGCCTGCCAGACCGCGCCCTCGGCGGCGTCGAGGTCGCCGCGGTCGAGGTGGGCGTAGCCCGCGGCGACGTGGGCGAGCGAGGCAGTGACCGGGTGGTGCCCGCGCTCGGCGACCTCGACGGCCTCGGCCAGCAGCGCCACGGCGCGGTCGGGGTCGTCGGCGCCGCGGGCGGCAACCCCCTGCGCGACGAGGGCGAGCGACTGCCCCCAGGCGTCGCCGAGCTCAGCGAAGCGCTCGGTCGCGCGGGCCGACTCCTCGGCGCCGGTGGCGACGTCGCCGAGCTCGGCGGCCGCGAGCGCGTCGATGGTGAGCAGGGCCGCGACGCCCCACCGCTCCTGCATGGCCTCGCCGAGCGGCAGCACCGAGCCGGCCAGGTCACGCGCCTCGGTGAAACGGCCCTGCAGCAGCCGCACCAGGCCCTCGGTGCCCGCGACCCAGGACAGCCCGCCCATGTCCTCGAGCGCGGAGAAGACCTCCGCCGCCTCCTCGAGGACCTGCTCCGCGAGGGGGTAGTCGCCTCGGGTGGTCGCGCTCCAGGCCAGGTGCTGCAGGGCCCAGCCCGCACCGCGCTGGTCGGCCACCGCCACGGCCAGCGCATGGGCCTCGCGGAAGCGCGCCTCCGCGTCGCGCAGCCGGCCGTCGACGTAGTCGAGCAGCCCGAGCCGCCGCAGCGCCTCCCCGGTGACCCGGTCGATGCCGGCCGTCGAGGCGGCCGCGAGCGCCGACACCAGCGCCTGGCGCGCACCGACGAGGTCCCCCCGCTTGCGGCGCAGCTCCCCCAGCACCACGAGGGCTCCCGCCCGCACACCCTCCTCGGCGACGGCCAGCGCGGGCCGGAGCTGCTCCTCGGCCTCGTCGAGGCGGTGCTGTGCGACGAGGGCCTCCGCGTGCGCCACCCGCACCGGGATCACGAGGTCGCCGGGCAAGGGCCCGAACGGGCCGGTCGCGTCGAGCGCGAGGGCGCGCGCGAGCACCCGCTCGGCGGTCGCTGCGTCGTCGCGGCCCAGCGCCGCCTGGCCGACCCGGGCCAGCGCGGTGAAGGCGACCCCGCGGGCCGCCCACGCGGGGTCGTCGGACGCGAGACCCATCTCGGCTGCCAGCCGGACGGCCCGCTCCCCTTGCGAGGCGGTGACGAGGTCGGCCTCTGCCGTGCGGCTGCCGTCGTCCTGCGCGTGCAGCGCCGCGGCCGCGTGCCGACGGGCCCGCTCGGCCTTCGCCAGACCCGAGTAGGCGACGTCACGCACCAGCGTGTGGGTGAACCGCAGCGCGCCGCCCTCCGGGTCGGGTTCGAGCAGCCGCCGCTCGGTGAGCTCGCGCAGCGCGGCGTCGACGACGTCGGGCTCGCCGTGGCCGGAGGCCCTCCCGACCGCCTCGAGGCCGGCCCGCGTGAGCCGCTGACCGAGCACGCTCGCGTCGCGCAGCACGCCCTTGGCGGCCCCGTCGAGCCCGTCGATGCGCGCGGCGAGGACGGCCTGGACGCCCGCCGGGACGTCCTCGGTCAGCTCGCCGTCGAGGACCCAGCCTCGCTCGTCGCGGCGCAGCAGGCCGCGGTCGACGAGCAGGTGCAGCAGCTCGGCGAGGAAGAAGGGGTTGCCCTGCGCGCGCGACAGCAGCGCCTCGCGGACCTGAGGCTCGAGATCGGTGTCACCGAGGTAGGCCCGCAGCAACCGCTCGACCGCCGGCTCCTCGAGCGGCAGGAGCGGCAGCACCTCGACCTGCGGCAGGCCACGCCACCACTCGGAGGTGCTGACCATCTCGTGGCGGCCGACGCCGAGCAGCAGCACCCGTCCCGGCACCCCGGCCGCGACGTCGAGCAGCCCCTCGAGCATCGTCGGGGTCGCCCAGTGGAGGTCGTCGACGACCAGCAGCAGGAGGTCCTCCGCGGCCAGCGCGGCGAACAGCGCCGCCACGGCCTGCCGCACCTGGTCCCCGCCGGTGGGAGTGCCGGGCGTCGCCCCGTCGCGCGGCGGACCCGCAGAGTCCTCCTCGAGGCCCAGCAGTTGCTGCAGCCGCTCCGTCATCGACGGCGGGACGCTGCCCGGCCAGGTGGGGTGCTCCAGCCGGGCGACAGTGCGGGCCACCCGCTCACGAGCGGTGTCGACGTCGTCGCCCTCACCGATGCCGCAGGCGGTGCGGACCATCTCCGCGACGGCAGCGAGGTCTCGCCCCTCGCCGTACGGCGCACACCGCCCCCACAGCACCCGGGCCCCCGGCAGCTCACCCGCGAAGCGGGCGATCTCCTGTGCCAGCCGGGTCTTGCCGACGCCGGCGTCGCCGGTGACCAGCACGGTGCGGGCGACACCGCGCTCCGACGCGTCGAGCAGCCGGCCGACCAGCAGCCCGAGCTCCGCGTCGCGGCCGAGGAACGGAGCCTCGTCGCCGAGGCCGAGCCGCGACGCCCCTGCCGACCGCAGGCCGACGAGCTCGAAGGCCTCGACGAGCTCGCGCTTGCCCTTCAGCCGCAGCGGCGCCAGCGCCCGCCACGACGCGATCGACATGGTGGCGAGCGCCGTGTCGCGCCCGGCGTAGACCGCCCCGACACCGGCCGCGTCGGACAGCCGCGACGCGGTGTTGACGGTGTCTCCGACGACGGTGTAGCTCAGGTGGGCCTGCACGCCCGCGAGGACCTCGCCGGTGTTGAGGCCGACCCGCAGCCCGAGCCGCCGGCCACCACCGCTCTCCTCCTCGACGACCCGGCGCACCGCCGACTGCATCCGGGCCGCGGCCCGCACCGCCCGCTCCACGTCGTCCTCGTGGGCGGTCGGCGCACCCCACACCGCCATCAGCCCGTCACCGGTGAGCTTGTCGACGTGTCCGCCGTAGTCGGCGACGACCTTGGTCAGCGTCGACAGCACCCGGTCGGTGACGACACCGACCCGCTCCGGGTCGAGCTCCTCCGACCAGCTGGTGAAGTCCGACAGGTCACCGAAGACCACCGTGACGACGCGGCGCTCCGCGGTGATGTCGGCGGCCGCGGTCTCGCGCAGCGGGGTCCCGCACGAGAAGCAGAAGCGCGCACCCGGCACGGCCGGCGTGCCGCACGCCGGGCAGGTCATGTGCGCAGGTAGAGCAGCTGCGCCTCGACCGACATGCGGGCCGCGGGCCAGAGCACCCGGTCGACGTCGGCGTAGACGACCTCGACGACCTCGTCGGGGGTGGTCGCCCCCGCCTCGACCGCCGCCCGCACCTGCTCGAGCCGACCCTCCCGGTGGGCGAGGTAGTGGTCGGCGGCAGCGCCCGCCGACGCGAGCTCCGGCCCGTGACCCGGCAGCACCATCAGCTCGCCGAGCTCGCGCAGCCGGCGCAGGGAGTCGAGGTAGTCGGCGAGGACCCCGTCGGGGTGCGCCACGACGGTAGTGCCGCGACCGAGCACCGTGTCGCCGGTCAGCACGGCGTCGGGCAGCACGAACGACAGCGAGTCGGCGCTGTGGCCGGGGGTCGCAAGGACCCGCACCTCGAGGCCGCCCCCGGTCACGACGTCACCCTCCCCAAGCCCCAACTCACCGAGGCGGTGGGCCGGGTCGAGCGCCCGCACCCGCGCGCCGGTCAGCTCCGCGAAGCGAGGCGCGCCCTCGCTGTGGTCGTAGTGACCGTGGGTCAGCAGCACCTCGTCGACGCGACCGGCGGCCGCGACCACGGCCTGCAGGTGCGCCTCGTCGAGCGGCCCCGGGTCGACGACCACGCAGCCCTCGGCACCCGGCGCGCGCAGCACCCAGGTGTTGGTGCCCTCCAGCGTCATCGGGCCCGGGTTGTCGCAGCGCACGACCCCCGCCGTCCCGGTGACCTGCCGGAGCGCGCCCATCAGACGGAGTAGCCCTCGTCGCCCGGCAGCAGGAAGCGGATGCTGCCGTCGTCCTCGACGAGGATCCTCGGGAGCACGGGTCGCACCGCGCGCTCGCTCGCGAGGACGGCGCCGACATCGTCGTACGACGCAAGGTCCGTGAGCGCCGCGACCGTCGGCGGCATCAGGTGGAAACCGCCTTCGAGGGCCGTGCGCGGCGCGACCCAGACCCGCTCGTCGGCCTCGCCGCCGACGTCGCGGCAGACCTGGCCGGCCGGCATCTCGGCGAGGAAGAAGCGGGTGTCGAAGCGCTTGCTCTCGACCTCAGGGGTGATCCAGTGGGCAAGCGGGCGCAGCAGGTCGGCGCGCAGCACGAGACCGCGGCGGGCGAGCAGCTCCGACAGCGACTGCTCGCGGGCCTCGAGGGAGCGGCGCTCCTCCTCCCACTCGTCGGTGGAGACGTCGGCGAGCAGCTCGGTCTCGGACGGGCCGGCGAGCAGGACCCCAGACTCCTCGAAGGTCTCGCGGACCGCGGCGCACACCAGGGCGCGCCCGAGCGACTCGTCGGCACCGAAGACCTCGCCCCACCAGGCCGCGGGCGGTCCGGCCCAGGCGAGGTCGGCGCCCGCGTCGGCGGCGTCGACCGACCCGCCGGGGAAGACGTGCATGCCGCCGGCGAAGGCCATCCCCTTGACCCTGCGCAGCAGGTAGACCTCGAGCGGCCGGCGCACCAGCACGACGGTGGAGGCGTGTCGCGGCTCGGGCGGCACGTGCTCCCCACCCGCGAGCGCGCGGGCCCGGGCGACGAGGCTCTCGGGCAGGCCGGCGGTCACTGGGGCGCGCTCACGAGACCTCGACGACGACCTCGACCTCGACGGGCGCGTCGAGGGGCAGGGCGGCGACGCCGACCGCGGAGCGGGCGTGGACGCCCGCGTCGCCGAGGACCGCGCCGAGCAGCTCTGAGGCGCCGTTGACGACGCCGGGCTGGCCGGTGAAGTCGGGCGTGGAGGCCACGAAGCCGACGACCTTCACGACCCGGACGACCGACTCGAGGCCGACCAGGGCGTCGACGGCCGCGAGCGCGTTGAGCGCGCAGGTCGCGGCGAGCTCCTTGGCCTGCTCCGGGCTGACCCCGGCCCCGACCTTGCCGGTGACGGCGAGGGCGCCGTCGACCAGCGGCAGCTGACCGGAGGTGAAGACGAGCGAGCCTGTCCGCACCGCGGGGACGTAGGTGGCGATCGGCGGCACGACGGCGGGCAGCGTCAGGCCGAGCTCGGCGAGCCGGTCGCGGGCGCTCACGCCTTCGGGCGCTTCAGGTAGGCCACCAGCTGGTCGCCACCACCGGGGCCCGGGACGACCTGGACGAGCTCCCAGCCGTCCTGGCCCCAGGTGTCGAGGATCTGCTTGGTGGCGTGCACGAGCAGCGGGACGGTGGCGTACTCCCAGGCGGTCATGGCGCCGACCCTATCCAGCGGTCTCGCAGGGACCTCAGGCGGACTGCTCCATCTCGGCGGCGCGCTGCCGCAGCAGCCGCCGCCGCTCGAACTCGTTCATCCCGCCCCAGATGCCGTGCGGCTCCTCGACAGCGAGGGCGTAGTCGAGGCACTCGACCCGCACCGGGCAGAGCTGGCACAGGGCACGGGCCGCCCCCTCGCGCGCGTCCTTCTCGTCCTTGCGCTCGAAGTGCGCGGGGGCGAAGAAGTGCACGGCGTTGTCACGTCGGCACTGGGCCGAGGCCCGCCAGAAGGGTTCGGACAGCACTGTTCCACCTCGTTTCGCGCAGGGTGTGGCCCGCGTCACGAGCCTGTTCTACACGTGCGACAGGAACTCCTGCCGCAGCATCTGACCAGCGCGAATGCCAGTTAGGTCCCGTTGGTGTGCTTCTCGAAGAAGCGCAGGATCTCGACCGGGAACGGCATCACCAGGGTGCTGTTCTTCTCGGCCGCGACCTCGACCACCGTCTGCAGCAGGCGCAGCTGCAGCCCGCTCGGCTCGTTGGCCAGCACCCGGCCCGCCTCCGCGAGCTTCTGCGAGGCCTGGAGCTCGCCCTCAGCCGCGATGACCCGGGCGCGACGCTCCCGCTCCGCCTCTGCCTGCCGCGACATCGAGCGCTTCATCCCCTCCGGCAGCGCGACGTCCTTGAGCTCCACCCGCTCGATCTTGACCCCCCACGGGCCCTCGGTCGGCTCGTCGATGACGGTCCGCAGGTCGGCGTTGATGCGGTCGCGGTCCGCGAGCAGCTCGTCGAGCTCGGCCTTGCCCGACACCGACCGCAGCGACGTCTGGGCGACCTGCGACACCGCGAACAGGTAGTTCTGCACGTTGACGACGGCCTTCACGGGCTCGATGACCCGGAAGTAGACGACCGCGTCCACGTGGACGCTGACGTTGTCGCGGGTGATGCACTCCTGGGCAGGCACGCCCATCGTGACGATCTGCATGTTGACCTTCACCATGCGGTCGATCACGGGGATGAGCAGCCGCAGCCCGGGCTGGCGCACCTTCGCCTGCACCTTGCCGAGCCGGAACACCACGCCCTGCTCGTACTGCTGCACGATCCGGATGCCGGTCAGCAACCACAGCCCCGCCAGCACGAGCACCAGCAGCACGATGACCCCAGCGGCCTGACCCATGACCCACCCCCTCGTCGCAGGCGCCCCGGACGGCGCCCGTCCGCAGTCTGCACCGCGGACCTGCCCTCCGAGGGCATACGGTGCGGGGCGTGGAGTCGGTCGCGGTCTTCCTGCTCGTCGCCGTGCTGGTCGTCGCGCTCGCGCTGGCGGTCGTCGTGCTCGTGCTCGTGCTGCGACGCCGACGGCTGGAGCGCGGCCTGCGGGAGCGTGCGACCTCCGACGACCCGCTCGCCCGCGGACCGCAGCTGTCGGACCCCGAGCGCATCGCCACCGGCGACGTGATCACCCTGGACGGCCGCGACTGGGTCGTCCGCGGCACCCTCGCGATGGACGAGGACGGCTACCGCTGGAAGGAGCACCTGCTCGACTCGAGCGGTGTCGACGGGGAGCTGCGCTGCTGGCTGTCGGTCGAGCGCGCCGAGGGCGGGCTCGAGGTCGCGGTCTGGCTGCGCGTCCCCGGCGCCGCGCTCACCCCCGAGCCGACGCTCGTGCACGACGGGGCGACCTGGTCGCGCGACGAGCAGGGCACCGCGCGCTTCACCGCGACGGGATCCACGGGCACGGGGACCGACGGCACGATGCAGTACGCCGACTACGTCATGTCGACTGGTGGGCACACGGGCGCGCTCCTGGCGCTCGAGCGCTTCTCGACCAGCGGCTCGTGGGAGACGAGCACCGGCCGACCGGTCGACCCCGACGCGATGACGATCCTGCACACCCGCTGACGTGCTCGCCGCCCTCGCCGTCCCCTACGTCGACACCCGCGCGGCCGGGCTGTCGTGGTGGCTCGGCGACGCCCCGAGCCCGCTGGCCTCGCTCTCGCTACCGGGGCCGCTCGGTGGCATCGAGCTGCGCCTGCTCGGCGCGAGCCACCAGGTCGTCGCCCGCGCGGGTGACGCGACCGCCCCCGAGGTCGTCGCCTGCCGTCCGGGGCCGGTGACCCCGCTGCCCGGCACCACGCGGCTGCTCGTGGACGGCGCCGACTACCGCTTCGCCAGCACCACCACGTCGTACGACGAAACAGGCACCGCCCGCGTCGCGGCCGCCCTGCGCCGGCGGCACGGCGGTGACGACCGGTCCCTGGTCGGGGCGTTCCCCGGCTCCGCCGACGCCCTCACCGTGCTCACCGCCCGGCCGCTCGCGAGCGGCTGGGCCTGGCGGACCTGGCACGTCTACCCCGGCAGCGGCGAGGTCGTGCGCACCACCGGCTCCCTGCGACTCGCGGCCCGGCCGTCGTGAACCGCAAGCTGCTCGCCCTCGCCCTCGGCCTCGCCCTCGTCGCCGTGCTCGGCATCGTCAGCCTGCTCAGCCGCGGCGGGCCCAAGGACTACGCGCTCGACCGCTACGAGCGGGTGTCGCAGGACGGCGACTCCTACGTCCTGCGCTCGCCCCGGAGCGTCAGCGAGACGGCCGCGGAGATCCGCGGCGCGTGGAAGCCGGCGCAGGAACTCACCGACCCCGCGGGGGTGTTCCTGCGCTACTCCGACCTCGTCGTCGCGGTCACGCCCGACCCGGACCGCGACGGCTCGACGGTCTACCTCGACGACGAGCGCCGCGGCTACGCGCACTGGTTCCCCTACGTCGGCGGCTTCTGGGGAAGTCCGGGCGTCGGCGGCGTCGGCGGGGTGCGCGGCGGCGGCCCGGGAGCGGGCAAGTGAGGGCCCGCCTGCTCCTGACCACCGCGCTCCTGCTGCTGCTCGCTGCCGCTCCCTCTCACGCGGCCACCAACCCGGTCTTCGACGACGAGACCGCCGCCGACATCCAGGCAGCGCTCGACGAGGCGACGGCTGTGCAGGGCGTCTGCTACGGCGTGCGGCTCGAGGTCGACGACGGCGAGACCGGCACGTTCACCGGCAGCTTCGAGGTGCTCTCCGCGGCGACCGGCCCTGCCTGCCGAGGTTCGGTCGTGCTGCAGGCCAGCCTCACCTACACCTCGGAGTTCTCCGAGTTGGAGGACAGCGCCTTCTGGTCGGTGGTCTCCGACCTGCCCGGCGCACCGACCCCCACCGACCTGCGTCGGCTCGGGCTGTCGGCCGGGGCACTGCTCGACGACGGCAAGAGCGAGCAGACGCTGCTCAACGCGGTCCTGGCCCTGCCCGCGCTCACCGCCGAGAGGGTGCCCGGCGTCGTCCCGCTCGTCCTCGTCGAGGCCACGGCCGCACCTCCCGCGCAGGCCGCCCCGACCGACACCCCCGGCAGCGACCGCGTCCGCACGCACCTCACGTCACTCGCACTGCTCGGACTGCTGCTCGTCGGCGCCGTCGTCGTCGCGCTCTACGCCGCCTTCGGTCGGCGCAACCTCGTCGACGACCGCTGGCTCGACCCCGACGTCCAAGCACGCCGCTGGCAGCAGCACTACCCCCCGAGCAACGTGCACCCCACAGACCCGGAGACCCCATGACCCTCGCCACCGCACTCGCGACAGGGATCGCCGACGACCTGCTGTCGGGGGCGCTCGCCTCGCTGGCCTACGCCGGGGTCGGTGCGGCGGTGCTCGCGGTCGGCTACGCCGCCCTCGACGCCCTCACACCCGGCCGGCTGCGCCACCTCGTCTACGAGCACCGCAACGCCAACGCGGCGGTCGTCGTCATCGCCAACCTGCTGGCCCTCGCGACCATCGTCACGACCGCGATCGCGACCTCCGACGACGAGCTCGGTCGCGGCCTCGCCGACGCTGCGGTCTACGGCGGCCTCGGCATCGTGCTCCTCGCGCTCTGCTTCAGGCTCGTCGACGCGCTCACGCCCGGTGACCTCGGCGCGCTCGTCACCGACGAGCGGCCGCACCCTGCCGCCTGGGTGACCGCCGTCGCCCAGCTCGCCCTGGGGGCGGTGCTCGCGGCGGCGATCTCGTGACGCTCGTGGACCGCCGTCCGCGCGCCGCGCGGGCCGTCCTGCTGCTCGCGGTCTTCCTCTGCGCCGCCTGCGGCCTGGTCTACGAGCTCGCGCTGCTCACCCTCGGCCAGTACCTCGTCGGTGGCAGCGTCTACCAGACCTCCGTCGTCCTCGGCGTCTTCGTCTGCGCGATGGGCATCGGCAGCCTCGCCGCCAAGCCGCTGCTGCCGAGGGCCGCGGCCGGCTTCGCCGCGGTGGAGCTGGCGCTCGCCCTCACCGGCGGGTTGTCGGTGCTGGGCCTCTACGCGGCGTACTCCTGGCTGGACCTCTACACCCCCGCCCTGCTCGCCACGTCGGTCGTCGTCGGCGGGCTCATCGGCGCGGAGGTCCCGCTGCTCATGGCCCTGCTGCAGCGGATCCGCCGGCAGGAGGCCGGCGAAGCCGTCGCCGACCTCGTCGCGGTCGACTACGTCGGGGCACTCGCGGGTGGCCTGGCCTTCCCCTTCCTGCTGCTGCCCGTCTTCGGCCAGGTCCGTGGCGCGATCGTCGTCGCGGGCGTCAACCTGCTCGCCGCCGGAGTCGTGGTCTGGCTGCTGCGCGACGGCATCGGACGTCGGGCCCGCGGCTGGCTGACCGGCGCGACCACCGTCGTCGTGGCCGTCCTCGGCCTCGCGCTGCTCGGCGCGGGGCAGTTCCTCGTCGACGCCCGCCAGGCGCTCTACGACGACCCGGTGGTCGTCGCCACCCGCACCGCCTACCAGGAGGTCGTCGTCACGCAGGCGCTGCCCGGCCCGCTCGGGCAGGGCGGCCCGCGCGACGTGCGGCTCTTCCTCGACGGCGACCTGCAGTTCTCCAGCCTCGACGAGCACCGCTACCACGAGGCACTCGTGCACCCGGCCGTCGGGCCGCGCGCCCGCACCGCGCTCGTCCTCGGCGGCGGTGACGGGCTGGCCGCGCGCGAGCTGCTGCGCCACGACGGCCTGCAGCGCATCGTGGAGGTGGAGCTCGACCCGGACGTCCTGCGGCTGGCCCGCACCGACCCGCGGCTGCGCGCGGTCAACGAGGGCGCCCTCGACGACCCGCGGGTGCAGGTCGTCGTCGCCGACGCGATGTCGTGGCTGCGCACCGCGGTCGAGCGCTTCGACGTCGTCGTGGTCGACATGCCCGACCCCGACCAGCCAGCGACGGCCAAGCTCTACAGCCAGGAGTTCTACGCGCTCGCTGCCCGCGCGCTCGCCCCCGGCGGCCGGATGGCGGTGCAGGCCGGCTCGCCGTACTTCGCCCCCGACGCCTTCTGGTGCATCGCCCGCACCGTTGCGTCGGTGGGCCTGTCGGTCACGCCCTTCCACGTCGACGTGCCGAGCTTCGGGGACTGGGGCTTCGTGCTCGCCGCGCGCGAGGGGGCACCGGCACCGGCCGTCGACCCCGACGTGGCGGGCGAGCTGCGCTTCCTCGACGCCTCCGTCCTCGCCGCCTCGACGGTCTTCCCCAAGGACCGCGCGGCGGACCGCTCCGACGTCGAGGTGTCGACCCTGGACCGGCCGCGGATCCTCGAGTACGAGGCCCGCGGGTGGCGTGAGTACTGACCGCGCCTAGTCTTGGGGCAATGTCCGACTTCCCCGATGTGCGGCTGCACGTCGTCTCCGGCAAGGGCGGCACCGGCAAGACCACGGTCGCCGCCGCGCTCGCCCTCGCGCTGGCCAGCGGGGGCAAGCAGGTCCTGCTCGTCGAGGTCGAGGGGCGGCAGGGCATCGCGCAGCTCTTCGACTCCCCGCCGCTGCCCTACGAGGAGCGCAAGGTCGCGGTCGCCCCCGACGGCGGTGACGTCTGGGCGCTCGCCATCGACCCCGAGGCCGCGCTGCTCGACTACCTCCACATGTTCTACAAGCTCTCCCCGACCGGCATCCCCGCGCGCACCCTGCGCCGGATGGGCGCCATCGACTTCGCGACGACCATCGCGCCCGGCCTGCGCGACGTCCTGCTGACCGGCAAGATCAAGGAGGCCGTCGTGCGCCGGCGCAAGGACGGCCGACCGACCTACGACGCGGTCGTCGTCGACGCGCCGCCGACCGGACGCGTGGCGAAGTTCCTCAACATCTCCCACGAGGTCGGCGGCCTGGCCAAGGTCGGCCCACTGAAGAACCAGTCCGAGGGCGTGATGGCGGTCTTCCGCTCGCCGCAGACCGCGGTCCACCTCGTCACGTTGCTCGAGGAGATGCCGGTCCAGGAGACCGTCGACGGGGTCGCGGACCTGCAGTCGCTGGGGCTGCCCGTCGGGGGAGTCGTGGTCAACGCGGTCCGCACCCCGCGGCTGTCGCCGCCCGACCTCGTCGCCGCCGCGGCCGGTCGCCTCGACACCGACGAGATCGCCCGCGGGCTCAAGGCCGCCGGCGTCGACGCGACCACCGAGCAGGTCGCGGCGCTCGCCGCCGAGGCCGGCGACCACGCGCACCGCGTCGAGCTCGAGGAGCGCGGCCGCGACGCGCTCGCCCACCTGTCGCGCCCGACCTACGAGCTGCCGCTGCTGCCCGACGCGATCGAGCTCGGCGGCCTCTACGACCTGGCGCAGGCCCTCAAGGACCAGGGGATGGCATGACCGCCGCACCGGTGCCCGCGCTCGACGTCGACGCGCTGCTCGACACCGCGCAGATCATCGTCTGCTGCGGCAGTGGCGGCGTGGGCAAGACCACCACCGCCGCGTCGCTCGCGCTGCGCGCCGCCGAGCGCGGCCGCCGCACCGTCGTGCTCACGATCGACCCGGCCAAGCGGCTGGCGCAGTCGATGGGCCTCACCGAGCTCGACAACACCCCCCGCGCCGTCGCCGGCCTCCGGGCCGGTGAGCTCGACGCGATGATGCTCGACATGAAGCGCACCTTCGACGAGATCGTCGAGGCGCACGCCGAGCCGGGCAAGGCCGAGGCGATCCTGCAGAACCCCTTCTACGTCGCCCTGTCGTCGTCGTTCGCCGGCACGCAGGAGTACATGGCGATGGAGAAGCTGGGGCAGCTCAAGGCCACTGGCGACTACGACCTCATCGTCGTCGACACCCCGCCGACCCGCTCCGCGCTGGACTTCCTCGACGCGCCGCAGCGGATGACGACCCTGCTCGACGGCCGGATGGTCAAGATCCTGCTGGCCCCGGCGAAGGCCTCCGGCAAGGCCTACCTCAAGGTCGTCACCGCTGGCTTCAACGTCTTCACCGGCGCGATCACGCGCATCATCGGCGCGAGCGTCCTGCAGGACGTCTCGCAGTTCGTCGCCGCGCTCGAGACGCTGTTCGGCGGCTTCCGCGAGCGGGCCCAGACGACCTACGACCTGCTCAAGGCCGACGGCACCGCCTTCGTCGTCGTCGCCGCGCCCGAGCGCGACGCGCTGCGCGAGGCCGCCTACTTCGTCGAGCGGCTCGCCGAGGAGTCGATGCCGCTCGCCGGGCTCGTCGTCAACCGCGTCCACCGCAGCGCTGTCGAGGGTCTCACCGAGCAGCGCTCGCTGGCCGCCGCCGAGCAGGTCGAGGACTCCTCGCCGCTGACCGCGTCGGTGCTGCGGCTGCACGCCGAGCGGGTGGCCCTGGCTGCGCGCGAGGCCCGCCTGCAGCAGCGCTTCAGCACCGCCCACCCGCACGTCGCGGTGGTCGAGGTCGCCGCCCAGCCGGGTGACGTCCACGACCTCGACGGGCTGCGGTCGGTCGGCGCGGACCTCGCCGGCGGTCGCGAGGCGGCCCGCCCGGCGTGACGCCCCCGGCGTACTCCTGCTGGGTGGGTTAGCTGCTGGGTGGACTAGGAAGCCCGCTCGGCCCCGGCGTAGTGCTGGGAGCGCGCGGCCATGAGGACCTCGCGCCAGGACGTGACGTCGGGGCGGCGGCGCAGCAGCGCCCGGCGCTGGCGCTCGGTCATGCCGCCCCAGACGCCGAACTCGACGCGGTTGTCGAGCGCGTCGGACAGGCACTCCGTGCGCACCGGGCAGGCCAGGCAGACGGCCTTGGCGGTGTTCTGCGCGGCTCCGGTGACGAAGAGCTCGTCGGGGTCCTGGCCCTTGCAGGCGGAGAAGGCGGTCCAGTCCTGCAGGCTGTCGGTCGTCAGCCCGCCAGTGCGCTGCGCGGGGATGCCGGTCATCGAGGTCACGGGGCGGTCCTTGCGTGAGGGGGTGAGTCGCGGATCAGCGCGACCTGGCTCACGCTAGGGAGGAAGGTCCCGTGGCGGCAGGCCCCAGAAGTGCCATCTTGGGGTAGTCCTGGCGGACCATGTGGGGCGTAGTCGTCGTACCGGTGGAAGTCGGGCATCCCGGCGCGGTCGAGGTCTTCGCCGTACCCTGGCGAGGTGTCACGACCCGCTCCGCTGCTGCCCCGCGTGGGCCTCGCGCTGCTCGTCAGCGTGCTCGCGGGCGTCCTCGTCGCCGGCCTCGCGCTGCCCGTCGTCGCGGGCGCCGGCCTGCTGGCCAAGGGCCAGGCCGACGACTTCCTGGCGCTGCCCGCCGAGCTCGAGCAGCCGACCCTGTCGACCCGCAGCCGCATCCTCGCCGCCGACGGCACCGTCATCGCGACGCTGTTCCTCGAGAACCGCCTGCCGGTCACCCTCGCGGAGATCCCGGAGCTGACCCGCAGCGCACTCATCGCGGTCGAGGACAGCCGCTTCTACGACCACGACGGCCTGGACTACAAGGGGACCGCCCGCGCCGCGCTGGCCAACACCACGGCCGGTGGCGTGACCCAGGGCGGCTCGACGCTGACCCAGCAGTACGTCAAGAACGTCCTCGTCGAGCTCGCCGACGACCGCAAGGGCCAGCTCGCGGCCAAGGAGGCGACCCTCGACCGCAAGCTGCGCGAGGCGCGCTACGCGTTGGCGCTCGAGAAGAAGATGAGCAAGGACAAGATCCTCGAGAGCTACTTCAACATCGCCTACTACGGCAACGGCGTCTACGGCATCAAGACCGCCGCCGCGCACTACTTCGGCAAGCGCGTGCAGGACCTCACCCTCGCGCAGGGCGCGATGTTCGCCGGGATGGTGAAGAACCCCAACCTGCTCGACCCGAGCGACCCGAAGGCGCGCACGGCCGTCCTGGCCCGGCGGTCCATCGTGCTGCAGCGGATGGCGGACCTCGGCTACATCACCGACGCGGAGCGCGCCGCGGCGGACCGCGAGAAGATCGTCCCCAACGTCAAGCGGGTCCGGCCCGGCTGCGAGGCGCCGCAGGTCAAGGCGCCGTTCTTCTGCGACTACGTCCGCCGCTACCTCGAGGAGGACACCGAGGTCGGCCGGCTGCTCGGCGCGACCCGCGAGGAGCGCCAGCGGCGGCTGCTCGGTGGCGGCATGACCATCCGCACGTCGCTCGACCTGAAGGTGCAGGCAGCGGCGCAGTCGGCCGTCGACTCGAGGGTCCCGCCGAAGGACCCGTCGCGGGTCGTCGCGGTCGCAGACGTCGTGGAGCCCGGCACGGGTGCGGTGAAGGCGATGGCGGTCAACCGGGTCTTCGGCGACGACAAGCGGCGCCCGGAGCAGACCAAGCTCAACTTCGCGATCGGCGGCTCGAGCGGCTTCCAGCCCGGCTCGACGATGAAGACCTTCGTCCTCGCCCAGGCGCTGCGCGACGGGCTGCCCACCGGCCTGCGGCTCAACTCACCGGCGACCTACTGCCCGGTGGAGTTCGAGTACCGCATCGAGGGCGGGAAGTGCCCGGGCAACGCCGGAGACTCCGAGTCCGGCGTGTTCGACATGATCAGCGGCACACACCACTCGGTGAACACCTACTACCTCCAGCTCGCCGAGCGCACCGGGCTGGCCTCCCCGCCGGCACTCGCCGAGGCCATGGGGGTGCGGCAGTTCGAGGGCGGCCGACCCGTCGGCGACCTCGAGCGGGTCCCGTCGTTCGTCCTCGGGACGTCGCAGGTGAGCCCCCTCGACATGGCCGGCGCCTACGCGACCTTCGCCGCCCGCGGTGTGCACTGCCCGCCGCGTCCCGTGACGGCGATCGTCGACAGTCGGGGCCGGGAGCTGCCACTGCCCGAGCAGCGCTGCTCGCAGGTCATCGACCGGGGCGTCGCGGACACCGTGACCTCCATCCTGCGCGGTGTCATCGACGGCAGCACCCGTGGTCGCACCGGCGCCTCGGCCGCGATCGGCCGACCCGCCGCAGGCAAGACGGGTACGACGAACAGCTCTCGCGCGGCGTGGTTCGTCGGCTACACGCCCGAGCTCGCCACCGCGGTCTGGGTCGGCAAGGAGGTCCCGACCGCCCTGCAGCGGATCGCGATCGACGGCCGCTACTACAAGCAGGTCTACGGCGGGTCGCTGCCCGCGCCGATCTGGAAGGACGTCATGAGCGGGGCGCTGGCCGGCAGCCCGGTCCGCACCTTCGTCGGCGCCGACCTCGCGGTGTCGAAGGGCGAGCTCAAGGCGGTCCCCGACGTCACGGGGCTGCCCTACGAGCAGGCCCGTGCGCAGCTCGCCGCCGCCGGCTTCGGGGTGAAGAACGGCGGCCTGGTCGGCGCCGCCCCGATCCCGCTCGGCTCGGTCGCCTCCACCTCGCCGACTGCCGGGGCGTCCGTGCGGGCCGGCGCGCTCATCACCGTCTTCGTCTCCAACGGCGCGGCCCCCGCCCCGACGCCCGCTCCGTCGACGACCGCGCAGCCCAGCGGCGCCCCGTCCGGCCAGCCGAGCAGCTCCCCCACCCCGCGCCCCACGAAGAAGGGCCGCCCCAAGGGCTGACCGGGCCGACCGTCAGGCGAGCGCAGCCTTGACCGCCGCCGCGACGCGGCCACCCTCGGCCCGGCCGGCGACCTTCGGGCCGACGGCCTTCATGACCTGACCCATCGCCTGCGGCCCGGACGCGCCGGTCTCCGCGACCGCCTCGGCCACCATCGCGGTCAGCTCGGCGTCGGACAGCTGCGCCGGGAGGTAGCGGTCCAGCACCGTGCCCTCGTCGACCTCGCGCTGCGCCCGGTCCGTGGCCCCACCGGTGGTGAACGCCTCGGCCGCCTCGCGCCGCTTCTTAGCCTCGCGGGCGATGACCTTGAGGACCTCGTCATCGGAGAGCTGACGGGCCTCCTTGCCGGCGACCTCCTCGTTGCCGATCGCGGTCAGCGTCATCCGCAGCGTCGCGAGGGTGAGCTCGTCACGGGCCTTCATCGCTGTCGTGAGGTCGGCCTTCAACTGGTCCTTCAAGGTGCTCATGGCCCGCACGCTAGTCGGCTTCCGCAACCGGGATGCCGGCCCGCACCACCCTCCGCTAGAGTCGTAGGCGCACGATCCGGGGTGTGGCGCAGCTTGGTAGCGCGCTGCGTTCGGGACGCAGAGGTCGCAGGTTCAAATCCTGTCACCCCGACCAGCACGTCTCCCGAAGACCGAGGGCCGCCCACCGGGCGGCCCTTCGTCGTTCCCGGTCCTCGGCTGCTGTCTCGGGTCAGGCTCCGCGCCAGGGTGCGGTGGATCGACCGAGACGGCGCCCGTCGCGACCGCGTCAGCCCCCGGAAGATCAACAGCACATCCGGTACGGCGGGCACGCTCGCGCTGTCGCTCGGAGGCGTGCAGATGTGCTGTTGACCTTGCCGGAGTCGGGCTGGCGCACAGGTACGTCGCCGGCAGGTCACTAGCGTGGCCTGCATGAGTGACATGCCCGCCTGGGAGCAGCGCTTCCGTGCCGCCCGCGTCTCGCTGCCGGACTGGGCGGAGGACGCACCGCACCGCTGCCTCTACGTCGCCAACCCGACCGGCACCTTCGAGCTCTACGCGTGGGACCGGCAGACCGGCGAGCACCGCCAGGTGACCAGCCGGGAGAACGGCACGTCCGACGGCGCGCTGTCGCCGGACGGCGAGTTCGTGTGGTGGTTCGACGACACCGACGGCGACGAGCTCGGCACGTGGAAGAAGCAGCCGTTCGCCGGCGGCCCGGACGTCGACGCGACGCCGGGGGTGCCTCCGGCCTACTCCGCTGGGCTCGAGATCGGGGACGACGCCGTCGTCGTGGGCTGCTCCGACGACGACGGCGCGACCGTGCACGTGGTCAGGGACGGGGGTACGACGCAGCTGTACCGGTCAGAGCACGATGCCGACGTCGGGGCGCTCTCCCGCGACGACCGGCTGGTGGTGATCGAGCACAGCGAGCACGGCGACTCGCGGCACAAGGCGCTGCGCGCCCTCAGCGTCGACGGCGAGCTCGTCGCCGACCTGTGGGACGGCGAGGGAAAGGGCCTGTCAGCGCTGGGCTTCTCGCCGGTGCGCGGCGACGACCGGCTGCTCGTCCTGCACGAGCGGAGTGGTCGACCCGAGCCGATGGTGTGGGACCCGGTCGCCGGCACCGAGCAGCTGCTCGACCTGGCCGCGGTCCCGGGCGACCTCGTCGCGGACTGGTGGCCGGACGGGACCGCGCTGCTGCTCGTCGCCGAGGAGCGCGGCCGCTCGACCCTGCACCGGGTCGAGCTCGCGAGCGGTGAGGTCACGCCGATCGAGACCCCGGCGGGGACGGTCGGGGACGCGACGGTCCGGCCGGACGGCACGGTCGAGCTCTCCTGGTCGAGCGCAGCGGTGCCGACCGCGATCCGCACCGCCTCCGGCGACCTCGTCCTCGAGCCGCCGGGAGCCCGCCCGCCCGGGTCGGTGCCTGTCACCGACGTCTGGGCCGACGGGCCCGGCGGCGCCGTCCACGCGCTGCTCGCGACGCCTCCCGGCGAGGGCCCGTGGCCGACGGTCTTCGTCGTGCACGGCGGCCCGACCTGGCACGACAGCGACGCCTTCTACGCCGACCGCGCGGCCTACGTCGACCTGGGCTGCGCGGTCGTCAGCGTCAACTACCGCGGCTCGACCGGCTACGGCGCGGCCTGGCGCGACGCGATCACCGGCCGGCCCGGCCTCACAGAGCTCGAGGACATCGCGGCCGTCGCGGACGCGCTCGTCGCCGACGGCACCGCCCGGGCCGACCAGCTCGTCCTCACCGGGGGCTCCTGGGGCGGCTACCTCACCCTGCTCGGCCTCGGCACGCAGCCAGAGCGCTGGTGCGCCGGCGTCGCGGCCGTCCCCGTCGCGGACTACGTCGCGGCGTACGAGGACGAGATGGAGCCGCTCAAGGCCTTCGACCGGTCGCTGTTCGGCGGCTCACCGGAGGAGCTGCCGGAGCTCTACGCCCGCTGCTCGCCGCTGACCTACGTCGACCAGGTGCGCGTCCCGCTGCTCGTGCTCGCCGGCGCCAACGACCCGCGCTGCCCGATCCGCCAGATCGACAACTACCTCGACGCCCTGACCGCGCTCGGCACCCCGCACGAGGTCTACCGCTTCGACGCGGGCCACGGCTCGCTGGTCGTCGACGAGCGGGTCCGTCAGATGCGCGCCGAGCTCGAGTTCGTCGCCCGGGCCCTCGGCCTCGTGCTGCCGACCTGACCCCACCCCAGCAGCGCTGATCAAGGCGGCCGGCAACAGCAGGATCCGGCAGGGAACACGGCCGCGGTGGCGAACAGACACCTCATGCGTCGTACCTCCCTGCTGCTCGCCACCGCTGCCGTCCTGCTCACCGGCGGGTCCGCCCTCGCGCACCCCGACGTCACCCTCGCGCCGACGCTGCCGACCGACCTGACCTACGCCGCGACGGACAACGTCGAGTACCTCGGCCGCTTCCCGGAGCACACCGGCACCGCGGGCGGCATCCTGTCGCCGGACCGCCAGCGGTTCTTCCTCACCGACCCGCGGGGCGTCTACGCCTACGACGTGAGCAACCCCGCGTCGCCGGCCCTGACGGGGACGCTGCGGCTGTTCCAGACCACGACCGGTGCGGCGCTCGCGCAGGAGGATCCCGACACCGACGGCAAGATCCTGCTCGTCGACGCGGCCCCGACGCCGGTCGGTACCGCGGTCCTCAACGTCGTCGACGTGAGCGGTGCAGTCCCGAAGGTGCTGTCGACGCTGCCCGTCACCGACCACACCTGGAGCTGCGTCAGCGGCAAGGTCAAAGGTGGCAAGACCGGGCGCTGCGCCTTCGCCTACGGCCGCAGCGGTCACGTCGTCGACCTGCGCGACCCGAAGAAGCCGGTGCTGCTGTCCGACACCTGGCGCACGGCCGTCGGCTACGGCAACCGCGGCAACTCGCCCTACACCCACGACGTCACCGAGATCCGGCCCGGACTGGTGATGACCGCCGGCTCGACCAACGTGCTCATGGACACCCGCAACCCGGCCGCCCCCAAGCGGCTCCTCGCGATCGAGCAGAAGGGCCGCTTCTCCTCCCTCGGCTACCACTCCGTCGAGTGGGCCAACGGCGGCCGCGACCCGTGGCTCGTGCTCGGCACCGAGATCGCTCCCGACGGCGCGACCAACAGCGCGGGCAGCGACTGCCAGGGCGAGGAGTCGGTCATCGAGACCTGGGACGCGCGCCCCGTCGTCAAGGCGGTCGCGGCGTACGACAAGGGCGTCCCGGCAGCCAAGGCCTTCAAGGGCGTCGCGTTCAAGAAGATCGACGCGTACGACGCAGCCGGGCGCGGCGTCTTCCTCACCGGCGGGGCGCCCGGTCACGTCCTCTACTGCGCGCACTGGTTCGAGCAGCGCCCCGGCTTCAAGGCCGGCGGGCTCATGGCCGTGTCGTACTACGACCGCGGCACCCGCTTCGTGAAGGTCGACGGCAAGGGCGTCATGTCCGAGCTCGGCTGGATCACCGCCGCCGAGGGCTACTCCGGCTCCGCCCAGTGGATCACCAAGGACGTCGTCTACGTCATGGACTACCGCCGCGGCCTCGAGGTGATCCGCGTCAAGGACGAGCCGGCCACCGGCACCCGCTCCTCGGTCGGCGACACCGTGCACGCGCTGTCCACCGGCATCACGCCGCTCGGCATCGGTGCGGTCGGCGGGCGCCTCGGCGGCGCGGGCGGCGGTCTCGGTGAGGTGCAGAAGGGCCTGCTCGGCCTCGCGCCCGCGCTGCTGCTCGTCGTGGCGATCGGCACCCGCCGCCGCGCCCGCACCCTCGCCCTGGCCTGACCACCCGGCGCCCGCCCCGCCCCGCCCCGCCCCGCCCCGCCCCGCCGCACGCGGATTGGGTGGCTTTCGTCGGCGCGCCGCGCGGCGACACGCCGAGGAACCCCACCCAATCCCGCCGGGGGACGGCAGTGACCGCGGGTGCGGGCTGGCGGCAGCGGGCGGGGCGCTAGGGCGTGGGGGTGGGGCTCGGGTCGGGCTGGCGTCCGAGGCCGGCACCCGCACCGGCGGTCGGGATGATGCCGCCGTCGTCGTCCTCCGTGGGCTCGGCGGCGGCGGACGCCGACGCGGCGGAGGCGGAGGCCGCCGCGGCGGACCGGGAGGCCTCTGCAGATGCGGCAGCGGCGGCCGAGGCCGAGGCGGCAGCAGCTGCCGAGGCAGAGGCCGCAGCAGCGGAGCGGGACGCCTCGGCCTTCGCGGCGGCCGACGCGGACGCCGCCGCGGAGGCCGACGCCAGCGCCTCCTGCACGTCGCGGTCGATGAGGTCGGCGTCGTCGAAGGCAGCCTTGGCGAAGTCGCGCAGCCGGGTCACCTGGCTGGACGGGATCTTCCCGGAGCGGCCCAGCGCCTCGACCTCCGCGACGAAGGCCTCGAGCGCGCTGCGCAGCCCGTCGGGGTCGCCCTCGTTGGCCTCGGCGAGCACCGTGTTGAGGGCGCTGTTGAGCCGGGCCTGCGGCGAGGGCGTGCTGCAGCCGGCGAGCAGCGCGGTGGCCACGACGACGTAGGCGACCGGCAGGGCGGCGAGCCGGACCCGCCTCACCGGGCCACCTCCTTGCGCAGGTCCTCGAGGTCCTTGCGGAGCTCGGGCGGCAGCTGCTCGGAGATCTCGATGACCTGCTCCGGGGCGCGGCCGTCGCGGGCGGCGTCGTAGGCGATGAGGCCACCGACGACCGCCCCGAGGACCGCCACGAGGGCGACCGCCCACTTCCACCCGTTGCGGGATGGAGCCGCCACCGGCGCAGGGGCGGCAGCGGGCACGCGCGGCAAGACCGTCGTGCGGTCGGCAGCTGCGGGGCGCGGAGCAGGACGGGCGGCGGGCAGCACGGTGGTCGCCGTACCCCCTGCCACCACGTGACCCAGCTCCGTGGCCACGGCGCCGGCCGAGGGACGCTTCTCCGGCTCGAGCGCGGTCATCGCGCGCAGCAGGCCGGGCCAGCCGGTGGGCAGCGAGTCCGGGACGGCGGGCTGGCGGTGCAGCCGGGCGAGCGCGACCTCGACGGCGGTGCCGGGGTACTCCCGCTCGCCGGTCAGCGCCTCGAGCAGCACCAGGCCGAGGGCGTAGACGTCGGCGGGCGGCCCGACGACCGAGCCGGTCACCTGTTCGGGCGCGAGGTAGGACGCGGTCCCCACCGTGAAGCCGGTGGCGGTGACCTTGGCCGCGTCGATGAGGCGGGCGATCCCGAAGTCGGTGAGCCGGACCCGGCCCTCCCTGCCCAGCAGCACGTTGGCGGGCTTCACGTCGCGGTGGACCATGCCCTGGCCGTGGACGTAGGCGAGCGCGTCCGCGAGGGTCCGGCCCAGGGCCGCGGTCGTGAGCGGGTCCTGCGCGCCGCGCCGGATCGCGTCGGCGAGCGTCTCCCCCTCGACCAGCTCCATGACGACCCACGGCCGCGCCGCCTCGTCAGTGCCGGCGTCGTAGACGGGGACGAGACCGGGGTGGCTGAGCCGGGCGAGCAGCCGCGCCTCGTCGCCGACCCGCGCGGCGTCGTCACCGCCGGAGGCGGTCACGAGCTTGAGGGCGACCCAGCGGTCGAGCGCCTCGTCGTGGGCGCGCCACACCTCGGCGGAGCCGCCGCGGCCGAGGACGGCGGTGAGCAGGTAGCGACCGGCGACGAGCCGGTCGCCCCCGGTCGGGATCGCGACGGTCTCGTCGCTCACGCGGAGGACCGCGCCGACGACCCCGCGGAGGACCGCGCCGCGAGCAGCTCGGCGATCTGCACGGCGTTGAGGGCCGCGCCCTTGCGCAGGTTGTCACCGGTGACGAACATCGCGAGCGCGTGCGGCCCGTCCTGGCGCAGCCGGCCCACGAAGGACACGTCAGCACCGGCGGCCATCAGCGGCGTCGGCACGTCGGCCAACGCGACGCCGGGGGCAGCGGACAGAAGCTCGGTCGCCCGGGCCACCGACAGCGGCCGGTCGAACTCCGCGAGGATCGACAGCGAGTGCCCGGTGTAGACCGGGACCCGCACGCAGGTGCCGGAGACCCGCAGGTCCGGGATGCCGAGGATCTTGCGCGACTCGTTGCGGAGCTTCTGCTCCTCGTCGGTCTCCCACGTCCCGTCGTCCACGACCGAACCCGCCAGCGGCACGACGTTGAACGCGATCGGCGCGACGTACTTCTGCGGCTCCGGGAACGACAGCGCGGCACCGTCGTGGACCAGCTCGGTGGCCTTGTCGGCGACCGCCCGCACCTGCCGGTCGAGCTCCTCGACGCCGGCGAGCCCGGACCCCGACACGGCTTGGTACGACGACACCACCAGCCGGACGAGGCCCGCCTCATCGTGCAGTGGCCGCAGCACCGGCATCGCGGCCATCGTCGTGCAGTTGGGGTTCGCGACGATCCCCTTCGGGATCACCGCGAGTGCGCCCGGGTTCACCTCGCTCACGACCAGGGGTACGTCGGGATCCATCCGCCAGGCGCTGGAGTTGTCGATGACGACCGCGCCCGCGGCGGCGTAGCGGAGGGCCTGCGCCTTCGACGTCGCACCTCCCGCGGAGAACAGCGCGATGTCGAGACCGGTCGGGTCGGCGAGCTCGGCGTCCTCCACGACGACCTCGGCGCCCCGCCACGGCAGCGTCGTACCTGCTGATCGGGCGGAGGCGAAGAAGCGCACCTCGGTCAGCGGGAAGGCGCGCTGCTCGAGCAGCCGGCGCATGACGGCACCGACCTGTCCGGTCGCACCGACGACACCCACGCGAGTCATGTGGTCGAGTCTACGAGCCGCACCCGCAGGATCGGCGGCCTGCGCGTCGAAGTCCGCTCCCATGCGCTCCCGTGCCACCCGCGTCCTGCTCGCCGCTGCTGCCGTCGTCGCGGCCTCGCTCGCCGTCCCCGCGACCGCCGACGAGGTGCCGGCCGGCTACGCCTACAGCGACGCGTGGTTCGACTCCAGCGACGGCACCCAGCTGCACGCAGGCGTCTTCCTCCCCGAGGACCTGCGCCAGGGCGAGCGGCTGCCCGTGATCCTCACGAGCACCCCCTACACCTCCCCCAACGGCGGGGTGACCGCGCTCGGCAACACCAGCGGCCCGGTGATCCGCTTCCCCGAGCTGTTCGAGCACCCGCGCTTCCAGGCCGGCCGCTACGCCTACGTGCAGGTCGACGTGCGCGGCTTCGGCGGCAGCGGCGGCTGCTTCGGCTACTACCTCCCGCCGGAGGTCGCCGACATCAAGGTCGCCGTCGAGTGGGCCGCCGCCGCGCCGTGGTCCAAGGGCAAGGTCGGCCTGTGGGGCAAGTCCTACGACGCCGCGCAGGAGGTGCTCGCGCTCGCCGCGAAGCCCAAGGGCCTCGCCGCGGCCGTCATCCAGGCGCCCGGCCTGTCGGCCTACACCGCGCTGTGGATGGGCGGCGTCCACTACGCCACCGGCCGCTACGCCACGACTGCCATCTACACCGCCGATGACCTCGGCCCGGCGCAGAGCCCGGAGTACGTCGGATCGCCCGAGTACGCCGCCGCGACCGTCGACGGGCTCGCGGCCGACCCGACCTGCCGCACCGACGCGCTGGTACGCATGAACACCGAGGGCGTCCGCGACAGCGCCTTCTGGCAGGGCAAGGAGCCCTACCTCGGCGCGAAGGGCTCGACGGTCCCCGTCTTCTGGTCGCACGGCTTCGCCGACGCCAACACCAAGCCGGTGCACCTCGACGTGTGGAGCTCGCTGAAGGGCCCGAAGCAGGCGTGGTTCGGGCAGTTCACCCACGTCCGCGGGCACGAGGCGGCCGTCGGCCGCGAGGGCTTCCTCGACGAGAGCTTCCGCTGGCTCGACCGCCACGTCCGCGGCCTCAAGGTCGCGAGCGACCCGGCCGTCACGGTGCAGTCCGGCAACGGCGAGGGCCGCTGGCGCACCGAGGCCGCCTGGCCGCCGGCCGACGTCCGTAGCTGGACCATGCCCGTGCGGGCCGGCTCCTACGACGACGTCCCCGGCAACAACGGCGACGGCCCGCAGGCCGGCCTGGGCCACTGGTCGGTGACGCCCGTGCTCGCGCACGACGCCCACCTCGCGGGCGAGACCCGGGTCGCGGCGAAGGTCACGACGCTGCTGCCGGGGGCGCACGTCATCGCCCACGTCTACGACATCGCGCCCGACGGGATGGCGACGCTCGTGACCCGTGGCGCCCACGCCGTCACGGGCACCGGCGCGCAGAGCGCGTCGTTCCCGACGTACCCCCAGGACTGGGTCTTCGAACAGGGCCACCGGATCGGCATCCACCTGTCCGCGGCCGACACCGACTGGTTCGCGCCGCCGACCACCGGCGCGACCGTCGAGGTCACCGGCGGCACGACGACACTGCCGCTGCTCAAGGTCGCCCGGACCCGCTTCGTCGAGGGTGACGCGTCCGACGGGATGGACTCGACGCCGTTCGCGGTGTCGGACGCGACCCTGCAGGAGGCCACCGTCGGCGGCCAGCCCCCGAAGCAGACCCGCCGGTAGCGCTAGCGGCCGGTGCCGCCGTAGACGGTGGCGGGCTCGTCGTCGGAGCCGAGGTCGAAGGCGGCGTGCACCGCCGTGACGGCGTTCTTCACGTCGGTGTCGCGGCAGACGACCGAGATCCGGATCTCCGAGGTGGAGATGGCCTCCGCGTTGACGCCGGCCTCGGCGAGCGCCTCGAAGAAGGTCGCCGACACGCCGGGGTGCGAGCGCATGCCGGCGCCGACGAGCGACACCTTGCCGATGTGCTCGTCGGACAGCAGCGACTCGAAGCCGACCCGGGCCTGCAGCTTCGACAGCGCGGTGACCGCCGTCGTGAGGTCGGACTTCGGCAGCGTGAACGAGATGTCGGTGCGGTCGGTCGCACCCGAGACGTTCTGCACGATCATGTCGATGTTCACCTCGGCGTCGGCCAGCGCGCGGAAGATCGCGGCCGCCTCACCGGGCTTGTCGGGGACGCCGACGACGGTGACCCGCGCCTCGGAGAGGTCGTGCGCGACCCCGCTGATGATGGCCTGCTCCACGGGAGCCTCTCCTGTGATCAAGGTGCCGGGCTTCTGGCTGAATGACGACCGGACGACGAGCGGGACGTGGTAGCGGCGGGCGTACTCGACGCAGCGCAGGTGGAGGATCTTCGCGCCGCAGGCGGCCAGCTCGAGCATCTCCTCGTAGGAGACGGTCAGGAGCTGGCGGGCGCTCGGCACGATGCGGGGGTCCGCGGAGTAGACACCGTCGACGTCGGTGTAGATCTCGCAGACCTCGGCCCCGAGCGCGGCGGCCAGCGCGACCGCGGTCGTGTCGGAGCCGCCGCGGCCCAGGGTGGTGATGTCCTTGGTGTCCTGGCTGACGCCCTGGAAGCCGGCGACGATCGCGATGTGGCCCTTCTCCAGGGCTTCGGTGATGCGCCCCGGCGTCACGTCGATGATGCGCGCCTTGCCATGCACGCTGTCGGTGATGACGCCGGCCTGCGAGCCGGTGAAGGACCGTGCCGACGCGCCGAGGTTGGCGATCGCCATCGCGAGCAGCGCCATCGAGATCCGCTCGCCGGCGGTCAGCAGCATGTCGAGCTCGCGGCCCGGCGGCAGCGGGCTGACCTGCTGCGCGAGGTCGAGCAGCTCGTCGGTCGTGTCGCCCATCGCCGACACCACGACGCAGACGTCGTGGCCGGCCTTGCGGGTGGCGACGATCCGCTCGGCGACCCGCTTGATCCGCTCGGCGTCGGACACGCTGGAGCCGCCGTACTTCTGCACGACGAGTCCCATGGCACCACTCTAACGAGGCCGCGCTGACGTAGCGTGCGGCCGGTGACGACCGACACCCTCGGGGACGACCGCCTGGAGCACGCCGGCAAGGGGGTGGTGGCTTCCGGCGTACGCCGTGCCTTCGGGCCCGTCGAGGCCGTCAAGGGGATCGACCTCACCGCGCACCCGGGCGAGGTCACCGCGCTCGTCGGCCCCAACGGCGCCGGCAAGACCACGCTGCTGCTGGTGCTCGCGACGCTGCTCGTGCCCGACGCCGGACACGTCCGGATCGCCGGCCACGACCCGGTGACCGAGCCCGACGAGGTGCGGGCGCGGATGGGCTGGGCGCCGGACTTCTTCGGCCTCTACGACAACCTCACGGCGCGCGAGTACCTCGAGTTCTGCGGCGAGGCCTACCGACTCGGGCGGACCGCGTCGCGGGCGCGCGCCGTCGAGCTGCTCGAGCTGGCACGCCTTCCGGAGTACGCCGACCGGCCGGTCCACACGATGTCGCGCGGGCAGAAGCAGCGCCTCGGTCTGACCCGCGCCCTCGTGCACGACCCGGAGGTACTGCTGCTCGACGAGCCGGCGTCCGGGCTCGACCCGCGATCCCGCGTCGAGCTGCGCGAGCTGCTGCGCGACCTCGCCGGCCGCGGCACCGCGGTCATCGTGTCGAGCCACCTGCTCGGAGACCTCGAGGAGCTCGCGGACCGCGTCGTCTTCGTCGACGGCGGCCGCACCGTCGGTGAGCACCGGCTCGACCAGCTGCCCGTCGGCACCCAGTCGCGGCCGTGGCGGCTGCGCGCGCTCGACACCGACGCCCTCGTCACGGCTCTGGCCCGCAACGGCTACGACGCCGACCCGCCGACCGTCGCGGGCGTCGACGTGCGGCTCGCCTCCGACGAGGCGGCCGCCGAGCTGATCGCGGGCCTCGTCCGCGACGGCGTCGCCGTCGTGTCGTGCCAGCCGCTCGGCGGCCAGCTCGAGGCGACCTACCTGGAGCTCACGGAGGGACAGCGATGACCGCGTCCGGCATCGCGACCGTCGCCCGGCAGGAGTTCCGGCTGCGCATCCGCGCCGGTAGGTGGCGCTGGCTTCTGGGCATCTGGTTCGCGATCCTCGCGGCCTTCACGCTGCTGCTCCGCGGCGCCCTGTCGCGCGGGTTCACCAACGAGGACATCGACTCCAAGGGCACAGTCGTCTACGGCGGACTGATGCTGTTCGTCCTCGGACTGGCGCTTCTCGTCGTACCCGCCCTGGCCGCCCAGTCGGTCAACGGCGACCGCGAGCGAGGCACCCTCGCGACCCTGCAGGTGACGCGGCTGTCCGCCGCCGAGATCACCTTCGGCAAGTTCGCCGCGGCCTGGGTCACCGCGCTGGTGTTCCTCGGGCTGACGCTGCCGCTCGTCGTCTTCGCGATGACCCAGAAGGGCGTGCCGATCGGACGCGTGGTCGTCGTGACGCTCGTCATCGCGGTGCTGCTCGGCACGGTCTGCGCGATCTCGCTCGCCCTGTCGGCGCTGCTGTCCCGCACGACTACCAGCGGCGTGCTCGCCTACCTCTCGGTCTTCGCTCTGGCGATCGGCACCCTCATCGTCTTCGGCCTCGTCACGGCGGTGACGACCGAGGAGTACACCGACAGCTACGAGAACAGCTGCCCGACGGCGGCCGAATTGCCGCCCGACATGTCCGCCGCGGAGCGCGAGCAGATCCTCAGCAGCTGCGTCGCCGGGAGGCAGACCTTCACCGCCACCCGCGCCCGCACCGACCGGACGTGGTGGCTGCTCGCGCCCAACCCGTTCGTCATCCTGGCCGACGCCGCACCTGCGCTGCCGGAGGAGACCGAGGCGCAGCGCCGCGCACGGGAGGCCCGCGAGGCCCGCGGCGAGTTCCGCACCAACGCCCGTGACCTCGACCCGCTCGGCCAGATCGGCTCGGCGGTCCGCGACCTGCGCGAGGCCCCGGCCGACACCCGTGCGGGCGCGATGCCGATGTCCCTGCCCGAGGAGCGCAAGGCGGTGTGGCCCTGGGGCCTCGCGGCCAACGTCGTCCTCGCCGCCGGCGCCCTGTGGCTCACCACCCGCCGCCTGCACACCCCGTCACGCACCCTCCCCCGCGGCCAGCGCGTCGCCTGACCCCCGCCCCCCGTGCCCCCGCCCCCAGGCCCTTGCGTCATAACGCCCACGCGGCGACACCTCCTGTGTCCCTATGACGCAACGGCGGGGTCAGCCGAAGGCGCCACTCGGGAGGTAGGCCGTCATCGGGCCGGGCCGGCCCCGCAGGCAGATCGAGGCCCCGCCGTGCAGCCCGAGCCGCAGGTCCAGGCAGGCGTCGATCGCCCACTGCTGGTCGGCGGACAGCCAGTCGACCTCGACCTCGTCGCCGGCCTCCGCGACCGACGCGATCAGCACCTGCCGGGCGGCGTCGGTCGTCGTGCCGCCGACCCAGACAGGACCACCATGGCGTACGACGGCAAACCCCCGTCCTGCCGCGTCGTCGACGACGAGCAACTGCCAGCCGTTGCCCTGCAGCACGTCGAGGTCGGTGCCGGAGCGGGCGCCCCGCTGCGCGACGAGCACGTCCTCGACGAGGTCGCGGTCGTCGTCGAAGGACCCGACCCGCACCCCCGGCGTCGCCGGCAGCAGCGCCCGGTCGACGGGGCCCCTGCCGACGTAGGCGGGCACCAGGTCGAAGCCGGCGCGGCGGTAGCGGCGCAGCGCCGCCGGGTCGACGGTCGAGGTGATCCAGGACCGGTCGGTCGCCGTCGTCAGCGACCTGTCGAGCAGCTGCCGGCCGAGGCCGGTGCCCTGCTGCGACGGCTCCACCATGAGCAGCGAGAGGAACCACGTGCCGTCCCGGACGAGCGCGAGCGCGCACGCCACGACCCGATCGTCGTCGACCGCGACCCACGACGAGTCGGGATCGGTCGCCTGAAGGTGACCGATCCGGCGGCGGGCGTTGGCGACCGCGTGCTCGGTCACCTCCGCGACCGGCTCGCCGATGCGCCGGTCGAGGTCCTGCAGGGCCGCGACGGTGACGAGCCGCGCGCCCTCCACGTCGTCGGCGGTCATGGGTCGGATCACGCCGGCCACCCTGCCGCATTCGCGTGCGGTGTGTCACACGTCGAGGCGACGGCGCCCTTCGAAGGCGCGTCCGAGGGTGACCTCGTCGGCGTACTCCAGATCTCCTCCGACGGGCAGTCCGCTCGCGAGCCGGGTGACCGCGAGGCCCATCGGCTTGACCAGGCGCGCGAGGTAGGTCGCGGTCGCCTCGCCCTCGAGGTTGGGGTCGGTCGCGAGGATGAGCTCGGTGACGCTGCCGTCCTGCAGCCGCACCATCAGCTCGCGCACCCGCAGGTCGTCGGGGCCGATGCCGTCGATCGGCGAGATGGCGCCACCGAGCACGTGGTAGCGGCCGCGGAACTCGCGGGTCTTCTCGATCGCGACGACGTCCTTGCTCTCCTCGACCACGCAGATGACGGTGAGGTCGCGGCGCGGGTCGCGACAGATGCGGCACTCGTCCTGCTCGGTGACGTTGCCGCAGACCTTGCAGAAGCGGACCTTCTCCTTGACCTCGACCAGCGCGGTCACCAGCCGCTTGACGTCGACGGGGTCGGCCGACAGCAGGTGGAAGGCGATCCGCTGGGCGCTCTTCGGGCCGACGCCGGGCAGGCGGCCGAGCTCGTCGATGAGGTCCTGGACCGCGCCTTCGTACACCTACATCCCGGGCAGCCCGAGGCCGCCCATCCCGCCGGTGACCGGCCCCATCTTCTCGGCGGCCAGCGCCTGCGCGGCGGCCGAGGCGTCACGGATCGCGGCGAGCACGAGGTCCTCGAGCGACTCGACGTCGTCGGGGTCGACGGCCTTCGGGTCGATGCTGATGCCGGTGACCTCGCCGGCGCCGGTGATGCGCGCGGTGACGAGACCGCCGCCCGACGTGCCCGTGACCTCGGTCGCCGCGAGCTCCTCCTGGGCGGCCGCGAGCTGCGCCTGCATCTTCTGCGCCTGCTTCATCAGCGCCTGCATGTTGGGCTGGCCACCGGGCTTCATGCGTCGTCCTCGTCGTCGTCGTGCACCGTCGTCGCAGAGCCTAGGCCGTGGAGCCGGTCCGTCGCGTCTCGGTCGATCGGGGTCACCAGGGCGACCACCCTGACCCGAGACAGCGCGCGAGTCAGTTGGGGCTCACTCGCCGAGGGTGCCGACGACGCGACCGCCGAGCTCCTTCGTGACGAGCTCCAGCGCCGCCTCCTCGCCGAGCACGCGGTCGCTCGGGGGCGGCGGGGCGTCCGGGTCCTCGGGCTCCATCTCGTCACCAGGCGCAAATCCCTCGTACGCCGGGGGCGCCTGCTGCGCGGGCCGGTCCTCACCGGCGGGCGACCGGTCGGCTGAGGGAGCAGCCGCACCGTCGGCGGGCACGCAGTGCAGGTCGACGTCGAGGCCGAGCACGCTGCGCAGCGCGTCCTTGACGAAGTCGGGACTCGAACCGGACTGGAAGGCCCGCATCGTCCCGGGGTGGCCGAAGGCGAGCGTCAACGTGCGGCCCGACAGCGCCTGGACCTGCGCGTCGACGAGCTGCGTCCACGCGACCCGCTTGACCTGGCTGACGGCGTCGAGGATCGCGTCCCACGACCGGCGCACCGCGGCCGCGTCGAGGCCCCCTGCAACCGGTGCCGCTGCGGCGGGCGCGGCTGCGGGTGAGGGCACCGCTGTCGGCGACGCCTGCTCGGCAGGTGCCTCGGGAGCGTCCGGTCCACCCGACGGCGCGGGCGCGGCGGCCGGCACGTCGGCGGATGCGGCGGGAGCGGCGGGTGCGGCAGCCGTGGCGGGTTCGCTGCCGCTTCCCGGGCGGACCGGCTCGGGCCACGCAGCGGCAGGCGCAGCGGCAGGCGCGGCGGGAGTCGCCCGCTCCGGTGCCGCGGCGGGCGCGTCCGGTCGAGCGGGCGTCGCGGGGACGGGGGTGGGCGTGGCGGTAGGGGCGGGTGCGGCCGCTGCAGGGGCAGCCGGGGCGGGGGGCACCGGGGCCGGGGGCGCCGCGGCCGGAGCGGCGGGGGGCACCGGGGCAGCCGGGGCCACGGGGGTCGGGGCGCTCGCGGCTGCGGCAGCGGCGGCTGCTGCGGCGGCACGGGCGGCGGCGATGCCCGACTGCTCCGACGAGGTCCGGTCAGGTGCCGCGGCGGATGCGCCCGGGTGGCCAGACGTCGCGGAGGAGGCGACGGCAGGCCCCGGGTCGCCGGCGATGTCGAGGCGGCGCTCGAGGCGCTCGACGCGGGCCAGCACCGCCGCGTCACCGGTGGAGGCGGCAGGGAGCAGGACGCGGGCGCAGACGAGCTCGAGCAGGAGGCGGGGGGCCGTCGTACCCCTCATCTCGGTGAGCCCCTCGTGGAGCAGGTCGGCGGCGCGGGACAGCCCGGCGCTGCCGAGGGCCGCGGACTGGCGGGCCATCCGCTGCAGCTGGTCGGGTGGGCAGTCGAGCAGGCCGCTCTCCCCGGCGTCGGGCACGGCATCGAGGACGACGAGGTCGCGCAGCCGCTCGAGCACGTCCTGGGCGAAGCGGCGCGGGTCGTGGCCGCCCTCCATGACGCGGTCGACGGTCGCGAAGACCGCGGCACCGTCGCGGGCCGCGAAGGCGTCGACGACGTCGTCGAGCAGGGTGTCCGGGGTGACGCCGAGCAGCCCGGCCGCGGCCTCGCGGGTCACGCCGTCCGCGCCGGACGACGCCAGGACCTGGTCGAGGATCGACAGCCCGTCACGCGCGGACCCGGCAGCGGCGCGCACGACCAGGGGGATGACGGTCGGGTCGACGGCGATGCCCTCGGAGGCGACGACGTCGGTGAGCAGCCGGGTGAGGTCGGCGCGCGGCATCAGCCGGAACGGGTAGTGGTGGGTGCGCGAGCGGATGGTCTGCAGGACCTTCTCCGGCTCGGTCGTCGCGAAGACGAAGCGCAGGTAGTCCGGCGGCTCCTCGACGAGCTTGAGCAGCGCGTTGAAGCCCTCGCGCGAGACCATGTGGGCCTCGTCGATGATGTAGACCTTGAAGCGACTGGAGACCGGCGCGTAGAACGCCCGCTCGCGCAGGTCGCGGGCGTCGTCGACACCACCGTGCGACGCGGCGTCGATCTCGACGACGTCGAGCGAGCCGGGGCCGTTGGGCGCGAGCGCGACGCAGTTGTCGCAGGTCCCGCACGGGTCCGGCGTCGGGCCCTGCGCGCAGTTGAGCGAGCGGGCGAGGATGCGCGCGGACGACGTCTTGCCGCACCCGCGCGGCCCGCTGAAGAGGTAGGCGTGGTGGATGCGGCCGTTGCGCAGCGCCTGCTGGAGCGGGCCCGTCACGTGCTCCTGGCCGAGCACCTCGCCGAAGCTGCCCGGACGATACTTGCGATAGAGCGCAAGGCTCACGACGACCTCCGGGCAACGGCGAGCAGGTGGGGCGGGGAAGCCGGCGACCCCTCGCACACCCGCACAGAGCCCGCCTGCCCTTGCTGCCTTCCGGCCCTGGGGGGGTTCAGCGAGGTGCGCGCCGCACGAGGGGTCGTCGGTGACAGTACCCGCCCACCGACCCCCCGTACGACGGCCCCGGCCGCACTGGGGACATCCGTCCCGCTACTGCACCCGGAGCTCGACGCGCTGACTGACGGAGGTGCCGAGGTTGGTGGCCAGCAGGGTGCGCCCCACGACCGCGGTGCCGGCCTTGAAGGGCGTGCCCTGGGCGATGCTGAAGGCCGGACGTCCGCCCGTGTCCTCCAAGCAGTTGCGGGCTCCGATCGCGACCGGCTCGCGCAGCGCCCCAGCCGAGGTGTTGGTGACCACGCGCTCGCCCCACCACGCGCCCCCGACAGCGGTCACCAGGCTGAACGGCAGGAACCGCCCCCCTTGGCTCGCGCGACCCTCGCACGCCCGCCCGGCGCTTCGCTAGGATCGTCGGCGGAGGATTCGCCTAGTTGGCCTATGGCGCACGCTTGGAAAGCGTGTTGGGGGCAACCCCTCACGAGTTCGAATCTCGTATCCTCCGCCCCCTCGAGAGCCGCCCCCGCCGGGGCGGCTCTCGTCGTTGCGCGGCAGACTGCGGCATGGCCAGCCCTCCGGTCCCCCGTGCCCGCCTGACCCCCAGCCGGCTGCGCGGCTTCGTCGACCGCAGCCGCACGACGGCGCTGTTCGACGGCTTGCGGAGGATGAGCCCCCGCGCGGTGGACCTCGTCGCCGGGTCGCGCTCGGCGACGGTCGTGCTGCACCCGTCGCTCGCCCGCGAGGTGCTCGTCACGAAGGCCCGCTCCTTCGCCAAGGGCGAGGCTCTCGGCCGCACCGAGCTGCTGCTCGGCAAGGGCCTGCTCACCGCCGACCGCGAGCGGCACCGCCGACACCGGCCGCTGGTGCAGCCGGCCTTCCACCACAGCAGGATGGCCGGGTACGCCGACGACGTCGTCCTCGCGGGCGTCGAGCACGCGCGGGCGTGGCGGCCCGGCGCCGTCGTCGAGATGACCACCGAGATGCAAGAGCTCACCCTCGCAGCGGTGGGCCGCACCCTGCTCGGGACGGCGACCGGCGCCGAGGCGGCGGCGAAGGTCGGGCCGGCGCTCGCGACGGCGCTGCGGGCCTGGGAGGTCGCGCTGATCCCCGGCATGCTGGCCCTGCTCGACACCCCGCTGCCACCGGCGGTCCGGACCCGCGCGGCCCTGGCCTCCCTCGACGCGCTCGTCCGGGATGTCGTAGCGGACGGACGCCGACGCAGCGAGAGCGGGCCCGGCGACGACGTCGTCGCGGCGCTGCTCGCGTCCGGGGAGCTCGACGACGACGAGCTCCGGGACGAGGTCATGACGCTGCTGCTCGCGGGGCACGAGACGACGGCTAACGCACTGACCTGGACCTGGCACCTGCTGTCCGACCACCCGGCGGTGGCGACGCGGGTGCGCGCGCAGGTGGCGGAGGCGGTGGGCGACAGGCTTCCGGCGTACTCCGACCTGCCGTCCCTGCCCTACCTCTACGCGGTGGTGGCCGAGGCGATGCGGCTCTTCCCGCCGGCGTGGATGCTCGAGCGCGAGGCGGTCGAGGACGTCGTGCTCGACGGGATCGCCGTGCCGCGCGGGCGCACCGTGCTGGTGCCGGTGTGGGTGCTGCACCGCGACCCGGACAGCTGGGACGCACCACTGCAGTTCCGGCCCGAGCGGTGGCTGCGCGACGGCCGCTTCGACGAGGACGCGCCGGGTCAGCCGCGGGGGGCGTGGGTGCCATTCGGGGCCGGGACGCGCCAGTGCATCGGGGAGTCCTTCGCCTGGACCGAGGCGGTGCTGCTGCTCGCAGTGCTCGCCCGCGACTGGGCGCCGCGGCGGGTCGCGGACCAGCGGGTAGGGGTGCGCGCGGCGGTCACGTTGCGCCCGGCCCACGGCATGCGGATGGAGCTCGTCCCCGCACGCTGACGGCCCCGCCCCCGGGGAACGGGGACGGGGCCGCAGAGCAGGCACGTGCTACCGGGACAGGTGCACCGTCATCGGCGGGATGTCGTGCTGACCACCGACGGAGAAGGTGATCGGGCTCGACAGGTGACGGCTCTCGATGGTGACGGTCCACTGGCCGCCGTCCATCTGGGCGCTGCCGACGACCTCGTTGCCGACCTTCGCGACGAGCCAGGCGTCCTTGGACTGGGCCTTCGCGCCGGCCTCGACGTCGGAGCCCTGCAGGCCGAGCACGATGTCGGTCGTCGTGGCGGTGGCGCTGTCGGCCGTCGCGGTGACGACCTTCAGGGTCGACGAGGCGGTCCCGAAGGCGCCGTCGAGGGCGGAGTCGACCGCGGCCGTCGCGTCCTTGATGGTCGTGACGGTGAGGTCGATCGTCCGATCACCGAGGCGGTTGACGGTGTTGCTGGCCTTCTGCACCGACGGGCGGGTGGCGTTGGTGGCGTAGCTCGCGGGGTCGGACGCCACCTCGCGGACGACTGCACCGGCCTGGGTGATGGTGTCGGCGGCGAGGGTGTCGACCGTGGTGACCATTCCCTTGGCGAGCGTCGTCGCACCGGCGACCGTCTTCGTCGTGGTGCTGTTGATGCTGGCGACGGTGCGGTCGACCTGCTTGGCGACCGGGGCCGTGACGGTGTTGACGTCGTCCTGCGCGCCCTGGACGACGGCCGCGGCGGCACCCGGCGTCTTCATGTCGTCACCGATCGGCGGGATGGAGCTCGCCGCGCTGGCGACACCGCCACCGAGGACGGCGGCGGCCGACAGGCCGACGACGACCTCCTTGAGGCCGTGGCCCTCGACGTCGTCGAGCTCGTCGATCTCCGGGGCGTCCTGCGTCGGGACGACCGAGAGGATCTCGTCGTTGCTGTTCATGAGGCTCTCCTGGGTTGCTCGTCCTGGCCGGACGGCCAGCGGATGAACCACAGGGTGCGCCGTCAGGACAGCCCGGTCTGTCGGCCAGGAGACACTGTCGGCAAGCCGTCAGATCAGACGGGCGTGATCGACAGCCGCAGCGCGCCCGGGGCGCTGGCCGGCACCGCGGGGCGGTGCGGCTCGACGGGCTCGACGCGGCGGTACGGCGTGCCGAGCTCCGGTCGTGGGTCGTGCTCGCCCTTGTTGGGCCACAGGCTGAAGGCGCGCTCGGCCTGCGCCGTGATGGACAGCGACGGGTTGACCCCGAGGTTGGCCGACAGCGCGGCGCCGTCGACGACGTGCAGGCCGTCGTGGCCGAAGACGCGGTGGTAGCCGTCGACGACACCCTCGTCGGCGTCGGCGCCGATGACCGCGCCACCGATGACGTGGGCGGTCATCGGGACGTTGGCGATGTCGCCGAGGGTCCCGCCCGGGTGACCACCGATCTTGTCGGCCATCCGGCGGACGGCGTCGTGGCCGACCGGGATCCAGGTCGGGTTGGGCTCGCCGTGGCCGGGGCCGGTCGTGAGCCGGCCCCGCTTGGTGCGGGTGACGGTGAGGGAGTTGTCGAGGTTCTGCATGACCAGCGCGATGATCGTGCGCTCGCTCCAGCGGCTGACCGATAGGCTCTGCGCGAACAGCCACGGGTGGCGCACGACCTGGCCGAGGAACTTCAGCGGTCGCGGCACCCGGCCGCCGCCGTCGACGAGCATCGTCGACAGCAGCCCCATCGCGTTGCTGCCCTTGCCGTAGCGGACCGGCTCGATGTGGGTGTGCTCGTCGGGGTGGAAGCTGCTCGTGATCGCGACGCCCTTGGTGAAGTCGGTGCCCGCGCTCTTGGGGGCCATCGCACCGAGCAGCGCCTCGGAGTTGGTGCGGGTCAGCGTGCCGAGCGTGCGACTGATCCGCGGCAGGACGCCGGAGTCGCGCATCTCGAGCAGCAGTCGCTGAGTGCCGAGGGCGCCCGCCGCGAACACGACGTGCTGCGCGGTCGTGGTCTTCCTCGTCGTACGACGGGATCCGGTGGCGCGCGACTCGACGACGTAGCCGCCGTCGGCGAGGGGGCGCACGGCCGTCACGGTCGTCTCGGGCAGGACCGTCGCACCGCCCTGCTCCGCGAGGTAGAGGTAGTTGAGGTCGAGGCGGTTCTTCGCCCCGATCCGGCAGCCGATCATGCAGTCGCCGCAGTGCGTGCAGCCGGTGCGGCGAGGGCCGGCGCCGCCGAAGTAGGGGTCCTCGACCTCCTTGCCGGCGGTGCCGAAGTAGACCCCCACAGGAGTACGCCGGTAGGTGTGTCCGACGCCCATCTCCTCGGCGACCTCCTGGACGACCCGGTCGGCCGCCGTCGTCGCGGGCTGCTCGACGACGCCGAGCATCCGCTTGGCCTGGTCGTAGTGGGGGGCGAGCTCGTCGTACCAGTCGGTGATGTGGGCCCACTGCGGGTCGGCGAAGAACGACGCCGGCGGCTGGTAGAGGGTGTTGGCGTAGACGAGGCTGCCGCCGCCGACTCCCGCGCCCGACAGGACGACGACGTCCTTGAGCCAGGTGATGCGCTGCATCCCCTTGAGGCCGAGGGCCGGTGCCCACAGGAAGCGCTTGAGGTCCCAGGAGGTCTTCGGCAACGTCTCGGGGGTGAAGCGCTGGCCGGCCTCGAGGACCGCGACGCGGTAGCCCTTCTCCGTGAGCCGCAGGGCAGCGACGCTCCCACCGAAGCCGGAGCCGATGACGACGACGTCGTAGTCCACTGCCGTGTCTCCTCATTGTTGACCGCGTGGTCAATGAGAGTCTACGGTCCGGCTGTGCCAGGTCGCAAGGTGCCGGAGGCGGAGCGCCGGGAGCAGCTGCTCGCTGCCTGCTTCGCGGTGGCCCGCCGTGACGGGCTGGACGCGGTGACCGCGCGAGCCGTGGCCGTCGAGGCGGGCGCCTCCCCCGGCCTGGTCTTCTTCCACTTCGGCTCGATGGACGCGCTGCTCGCCGCGATGATGACCTCGCTGCTCGACGGGGCGCTGGACGCCGCGGTGACCCCTGCGCTCGCCGCCCTCGCACCCCACGACCGGCTGCGCGAGATGGTCCGGGTCGAGCTCGAGGGCATCCCCGAGCAGCGCGAGGCCGTCGAGCTGCTGCTGGCCGCGTGGTTCGTCGGCCGCGAGCTGCGCGGCCTCATCAGCGACGCGCTCGAGGGCTACCGCCGGGTCTTCGAGCCGGTCTGCGCCGAGGCGGCCGGCGGTGACGGCCGAGCCCTCGCCGCGGTCGTCGTCGCCCTGGTGCAGGGCGCCGCCTTCACCGCGGTCCGCGACCCTGCGGCCTTCGACGCCGCGGCCGTCGACGCCGCGCTCGCCCTGCTGCCCTGACGCGCACGCTCTCGGCGCCGCATCCCCGGGCAGGAGCTCCGTGCGGACCAGGCTCAGGTCGTATGGCGGTGGCGGTGGCGGTGGCGGTGGGATGTGAACTCGCGCTACCGGTTGGATGAACGTAGTCGTAGGCTGAGCGGTGAAACCCAGCAGGTGGATCGCCGGTAGGGTCGTCGTGACGGGAAACCTCGGAGGTCGACAGCGCGTGGTCCAGCCGCTTCCCGCCACCTCGGCCCGGCATCGAGCGGCGCTCGCCGACGAACGGGAGTCGGCTCAGAACAGGATCCGCTGGGAGCTGCTCGTCCAGCTCGTCCGTACAGACCTCAAGGTCAAGTACCAAGGCTCCGTGCTCGGCTTCGCCTGGTCGCTCGCCAACCCGCTGCTGCTGATGACCATCTACTACGTCATCTTCACGAAGCTCTTCGACAACGGCATCGAGGGCTACGCGATCTACCTGATGGCGGGGCTGCTTCCGTTCACCGCGTTCAGCCAGGCGGTCACGGCCGCGACGCAGAGCGTCACATCGAGCGCTGGGCTGGTGAAGAAGGTGCGGTTCCCGCGCATGGTCCTCCCCATGGCGTCGGTCGGCTTCGCGATGACCCAGTTCCTGCTGCAGCTCGTGCTGCTCGTCGTCCTCGTCCTCGCGTTCAGCCCGGCGCGGATCGGCCCTGAGCTGCTCTTCGCGATTCCTGCCCTCGCGCTGCTGGTGCTGTTCAGCACAGCCCTGGCGGTGTTGGTGAGCGCCCTCAACGTGCGCTACCGCGACACCAGCCACTTCGTCGAGATCGCCATGATCGTCTGGCTGTGGGCGAACCCGATCGTCTACCCAGCCGGCTACGCCAAGACCGAGCTGGACACCTACCACGCCTTCTGGGCCTACTTCCTCAACCCGATGGCGACCGTCGTCACGACGTTCCAGCGCGCCGTCTTCAACCAGCCCTACTACACGGCGCCGGACGGCAGCAGGGCGTTGACGCTGCCCGATGCGGGATATGCGTTCTACGTGCGCAACCTCGTCCTCGGCTTTGTCATCACCGCCCTCCTCCTGCTGCTCGCGCGTCGTGTCTTCACCAGGATGCAACCGCACTTCGCCGAGCAGCTGTGACGGCGGCCGGGTGAGCGAGTCCGCCGGTGCGGATCGGGACCGCCCGCATCAGCGACTGGCGGTCCGGCGGCGCCACCGGGTCGATCGGTCGCGCCAGCTCCGCCAGCGCCCGAGCAGCCGACCTGCCCGAGACCGCTCGAATTCCGCGCGCCACGCGGTGGCGGCGGCGAGCGCGGCCCGGAGGGCCTCCTCGTCGGGAACGGACCCGGCCTCCTCGCGGCGGTCGTCGTGGCCGAAGCCCAGCGAGCGGACGTCCGGGCCCAGTACGTCTCGGGCCTCCTCCAACGTGGTGACCCACAGGTCGGCCCAGACGCTGGCCGCCCCCCCGACCTGCACCCGGTAGCCGGAACGGGTCTGATGAACCGCCCGGCGCTGCGCCTCGGGGAGCGCCCCGTCGACCAGCACCAGCCCGTCCTGCGCCGCCGGGGCGTCGGACCGCGTAGGTCCCGCCTCGTCCTCCCAGGACCACCGCGTGCCCCTCAGTAGGTCGCGGCGATCGGTGACGGGGAGCAGCAGTTGCGCCGCCGTCAGGATGTGCTCGTAGCTGCCGGATCGGAAGAACTCCGGGTCGTGCTGAGCGTAGAAGGCGGACTTGCGGAGACGTACGTGCTCATCGAGGTAGCCCAGGTGCAGGAAGCGGACCGGAGTGGGGACGGCGCGCGCGACGAGTTCGGCCGGGACGCTGCCGCAATGCAGTCCGGCGTCGTGGCCGGCGCTCGCGAACCTGGCGCCCAGCTCACGCACGGCCTCGGTCCGGAACAGCCGGGGGTGCCGGATGTCGCGGCCGTAGGCTCCGTCGAACCTTGCCTGCAGCATCGAGTCCCACAGGTGCAGGCAGTCCAGCGACAGGCAGTCCACCCAGGGGGGTGCGCTGTCGACCATCGCCCGCAGCAGCTGCTCGCCACCGGGCTCGATCCGCTCGTCGGCGTCGAGGGCGAGCACCCACTCCGCCCCATCGGCCAAGGCCGCGTCCAGCAACCGGTTCTTGTCCCTCACCTCGTCGGCTGGCTCGTTGCGGTTGTGCAGGACCGTGGTGACGAGCGGGTGGGCAGCGCAGATCTCCGGCGTCGCGTCGCCGGACCGGTCGTCGAGCACCACCGCGGCGTCGACCACGTCAGCGAGGTGGTCCAGGAGGTCCTGCGCGTGGGCCTGTTCGTCCCGGAACCGCAGCACGGCGACCATCCGGGCCCGGGGGCGCGGGCGGACGACGAAGGCAAGCTGGTCGCCCTCCTCGCTGGCCCACGTGCGGTGCACCTCCCCATAGCGACCCAGCAGGCCGCGGTACCCGTCGAGGCCGAGGTGGCGCTTGTGGTCCGGGTCATCGTGGTGCCGGCCCTCGGGCACCACGACGAGCGCCAGCCCGTCGGCCGTCAGCAGCCGCCCGATCTCCCGGAGCACGGGAGCGGGGTTCCACAGGTGCTCCAGGGTGTGGGAGAGCAGCACTGCGTCCGCGGATCCGGCTGGAAGTCCGGTCGCGGTGATGTCGGCCTTGTGGAAGTGCACTCGTGCCCGGGCGTCGGCGGGCAGCTGGTCGCGGTGGCGACGGGCGTACGACAGGCCATGGTCGCTGATGTCGAGCCCTGTCACCGAGGCGACGGCGGGCAGCTCCTCGACCATCAGGACGTCGACCTCACCGGTACCGCAGCCCAGGTCGACCACCCGGCCGTGCAGCACCTCACTGGAACGACAGGCCTGCATCACGAAGTGGTCCCGCCAGAAGTCCAGCTCCAGCGCCTGAGGGAAGATCGCCTCGCGGTCGCGGAACATGCTGTCGTAGTAGCGGTCCAAGCCGGCGTCCTCGCCGGCCCGTTCGATGCCGATGCCCTGGCTCCCCGCGGTCATCTGGTCTCCGACCCGGTTGGCTGCGCCGCCGGGCTCAGGGGCGGCGACCCGGCGGTGAGCCTGCGAGCCAACGAGAGCGCCGGGCGCTCCACCACGACCCAGGACAAGGCCGCGACCGGCAACGTCGCGACCATCAGCAACGCCGCCGCCGCTGCCCAGTCACCGCCGGGCGCGCGCACGCCGCTGTGGATGAGGACGTTCATCAGGGTGTTGTGCCACAGGTAGATCCCGTAGGAGACCACCCCGAGCGATGCCATGGGTCGCAGCAGCCATGGTGCTCCGGGGGGCCGGTCGACTGCATGCAGCAGGGCGATGCCGAAAGCCACGGCGAGGGCCTGGTAGTGCAGGTCCCGAAGCCAGACCGGTTCCTGTCGGCTCAGGAAGACGGCCAACACGAGCGCGGGGGCGGCGATCGAGAGGCTGAGCAGCTCGCGCTGTCGGAGCCCGTCGAGCCAAGCGGGTCGCATCGCCACGAGGATCCCGGGACAGAACAGGCACAGCAACGGCGGCAGGCTGTAGCGCAGCGGGCCGACCCAGCCGCTCGGGTCCGACGCCGCGGGCGCGAGCACCCCACCGACAAGGCCCAGGGCTGCGCTCGCCAGCCAGAGCAGGCCAAGCGCACGGGCGGACCGCGGGAGCCACGGGGCGACGACGTAGAACATCGCCTCCACCCCGAGCGTCCAGCCGATGGGGAACACCGCGACGTACTCACCGGGCCACCAGCTGTGCAGCAGCAGCAGGTGCAGGACCCACTGCGCGGTCGACCGGACGTCGTCGGGACTGAGGAGCAGCACCGTGGCCAGGTAGGCCAGCGCATAGGCCGGCCAGATCCGCAAGGCCCTGCGGACGGCGTAGGAGCGCAGGGAGGGCGTGGGGCGATCGCTGACCCACATCCGTCCGATCAGGTAGCCGGAGAGGACGAAGAACAGCACGACACCTGCTTGACCCAGCAGCGCCTCGAGCGGGGTCCACGCAGCTCGACGACTCTCAGGAACGCTCAGCCGGGAGGCGTGCGCCACGAGCACCAGCACCGCAGCCAGGCCCCGGATTCCGTCCAACCAACCGGAGCGCTCGTCGTCGCGCGGCCGAGCACGGTTCGTCGTCTCGGCCAGGGCGCTCGTCATGCCTCGGTGATCCTAGGGGCCAAAGGTGGATCGCGACGGCTACCGCTCCGTCAGCAGCGCTCCGGTATGCGGTACGCCGAGCAAGCCGTACCCGTGCCCGCTGCGCACGTGCAGACGGTGCTCGAAGCGCGCCGCGCCGAGTGCCGCGCCGGTCCGGGCGTCCTCGATGCCGACGGCAAGCGAGAAGGTTCCTTCTACGGCAGGCAGCGCCGGGACCGCGAACAGCACCGCCGACTCGCCTGCCGGTAGTGCCACCGCGCTCGGCGTGCTGAGCACGAAGATGGCCAGGTCGAAGTGCCCGGTCACCACGACGCGGACGACGGCCGTGCAGGCGGCTGCGGAGCGCAGGTGAACCCGGACCTGCACGGTGTCACCGGGACGGGCCTCGTAGTGGACCGCGCCCGAACTGTCCACGACGTCGATCCCGAGCAGGTCGACGCCCGGTTGCGCGGCGGACACGGTGGTGGGGGTCATGGCCGTGCTGAAGGTCGCCCGCAGGACCTGGATGCCCTCCGTGGCCGGCCCGTCGTGGATCAGGTTCCCGTGGCTGAGGACGAGAGCCCGGCTGCACATCTCCTGGATCATCTCGAGCGAGTGACTCACGCACAAGATGGTCCGGCCCTCGTCCTGGAACTCCGCGATCTTCGCGAGGCACTTGGCTGCGAACGGCTCGTCGCCGACCGCGAGGACCTCGTCCACCAGCAGCACGTCCGGGTCGACGTGCACGGCGACGGCGAAGCCGAGCCGCACGTACATGCCCGACGAGTAGTGCTTGACGGCGCCGTCGACGAAGTCCTCCAGCTCGGCGAAGGCGATGATGTCGTCGAAGAGGCGGTCCACCTCCCGACGCGTGAGGCCGAGCATCGCTGCGTTGAGGTACACGTTCTCCCTGCCGCTCAGCTCCCCGTTGAAGCCCGCACCGAGCTCGAGCAGCGAGGCGATGCGACCGCGCACGCGGACCTGGCCTGTCGTGGGCTGCAGGATCCCACCGAAGATCTTCAGAAGCGTGCTCTTCCCGGAACCGTTCGCCCCGATCAGGCCGACCGTCTCGCCGGGCTGAACCTCGGTCGACACGTCGCGCAGCGCCCAGAACTCGCGGCCCACCACTGCCTTGCGGAGGATGCGCTCTTTGAACTGGGTTGGCCGATGCTGGAAAGTGGCGAACTGCTTGCTGACGCCGTGTGCGCTCAGTGCCACTGCAGTCCTCCAGCCGGTCGGCCCTCGGTCGCCGGTTCGCTGCAGCATAATGAATGGATGTCCACCATCGCCGCGGCCGGTCCGCACGTCGACTCGGTGGCGCGGGCCGAGGACATCATGCTGGTGCCTTCGGCGGCACCGGCGGCCTCCGTGGTGATCTGCGCGTACGGTCAGCTGGAGCTCACCCTGCGCTGCCTCGAGTCGATCGCCGCCCGTCCCCCGCGACTGGCCTACGAGGTGATCGTCGTCGACGACGCGTCGCCCGACGAAACAGCCGACGTCCTGGCCCACGTCCGCCACCTGAGACTGCTGCGCAGCGAGGTCAACGTCGGCTTCCTCCGCAGTGCCAACCGCGGCGCGGCCGAAGCGCGCGGCGACCACGTGGTCCTGCTCAACAACGACACGGAGGTCACCGTCGGGTGGCTGGACGAGCTCGTGGACACAGCGGATGCCGACCCCACGATCGGGGTCGTCGGCGCGCGCCTGGTCTACCCGGACCGTCGCCTGCAGGAGGCAGGGGGCATCGTCTGGAGCAACGGGCACGGGTGGAACTACGGCCGCGGCGCGGGTCCTGACGGTGGGGAGTTCTCCTACCGCCGCGACGTCGACTACTGCTCGGGCGCAGCCCTCCTCGTACGACGGAGCGTCTGGGAGGCGTTGGAGGGCTTCGACCCTGCCTTCGAGCCCGCCTACTACGAGGACACCGACCTGTGCTTCCGGGCCCGCGAGCGGGGTTGGCGAGTGGTCTACCAGCCCCGGGCAACGGTGTTCCACCACGAAGGGGCCTCCCACGGCACCGACATCGCCGTCGGTGGCAAGGTGCATCAGGTCCGCAACCACCAGGTGTTCCTGGAGCGCTGGGCTCACCGGCTGGCCGAGCAGCAGACCGACGACCCGGCCAACGTCGTCCGCGCCAGGGACAGACGCACCGGTCCGCGCGTGCTGGTGGTCGACGACCGGGTGCCCACGCCGGACGAGGACTCAGGGTCGCAGCGCATGTGGCACCTGCTCGAGATCCTCGCGGAGCTGGGCTGCGTCATCACCGTCGTCCCCGTCGACGAACAGGTCCGACAGCCATGGCTCGACCGGTTGCAGCAACGCGGTGTCGAGGTGCTCTACGGGCCGACCGACCTGACGAGTCACCTTCGCTCCCTGGGGCCGTTTCTCAGCCTGGTGGTGCTGAGCCGTCCAGCCAACGCGGTGCGGTTCCTGCCGCTCATACGACAGTTCGCGACTGACGCGACCGTGGTCTACGACACCGTCGATCTCCACTTCGTCCGCCTCGAGCGCGAGGCAGCGCTGACCGTCGACGCCGGCACGGCTCGTGCCACGGCTCGACTGGCGGCCACCATGCGCGAGCTGGAGCTGGCGGCCACCCGCGACGCCGACCTGACCTTCGTGGTCAGCGAGGAGGAGCGCGGCCTGCTGCAGGCATCCGCTCCCGACGCGGACATCGTGGTGGTGTCCAACGTCCACGAGCGGCTCGCGCCCGCGCCAGGGCCGGCCGGCCGCTCGGGTCTGCTGCTCGTCGGCAACTTCGAGCACCAGCCCAACGTGGATTGCGCGACGTTCCTGGTGCACGACGTGCTGCCGCTCGTGCTGGCCGCCTGCCCCGGCACGAAGCTGCGGCTGGTGGGGAGCCGGATGCCGACGGAGCTGCTCGAGCTGCACGGCGGCGCCGTGGACGTGCTCGGGTGGGTGGACGACCTGACGGCGGTGCACGACGAGAGCCGGGTCATGGTGGCCCCCTTGCGCTTCGGAGCCGGTGTGAAGGGCAAGGTCGGGGACGCCCTGCGCCGTGGCCTGCCCGTCGCCACGTCGATGGTGGGAGCGGAAGGCATGGGTCTGGTGGACGGCGTCCACGCGCTGATCGCCGACGGCGCCGAGGAGACCGCCGCGGCGGTCGTGCGGCTGCTCGACGACGACGCATTGTGGTCGAGTATGTCGCGGAATGGGATGGAGCACGTCGCGCAGCGGATGTCGCCCGCCGCCGCCGCCGCCGCGCTCGCCGCCGCGCTCGGCCGACACGGCGTCTTCGGTCGTTGAGGGCCCTCAGCCGCGACCCGGGGATCGACGCGCTGCGCGCCGGTGCCGCGCTGTCCGTGCTGGCCATCCACAGCGGCTTGTTCACGCACGGGCGTCCCACGACAGGAGTGCCGGGTGGTGATGCGGTCCGCTATGCGTTGTGGGCGCACCTCGACGTCGGCGTCGACGTGTTCTTCGCGCTGTCCGGCTACCTGGTGGCTGGACCGTTCTTGCGACGACTGCTCGACGGGCGGCCGCTGCCGGACCTGCGTCGCTACCTGATCCGTCGAGCGCTGCGGATCCTTCCGGCGTACTGGGTGGCCCTCGCCGCGATCACCTTCGTGCCCTTCGTCCCTTGGCCCTGGTGGCAGTGGGCCCTGCACGTCCTGCTCCTGCAGAATCCCTTCCCCGGCCAGTTGTCGCGGGGTCTCGGCATCGCGTGGACGCTGCACGTGGAGGTCGTCTTCTACCTGCTCGTGCCGGCCGTCTGCTACCTGGTCCGCAGGCGGACAGGACCCCGGCCGATCGCACCCGGGCGGATCGTCGCCGTGCTCGGGTGGGGGCTGTTGGCGTCGATGGTCTTCACAGTCGCGGTGGCGTTCGTGGGCGACGAGGCGCAGAGCGTCTGGTCGCGGCCGCTGCGGTTGTCCGTGCCGGCTGCGTTCTCCCTGTTCGTTCCTGGAATGCTGCTCGCGATCGCCAGGAGCCCAGCGGCCGCGACCGCGTGGCCTCGCCTGCCGGACATCCTCGGCCAGCTGGCCCGGCCCCGCCGGTTGGCGCTGGTCACCGTGGTCGTCACCGTGCTGGTTCTCGGCCTCAACGCCGTGCCCGCGCTGGCGGTGCAGGACAGCCGACGTCTGCTCAGGTCGGTCCTGGGTGCGCTCGTCCTCGCCTGGCTGACGTCGGGCCGCAGCCACGGCCGCCTCGTGCGCGGCCTCGCCCCGCTCGGCGTCGTGTCCTACGGGATCTACCTCTGGCACTTCGTCGCCCAGCGGGACCTGCAGCTCTACGACGTCTTCCGTGGGTCCACCGGCGAGCTGGGCTTCGTGGTCAACGTCGCGGTCGTCCTGATCGTCACCCTGCCACTGGCCGCGGTCAGCTGGTTCGCCATCGAGCGGCCCGCGCTCCGGCTCGCCGGCCTCGTGGCCCACCGGATCGATGCCGAGGGCCCAACAGGGTCACCCACTCAGATGACCGCCGCACCCGTCCGGAAAGTCGACACCCCGGCTCGCAGCGCGCGGTAACCACGGTAGACCCGTGAACCCCTGAGGCGGTCGACGCGCTGCCGCAGACGGGACAGCTCTTCGTTCGCCTCACGGGCCTGCGTCCGAGCGCGCACGAGCTCGGCCTGCAGGGTGGCCAGCTCCGCCCGCAGGACGTCGGCGTTCACGCGGGAGTCGGCGGCCCGGCGGTCGGCCAGCGCGGTCGCCTCAGCCAGCCGTTCGTCTTTCACCTTGAGCGCGTCGACGACGTCGTACCACCGACGCTGGACGCCGCGGACGAGCTCGAGCTCGGGGTCCACCAGCACCGAGACGGTGGGGACCACCGGCAGGTCACCGTCCGAGGCGACTGCCAGCAGGTACGTGGCCGGCGGCGTAGGAACGCCGATCCAACCGTCACCCTCCCGAGCCAGGGCCGTCGTCTGTGCGGGTCCGGGCCCCGCGGAGGTCACCAGCGAACCCACCGCTATGCGCTGGTCCAGCATCGTCACATGCGCGAAGGAGTCGGACAGCAGGGCCGCGAGCTCGGCGCGCGTCAGCTCGCCCACGTGGTACGGGTTCGCTCCGTGAGACCGGTCCTCGTTGTAGGCGGTCGGCTCGGGGGTGGAGGTGACGAACAGGCCGCCCGGCCGAAGCGCCTTGTGGACGACGGCCAGGAGCTCCTGATGCTCCACCACGTGCTCGAGGGCCTCGAAGCAGACGACGACGTCACAGCTGTCGGGCTCGATCGAGGAGGTGTCGATCATGGACCCTTGGACGAACGTCACGTGGTCACGACCGTAGCGGCGACGAGCGTGCTCGACGGCCTCCGGTGCGATGTCGACGCCCACCACGGAGCGGGCCGTGCGGGCCAGCAGATCGGCGCCGTACCCCTCCCCGCTGCCCAGATCGAGGACGTCCTTGTTCGTCACCCAGGCGGAGGCAAGCAGGTAGCGGTGGTAGTGCTCGTAGACGACTTGGAGGTCCTCCTGCCAGGGCAGGGCTCGTTCACCCGTCCAGGCCAGCCCACGGTGACCTGCGTCGTCGTGGAACGTGCGCTCTCGAATGGTGCACCTCGTGACTGTCTCAGGAACGCTGCCTTCGATGGCTAGCGTGGCGACGTCGGCTGCTGCGGAACGTACCGGTTCGGTGAGCGGCTCGGTGTCGGGTTCCACGTCGGGGGTGGCCTCTCAGAAGCGTGTGGCTGGGGCGACAGAACGGTGAGAGGCGCCGGGGTGAACCACGGCGTGGGTGTCGGGCCTTCCTGTGCCGGTCCCCAGGGAGGCTGGGGGAAGGACGTGGGCGACTGGTACCACGAGGGCCGTGGCGGCGGAGACGGAAGGACCTGCGTGCTGGAGGCCGAGCTGCCTGGTGATCGGGCGGGACCGGGCACCACTTGCTCCACACCGGACTGCACTGTGGGCTGCAGGTCCGGACGACCAGCCGGGGCTGTGGTCGCAAGCGGGGAGACGATGGCCAACGCTGCGCCCGCCGCCACCGTGAGGTGGGCCAGATCCGACACCATCGGCGCCACCGGGGCCAGCAGCTCACCCATCCGGGTGGCTCCGCCGTGCAGCACACTCCACGGCGTCCTTGTGGGCGGCGCCGGGGGCAGTGGGGCGCCGCGCAACAGGCCGGCCATCCGCTCGATCTCGCCGAGCACCTGGGCGCAGTTGCGGCACCGCGCGACGTGAGCGACCGCCTCCGGATGCGGGTTACGGCCCCGGACGCTGCGTTCCAGACCGAGGAACGCCCCGCAGCCCAGCAGGCGTCCCCCGGCTCGTCGGTACTCCCGGCGGAGCGCAGCCCGGGCGCGGACCAGCACCGACTCCACCCCAGCACTGGTGGTGTCGAGCAGCGTCGCGATGTCGTCGTAGCTCAACCCGATCAGCTCACGGTGGTACAGCGCCTCGCGGTGGCGTGGTGTCAACCGGCTCCAGGCCTTTGCCAACGCCGGGTCCACCTCGAAGATGTCCTCGTCATGCGAGCTGCGCTCCGGCAGGTTCTCGACTGGGACGGGCTGCCGTTGCGTGCGGCGGACATGATCGATGCAGGCGTGCCGGGCCACCACCGACAGCCAGGGCCGCACCGCCAGCTCGCGCTCCGGGCAGTGCACCAGCGTGGAGTGCAGCCGAACCAGGCATTCCTGGGCGATGTCTTCTGCCGCGTGATGATCTCCGGACAGCAGGCTGCGGCACAGGCTGACCAGCCACGGTCGGTGCGCCGAGACCAGCTGCGCGAAGGCGTCCGCGTGGCCCTGTTGGGCGGCCCGCACCAGCAGGTGGTCGCGGCCGTCGGCTACCTGCTGCCGGCCGGTCATGGATTCTCCTTGGGCTCGCTGTCATTATCGGTTAGCCAGCGTCGATCTGGACCGGCGTGCCGAGCGGCAGCTCCTTGGCCAGCCGGGTGATGGCGGTGTTGCCGATCCGGACGCAGCCCTTGCTGACGGCCTGGCCGAGCCTGTCGGGCTGGGAGGTGCCGTGCAGGGCGATCTGCGCGTCGCCGTCCCCGAAGCGTTCCAACACCGGGGAGTGCCCCGACAGACCCAGAGCGTACGGGCCGTAGGCGGCCTGCTGGGTCGAGGTGCGCACTACATCGGTGACGAAGTACAGGCCGTTCGGGGTGGGTGTCGTGGTCGCGCCGACGGCCGCCGTGGTCCGGAACAGCTCCTGGGTACCGCGGTAGATCACGAGCTGCCGTGCGGCCAGCGACACCCGGACCCGGTAGTGGATCTTGGTCAGGGTCAGGTCGCCGCGTCGTACCCAACCGGTCGATCCGTTGGGGCGGACCGGGAGCAGCACCTGCAGCCAGCTGCCACGAACCGCCCGAATCAGCACCACCCTGGGGGACCCGAACGGGGTGGTGGCGCTCAGTCGCAGGAATGGGCGGGCAGCATCGGGAGAGGTGTACGCCGAAAGCTGCCGACCGACCACCGTGCCCACGACCGCAGCCTCCGTCCCGGCCGCTTGGGGGGAGGCGGCCGGGACGGAGGAGCTGTTGCCGCAGCCGGTCAGCACCGTCATCACCAACAGGATGATCAGAGTGCTGAGCCGTGGGCGGTTCATCAGCCGGCGAAGGAGACCCGCGCGCTGACGGCCTCGGCCGAGGCGGCCTCCGGCAGGCTCGCGCCGATCACCGCCACGGCCGACGACTCACCTGCGGTCGGCTCGTCCGAAGGGGTGACGACCGGTTCGTCACTGGGGGCGGGCTCCGGGGAGGCGGAGGGTTCCGCCGAACAACCCAGCGCGCCACCCACAGTTCCGGTCACGTCGACGGGCAGCGGCCCGACGACGCCCTCGACGGTGTCCTGAACCGTCCCGACCGTGTCGAGGACGGTCCCTGCGACGGGAACCGGCAGACCGTCATCGGTCGGGCAGGTAGCTGCCGCGGCCTGGGCCGCAGAGGTGTCCGACGCGGTGCTGGTGCTGGTGCGCTGCGCCGGTGCCATCTGCTTGCTCGTGCCCGAACGGCTCCCCGCGGACTCGCCGTCCTGCGCCGGCGACGTGGGTTCGCTGGAGGCGTCCGGCTCCGGCTGCTGCTGGTAGTCCTGCGGCTGCTCGGATGCCTGCGGCTGCGGGGACCAGCCATCTTCGTGGTCGGCCCACGCCAGGGTGGGGCTCAACAGCAGGCCAGCCGCCGTCAGCACCCCGCCGACACGGACCATTGTGTGTGCGCGCATGTGCCACCTCTTCTTCTCCGTCGATGTGTTCCTGACCTGAGAACGACCGCGACGGCGGCTTTCCTTCGGCATACTTTGGTGTTTCTCCGGCACCGTCCCGACTCGCCCGGTCAGCCCACCTCTGAGGGCAACGCCGGCCGGCCGTCCGGGGTGTGCGCCTTGTCGACCTCGAGCCGGGGTAGGGCCCGTTCCAGACCGGCCGGGAGCCACCAGTTCGCGCGCCCGCACAGCACCATCACCGCCGGAACCAGAACGCAGCGGATGACCGTCGCGTCGAGCGCCACGGCGACGGTGAGACCAAGGCCGAAGACCTTCAGCATCGGGTCGTCGCTGAACATGAAGCTCCCGAAGACCGCGATCATGATCAGCGCGGCGGAGGTGATGACCCGGCCGGACCGCGTCAGCCCTGCGGTGACGGCCTCATGGTTGTCGGCCCCGTTCAGCCAGGCCTCCCGGATCGAGGACAGCAAGAAGACCTCGTAGTCCATCGACAGCCCGAACAAGATCGCGAACAGCATCAGCGGGACGAAGCCGATGATCGGGACCGGTTCCTGGAGTCCCAGCAGCCCCAGCCCGATGCCGTGCTGGAACACGGTGACCACCACGCCCAGGGCCGCCCCGATGGACAGCGCGTTCATCACGGCGGCCTGAAGCGGGATGACGATCGAGCGGAAGACCAGCGCGAGCAGCAGGCACGACAGCAGCAGCACACCGGCGACAAACCAGGTGAGCCGATCGCTGGTGCGGCGGGCGAGGTCGATGAGGGTCGCCGTCTGACCGCCGACATGAACCCGCGCCCCCGCTGGGGTGACCTCCGGCAGCACCTGGCTTCGTAGCCGTTCCATGAGCTGCCCCGGAGTTCTGTGACCACTCGGTGACCAGTGGGGCCTCCAGCACGCCGCGGGCGGCGCCCCGCAAGTCCCTGACCTGCGGGAACGCAACCTGGGCTTGGCCAGGTGCCGACGCAAGTTCCTGACCTGGGCAGACTCCGGTCGATGAGTTGGGCATTCCCGAGCCGACCAAGATCATTGCCCGAAGCGGCGTTCGGAACCATTGCGCGCTGCAGTTGCGACGGCATCCCTCCGGACGGGCGCAGGGCCGGTTGGCAGACTCGCGCTGGCGGGTGCGGCGACGGAGGGAACCGGGGGCGGATGACGGCGGACGGGACTGCGCGCGAGGCGGGCAGCCCTGCCGGCGACGGCTGGTCGCCGTGGCGGGTCGTCGTCGGGTTCGGCGTGGTGAGCCTGGCCGCGGACATGGTCTACGAGGGCGCGAGGTCGGTGTACGGGCCGTTGCTGGCGTCGCTCGGGGCGTCGGCGCTGGTCGTCGGGGCGGTGACGGGGGCCGGGGAGGCCGTCGCGCTGGTCCTGCGGCTGGTCTCGGGGCCGTGGGCGGACCGGACCCGCAGGTACTGGACGTTGACGATCGCGGGGTACGCGACGACGGCGGTCTGCGTGCCGCTGCTCGCCGTGGCGCCGATGCTCGGCGGGGCGGGGCTGGTCGTCGCGGGCTCGCTGATCCTGATGGAGCGGGCGGGGAAGGCGGTCCGGAGCCCGGCGAAGTCGGCGCTGCTCGCGGACGCCGCCGGGCAGGTCGGAATGGGCCGGGGGCTCGGCGTCCACAAGGCCCTGGACCAGGTGGGGGCGTTCGCCGGGCCGTTGCTCGTCGCCGGGCTGATCTCCGTGTCGGGCGGGGACCTGCGGCTGGCCCTGGCGGTCCTGGCCGTGCCGGGAGCCGTCGCGATGGCGCTGCTCCTGCTCACCCGACGGCAGTCCCCCGGTCCACCGCCCGACCCGCCGCCCGTGGCCGACGCCGGAACGACGACCGGGGTGGCCGTCGAGCGGGCGCCGCTGCCGCCGGCGTTCTGGCGGTTCGCCGTCGCCGCGTCGCTCTGCACCGCGGGGCTCGTCGGGTTCGGCCTCATCGGGTTCAACGCCGCCGACCAGGACCTGCTGCCGCTGGCCGCCGTCCCGGTGCTCTACGCGGGGGCGATGGCAGCCGGGGCCGTCGCCGCGCTGGCTACGGGCGAGGCGTACGACCGGGTCGGAGCCCGCGTCCTGCTCGTCCTGCCGTTGCTGGTCGCGGCGGTCCCCCCGCTCGCCCTCGGCGGGTCGCTCGGCCTGGTCGTGCCGGGCGCGCTGCTCTGGGGCGCCGCCGTCGGCGTGCAGGACTCCACCGTCAAGGCGATGGTCGCGGACCTCGTCCCCCGGGGCAGGAGGGCCACCGCGTACGGGCTGTTCGCCGCGGTCCAGGGCGCGGGCGCGCTCGTCGCGGGAGTCACGGCGGGGGCGCTCTACCAGCGGCACCTCGGCGCGCTCGTCGCCGTGACGGCGGTCGGGCAGGCCGTCGCGTTCGTGCTGCTGGTCCGGACGATCGCGACGGCACGGGGCCGCCCGGCTTGACCGGCCAGGCATCAGGCCGGACGGACCGGCGACGCCGTAGCGTCGCCGGAGTGAAGGTCGAGCTGCTGTGGTTCTCGGGCTGCCCGAACGGGCAGGAGACCGACGCGCGGCTGCGGGAGGCCGTATCGCTGGCCGGCGTCGACGCCGACGTCGTGCTGGTCGAGGTGACGACGCCCGACGACGCCGAACGGCTCCGGTTCCGCGGCTCCCCCACGGTGCTGGTCGACGGCACGGACCCGTTCGCTCAGGAGTCCGACCCGGTCGGGCTGTCGTGCCGGGTGTTCAGGACCCCCGACGGGCTGCGGGGCGCACCGACGGTCGAGCAGCTCGTCTCGGTCCTGCGAGGCGCGGCGTGACGTCCCCGGCGGGCCTGGTGACGTACGGGTGCTGCGCCAGGGCCTTGCCCGGTCGAAGGCAGGTGAGCACCTCGACGGCCCCGGGAACGACCGTGCCCCCGCCGGAGACCGGCGAGGGCATGATCGTCGCCGACTTTCGTCGGCCTTTCGCTGGACTTCCGTCGGGAGTCCCGGCGTTGGCGGTGGCGGTGGGATTTGAACCCACGGAGGAGTTGCCCCCTCACACGCTTTCGAGGCGTGCTCCTTCGGCCGCTCGGACACGCCACCGCCGACGAGCCTAGCGGACCTGTCGGCGTGCTCCGAAGAAGGACCGGAGCAGATCTGCGGACTCCTCGGCGCGCACGCCCGGGACCACCTCGACCCGGTGGTTGAGCCGCCGGTCGCGGGCGACGTCCCACAGCGAGCCGACGGCGCCGGCCTTCGGGTCGACCGCGCCGTAGACCAGCCGGTCGACGCGGGCGAGCACCAGGGCGCCGGCGCACATCGTGCACGGCTCGAGGGTCACGACGAGGGTGCAGCCGGTCAACCGCCACGAGCCGAGCACCGCGGCGGCAGCTCGCAGCGCGAGCACCTCGGCGTGCGCCGTCGGGTCGCCGGTGGCCTCCCGCTCGTTGCGGCCGCGTGACAGCACCTCGCCGTCGGGGCCGAGCACGACAGCCCCGACGGGCACGTCACCGATGGCGGCGCAAGCGCCCGCTTCCGCGAGCGCCAGCAGCATGGCGGCATCGTCCCCGTCGTACGCCGTCATGGGCCTGCTAGACCGGGCGCAGCTCGTCGAGGACGTCGGCGAAGCCGGCCCGCTCCGCCACGGCGACGAGCACGTCGGCGGGGAGCAGGCCCTCGGTCGCGCACAGGTCGAGCAGGTCACCCGACGACGTCCCGAGATCGCCCAGCAGGGCGCTGTCACCGACCGGCTCCGACACCGCGCGGGTGCCCTCGTCCTCGTCGTCGTCCTCGTCGTCGTCGTCGTCGACCTCCTCCTCGACCGCCGCCTCCCAGAGCATCGCGGCGACGTCGGAGGCCTGCACAGCGCGCACATCCGAGAGGAAGACCCGCGGCTCGGCGAGCGACCCGCCACCGGCGACGCGCACGACGGCGAAGTACTCGTCGTCCTCCTCGAACAGCAGCAGCGCCGGTCCGTCGTCGTCCCCGGTGAGGTCACGCAACTCGTCGGCGAGGGCGTCGAGGTCCTCGACCTCGGACAGGTCGACCTCGCGACCGGTCCAGCCGTCCGCGGTGCGGGCGACGGCTGCGGCGAAGTAGGGCACGGTGGTCTCTCCTGGGTGTCAGTCGACGAGGGCGTCGACGGCGGGCTCGTAGACGTCGGCAAAACCGAGCCGACGGGCCAGGGTCGACAGCATCTCGTCGGCGTAGGCGTCGAGGTCGGACAGGACCGCGCCGAGCTCCATCTCGTCGAGGCCGAGGTCGGAGAAGATGCCCAGGTCGCCGGCCGGCCAGACCTCCTGGAGGTCGTCGTCTCCCGGGACGTCGATGGCGAGGGCCTCGCAGACCTGCGCGGCGAGGTCCCACGCGACCGCGGCGGTGACGTCGGACAGCAGCAGTCGGACCTCGCCCTGCACCACCCGCACGACCACGAAGAACTCGCTGGCGACGTCGACGAGCGCGAACGACCCGCTGTCACTCGGCTGCTGCCGGACAGCGGCGACGAGCGCATCGAGGTCGCCGGTGACCGCGGTCGGGAGGGGTCCGGCCTGCCAGCCGGAGACGTCGCGGAAGACGACGACGGCGTAGGTCTCATCGTCCTTCACACCCGCCTCCGCCCTCACGCCCACCTGCTCCGGGTGCGGACTCTTCCAGACCTTGCACGCCACGGGTAGCAGCAGGGTTCACCGGGCACCCGACCCGGGTAGGCGTAGTGCAGACCACACCGCACGCACGTCACCCGAGGAGCACCCCATGACCGAGCGCAACACCGTTGCCCACGCGCTGCACGACATCGGCCTCGCCGCCTGGTTCGGCGGCTCACTGATGGGCGCGATCGGCGTCAACGGCGCGGCCAAGGACGTCGACGACCCGCGTCAGCGCGCCCGGGTCGCCAACGCCGGATGGGGCCGCTGGACGCCCGTCAACCTGGTCGCCATCGGCGCCCACCTCGCCGGTGGTGCGATCCTTGCCAAGGAGAACAAGGGCCGCGTCGCGACCCAGAAGGGCGTGTTCGCCAACACCGCGGTGAAGACCGCACTCACCGGTGGCGCGCTCGCCGCCACGGCCTACGCCCGCATCCTCGGCCAGAAGATGATGAACGCTGGTGACGTCCCGGTGGAGGGCGCGACCGACCCGTCGGCCGCCACGCCCGCCGAGGTCGCCAAGGCGCAGAAGCAGCTCGCCGCGCTCCAGTGGGCCATCCCCGGCCTGACCGGCGCGATGCTCGCCTCGTCGTCGCTGCACGAGGAGCAGCAGCGACCGTCCCAGGTGCTCACCGGTGTCGTCAAGGGCCTGCCGGCCCGTGCGGGCGCCGTCGCCGCGGGCGCCGGGACCCTCGCCGCAGGCAAGGCCAGCGACCTCGGCCACAAGGCCGTCGAGCGCGTCAAGGACGCCGTCTAGCAACCAGGGGTACGACGCCCCGGTCGCCTTCCCCCGGGGCGGCCGGGGCGTTGGCGTGTCCGGGCCTCCGGCTCTGGTCCGGTCAGCCGCCCTGGCCGGGCACCGTCGGGTCGGGGGCGGGCTCCGGCGAGGTTGGTGCGCCACGGCTGCCGAAGAACGACTGGGCGCACCCCACCCCCGCGACGGCACCAGAGGCCGCGGCCACCTGGACCAGTTGCAGGCCGGGGATGAGGTCGCCTGCGGCGTACACGCCCTCGACGGTGGTCGCGCCCTCGCCGTCGACGACGACGTAGCCCTCGCCGTCGAGCGCGCAGCCGAGCGCGCGGGCCAGGTCGGTGCGGGGCCGGTGGGCGACGGAGAAGAAGACGAGCGACGCGGGGAGCAGCCGGCCACCGACGAGCCGGAGACCGGTCAGGTCGCCGCGGGTGCCGACGAGGCCCTCCGCCGCCTGCTCGATGAGCTCGATCCCGTTGTCCGCCAGGGCCTTGCGACAGTCGTCGTCGCCCTCGAAGGACATCCCGGCCGTCACGACAGTCACCGTGCGCGCCCAGTTGAGCAGCGTGGAGGAGAAGCCGACGAGCCGGCGGTCCCAACCGAGCGCGACCACGTCGCGGTCGCGCGCCTCGTAGCCGTCGCAGGCCGGGCAGTGGAAGACCGAGGCGCCGTAGTGCTCGTCGATGCCGGCGACGTCTGGCCTGGCGTCGACGACGCCGCAGGCCAGCACGACGCGGTGGACCAGCAGGTCGTCGCCGGTGGTCGCCACCTCGAACAGCCCGTCGTCGCGCCGGACGATGCCCGTCACCGACTCCTGCCTGATGCCGGCGGTGGGATAGGCGAGCAGCTCCTCGCGGCCGCGGGCGAGCAGGTCCATCGGCGACTGCGGATCACGGCCGAGATAGCCGTGCGAGCGCTCGACGTCCTTGGAGCGGTAGTCGCCGGAGTCGAGGACCAGCACGGAGCGGCGGTAGCGGGCGAGCCAGGTCGCGGCCGCGAGCCCGGACGCGCCACCACCGACGACGACCGCGTCGAGCTCGAGCGTCATGCCGACCTCAGCAGACCGCGCCGCCCGGGCCGGAGCTCGTCCCAGCCGAAGGCGGTACGGGCGGTGTCGCGCAGGCGGGAGCGCACGGTGCTCAGGGTCAGCCCCTCGGGGTCGGGGAGCGGGGGCCCGCTCGCGCGTCCCCTACCCCGTCGTCGCCGACCTACCGCCCCCCGCCCCGAATGATCAACGCGAGCAACACCTCACCGCCGGTGGTCGGGAAGTGGAGTGTTGCTCGCGTCGACGAAGGTGGTGGCGCGGGTGGACCCCCCGCGGCGACTCAGGAGCCGGCGGCCTTCTTGGCCGGTGCCTTCTTCGCGGGAGCCTTCTTCGCGGGGGCCTTCTTCGCCCGAGCCTTCTTCGCGGGAGCCTTCTTCGCGGGCGCCTTCACAGGAGCGACCTCGGCAGCAGCCGGGGTCTTCTCGGCCGAGGCCTTCTTCGCGGGGGCCTTCTTGGCCGGGGCCTTCTTGGCCGGGGCCTTCTTGGCCGGGGCCTTCTTGGCCGGGGCCTTCTTGGCCGGGGCCTTCTTCGCCGGGGCCTTCTTCGCCGGGGCCTTCTTCGCCGGGGTCGCCGCGGTGGCGGTTGCCGGCGGCGTCGTGGTCGTCGTCGTGGTCGTGGTCGTCGACGGAGCCTTGACGGCAGGAGTCACGGCCGTAACGGCAGCGGGGGTCGCCGGGGTGGCCGCCGGGGCAGCGGACTTCGGGGTCGCGCCCTTGCCGGGCTTGGCCGCCTTCTCGCTCTTCTTGAGCAGCTGGCGGGCCTTGCCGGCCGCACGGACGGCGCTCTGCGCGGCGCGCTCCGCCCGGTCGACGGCCTTGCGCAGCGCTGCCTTCTCGTCCTTGGCCATCGTGGGGGTCCTCGTCAGGTCGTGGGGTGCTGCCACCGCGGGTGCGGGGCGCAACAAGATCCTAGGGAAGGACCCGATCGCCTGCGGGTCACGCGGACCGCGCCGCGCACATCGGCCGCGCTCCTGCGGTCAGCGGGGCCACGCACCCGGCCCGGCACGGTCACGTCTCGGTCAGCAGTGGTCACCCCAGTGACCCCAATCGACCGAGACACCCCAGCCCGGCACGGTCACGTCTCGGTCAGCAGTGGTCGCCCCAGGGACCCGGATCGACCGAGACACCCCAGCCCGACCCGGCACGGTCACGTCTCGGTCAGCAGTGGTCGCCCCAGTGACCCCGATCGACCGAGACACCGCGGCCCCACCCCCGCCGAGCACGCCTGCGTGTACAGGCGGTTCCCGTCGTACCCTCGGCTCATGACGACCCCCAGGCTCGGCACCGCGACCCTTGAGGACCTGCGCACCGACCCGCAGCTCGACGACGGTGACGACGAGCGCTTCAGCCACTTCGTGAAGAAGGACAAGATCGTCGAATCGGCGGTGCTGGGCGCGCCGGTGACGGCGCTGTGCGGCAAGGTCTGGGTGCCCAGCCGCGACCCGCAGAAGTTCCCGGTCTGCCCGAAGTGCAAGCAGATGATGGACCTCCTGCACAGCTTCGACTCCGGCGACGACACGCCGCCCGAGTAGCCGCTACAGCGGGCCGGGCGCTCCGAGCAGTCGTCCGCGGCCGAGCGTCGCGCCGAGGTCGGTGGCGACCCCGGCCTGCACCTGGCTGTCGACGCCGACCGCCATGACCTCGACGCCCGCCCCACCCGCCCAGTCCAGGAGCTGGCGGACACCGGCGGCGGTCCCGACCGTGCTGCGGCCGGGCTTGGTGAGGTCGAGCTTGACGACCTCGGGGCGCAGCGCCTCGAGGCGACGCAGCACCGACGGGTCGTGGGCGATCAGGTCCGAGACGTCGTCCGCGACGATCCGCCAGCCCCAGCCGCGGAACTCCGCGACAGCGCTCTCGAGGTCGGCGCGCGCGAACGCGGACGCAGGCACCTCGGCCGCGACCTTCAGCGCGCGACGACCGCGACTGAACGCTGTGAACAGCCGCGGCGGGCACGCGCTGCCATAGGTCTCGGGCTCCGGAGTGAGAAAGAGCTCGGCGGTCACGCCCGCCTCCCCCGCCGCGTCGAGCGCGAGGCAGCGGAAGGCCCAGTCGAGGCGCTCGACGAGGCCGGTGGCCTGCGCGCTCTCGAGCAGGGCCAGGGTGCTGGACAGCGCGGTGCCGGACTGGCCGCGGCCGGTGGCCTTCAGCCCGACCGGGTCGGCGGGGGCATCAGCCCCGAGCCGGCGGATCGGCTGGAAGTCGGGGCCGAGGCGGCGCGGGTCGTCGATGAGCTCCTCGAGCAGGGCGCGGTGGCGCCGCAGCTCTTCGGTGGTGTCGAGCAGGGACATGGGGGACGTCTCGGCAGGTGGGACCTCCGACCTGAGCAGGCGTAAGGTCACCCGCGTGGAGAGTCGCGTCACAGACGGTCCGGGCCTCGGTCGCTACACGCCGCCGGCCGACTCGGCAGCGCCCGATCCGGTGGTGGCGGTGCACCTGCGCGACGTCCCGGTGCGGATCTGGAAGCGCTCTGCCGAGCACCACGACGAGCTGATGCGCGAGATGGCGCTGCTCGCCCTCGCCGACGAGACCAGCCAGGCCCTGCCGGCGCGGCTGGTCGAGCTCATCGACGTCCTCGGTCGCCGCTACGGCGGGGCCAGCGAGCGACCGGAGGCGGAGCGCGACGACGCGATCGCCGCGGGTGTCGACCGCATCGACCTCACGACCGAGGTGCCTGCGTCTGCGGGCGGCGCTGCCGCAGTGCTCGGGGCATTGCTGCTCGAGGTCGAGGAGTTCTGCCGCGACGGCGACCAGCTGCTCACCCTCGCGCAGCCGGCCGTGCAGGCCCACTTCAACGCGTGGTACCTTGAGCAGTTCACGACCCAGTGCGCCGGCGGGGACCCGACGCCCTGGACCGGTCCCTGGGACTAGAGCTCGACCCCGACCAGCACGGGTTCGGCGACGAGCACGACACCGAGCCGGTCACGCACCGCGTCGCGCACCGTCCGGGCGGCACGCAGCAGGTCCTGCGTCGTACCCCCGCCCCTGTTGACCAGCGCGAGCACGTGCTTGGTCGACAGCCCCACCGGCCCGTCGAGGTCGCCCTTCGCGAAGCCCGCTCGCTCGATGAGCCAGGCAGCACTGACCTTCCAGCCACCCTGGTCGGGGTACGCCGGGACGCTCACGTCCGGCAGCCGTCCGCGCAGGGCGTCGAGCTGCGCCTCGGTCAGCACCGGGTTGGTGAAGAACGAGCCGGCGCTGCGGCTGTCCGGGTCGGCCGGGTCGACGACCATCCCCTTGCCGCGACGCAGCCCGAGCACCGCCTCGCGGACCTCGGCCAGCGGCGCGCGGTCACCGACGTCGACGCCGAGGGCGCGGGCCAGCTCGGCGTAGCGGACGGGCGCGGACAGCGGGCCGGTCTCGAGCGACAGGTGGACGGACAGGACGACCCAGCGGTCGCGCTCAGCCTTGAAGCGGCTGTGCCGGTAGCGGAAGTCGCAGTCCGCCGCACCCAGCTCGAGCACCTCACCGGAGCTGCGGTCCAGCGCCCTGACCCCCGTGCAGGTCTGCGAGAGGTCCTGGCCGTAGGCGCCGACGTTCTGCACCGGTGTCGCCCCGGTCGCGCCCGGGATCCCCGACAGCGCCTCCACCCCGGCGCGGCCCTGCGCGACGAGCCGCGCGACGACGCCGTCCCAGTCCTCCCCCGCGGCCACCGAGACGGCCCCGCCGGTGAGCTCGTCCACCCCGGTCGTGAGGACCCGCACGACGGTGCCCGGGAAGCCCCCGTCGGCAACGACGAGGTTGCTGCCACCGCCGACGACCAGCACCGGGGTGCCGGCGGCGTCGAGGGAGCGCACCGCCTCGACGAGCTCGGCCTCGGTGCGGGCCTCCGCGACGTCGTCCGCGGGGCCACCGAGTCCGAGGGTGGTGAGGTCGGCGAGCAGCACCGGGCCAGGTTAGGCGAGCACTCCTGACCGGAAGGCCCAGGCCACCGCGGCAGCACGGTCGTGCACCCCGGTCTTGGCGAAGAGCTTCTTCGCGTGGACCTTCACGGTGTCCTCGCTCAGCCACAGCGTGCGGCCGATCTCGGCGTTGGAGCGGCCCGCGGCCATCCCCTCGAGGACCTGCATCTCACGCGGTGACAGCAAGGTGACGCGCTTGGGCTCGTGCAGCTCGAGGGCCCGCCGTTGCGCCTTCGACAGCAGGTCACCACCGGCGACGACCGTCGCGAGCGCGCCCCGCAGCTGCTCGGCGTCCACGTCCTTGGCGAGGTAGCCGCGGACGCCGCTGCGCAGCGCGCGCAACCGCTCCTCCTCGCGCACTTCGCCGGTCAGCAGCAGCACCCGCGCCTCGGGGTGCTCGCCCAGCAGCCGCACCGCGGTGGCCACGCCGTCGAGCCCGGGCAGCCTGACGTCGAGCAGCACCGCACCGGGTCGCAGCGCGGGGTAGCGCGCGAGCACCTCCTCGCCCGAGCCCGCCTGCTCGACGGTCGCGACCCCCGCGACGCTGACGAGCATGGAGGCGAGGGCCTCGCGGACGACGCGATGGTCGTCGCAGAGCAAGACGGTCGTCATGACGCGTTCCTCCCTGAACCACTCGGGCGGTGCAAGCACCGCGCCCCAGGCCGTCCATGGCCTGTCCCGTCCCATCGGCCGGTGGTGACGCTCCGTGAGCGAGCAGGTCAGACAGGTTCGGCGACGACGATCCGCAGCTGTCTCCGGTGGTGCCGGACGAGGTCGGCGGTGAAGATCGCCAGGCCGGCCCAGACCAGGGCGAAGCCCACCAGGCGGAGCAGCGGGAGCGGTTCGTCGTACAACGCCACTCCGATGAGGAACTGCAGCGTCGGCGCGAGGTACTGCAGCAGGCCGAGGGTCGTCAGCGGCACGCGGCTCGCGGCCGCCCCGAACAGCAGCAGCGGGATCGCCGTCACCACCCCGGCGCCGACGAGCAGCAGCGCGTGCCCGACCCCCTCGGTCCCGAAGACGAGGTCACCCCGCGTGGTGAGGACCAGGAGGTACGCCGCAGCGACCGGTGCCATCACCGCCGTCTCCACCGCGAGCCCCTCGACAGCCCCGACGGCGGCGGTCTTCTTGAGCAGACCGTAGCCGCCGAAGGAGAAGGCCAGGACGAGGGCGATCCAGGGCGGGCTGCCGTTCTGCACCGACAGGACCAGCACCGCCACGGTCGCCGCGCCGATCGCGACCCACTGCGTCGGGCGCAGCCGCTCCTTGAGCACGACGACGCCGAGCAGGACCGTGACGATGGGGTTGATGAAGTAGCCCAGCGAGGTCTCGACGACGTGGTCGTGGGTCACGCCGTAGATGTAGGTGAACCAGTTGAGGCCGATGAGCACCGACGCCGCGGACAGCCGCAGCATCCGGGCGCGGTCGCGCAGCACGGCGCGGACCTCCGTCAGCCGGCGCGCGGCCACCAGCAGTGCCGCGACGACGACCAGGGACCACAGCACCCGGTGGGCGAGCACCTCGCCGGGCCCGGCCGGTTCGAGCAGCGGCCAGTAGAGCGGGAACAGCCCCCAGAGGAAGTAGGCGCCCGCTCCGTAGAGCACGCCCTTCCTCGACTCGACCACCCGGTCACGCTAACCGCGCGGCCGACGGGCGGTCAGCGGGAGCGGCGGGCCATCCCGACGCCGTCCTGCGCGACGCGGGCCCGCGCCTCCGAGCCGAGGGTGGCGGCGTCCTCCGGGTCGCGGATGACGGCCCGCTTGTCACGCGACCGGATCTGGCCCTTCACCGCGCGCACCTTCGGGGCGAGCTCGCACCCGAAGCGCTCGAAGTAGTGCAGCCGCCGGAGCTCGGCGTCCTCATCCGGCGTGATCTTGTCCGACACCCCGACTCCCCTCTCCTCGCTGGGTGGACTCGGCATCCGCCGGTTCACGCCGCACAGCCGACCGGAGCAACCCGCGTTGGCCCGACGGGGCTCCACGAGGCAACGGCCACCGGACCGCTCGCGAGCGCGACACGGACGGTGCCCGGGCGCAGCCGCACCGCGCCGCGAGGCAGGTCGGTGCAGCGGGCCGGGGCGCCGCTGCCGATCCACCCGACGACGACCGTGCCGAGGCCGCGGGCCGCGCTGCGGCCCGGGTCGGGCACCGCGAGAGGGACGAGCCGCAGGCCGTCGAGCACCATCGGCACGACGACAGGCGCGACGACCCGGCGGCGACGGTCCGGCCACAGCAGCACCAGGGTGGTCAGGCCCCCGGTGAGCAGCCCGAGCGGCACCGGCTGGGCGAGCCGCGCCAGGTCGTCGCCGCGGCCCGCACTGCTCCAGACCATCTCGCCGACGACGTCGGAGTCGCGCGGGGACCACGGGTCGACGAGGTCGCGGTTGTCGCCGAGCGTCACCCACCCCTTGCGCCCGTCACCGCCGACCAGCCGGTGGATGACCACGTTGCGCTCCCCGAACTGACCGTCGGGCACGCGGTACGCGACGACGTCGCCGACCTGGTAGCCGTCGCGTCGCCGCACCGCCACGAGGTCTCCTGTGCGCAGGCCCGGCTCCATCGACGTGCCGGAGACCTGGACGTAGGCCATCGGACCGCCGACGGTCTGCGGCCACACCTGCCACAGCGCGACCGCGACGAGGGCCCACACCACGGCCCGGACCACATCGCGTACGACGAGAGTGCGCTCGGCCGCGCCGTCACGGTCGACCCGGGCCCGAGGCACGGGCGGGAGAGGCGCCACCGGCACGACCGGCCGCTCCAGCAGGTCCGTCACCACTGCACCGCCGAGACCGACGAGGCCGTGCCGTCGGCGATGGCCAGGCCACTGCCGTCGAGCAGGCCCGGATCGGGCGTCCAGGTGAGGACGGTCGCGACGCCGGGGTTGGCGAGCGGGCCGGAGCGCGTGCCGAAGACCACGTCGAGCGTGGCCGACGTGGCCGTCCAGGTCAGCGTCGCGGTCGAGGCCGTGAAGGACACGCTGCCACCGGTGACGAAGCCCGCGCTGCCGGTGTCGACCGTGCCGAGCCGCAGGCCGCCCGCGCACCCGCCCGTGGGAGCGGTGTCGACGACGAGCACGTCGTTGCCGCCGGTACCCGCGCCGTCGAGCAGCCGCAGGGTGAGGCCGGTGACGGTCTGCGGGGTGGCGGTCTCCACCCAGGTGGAGCACAGCGAGCTCGGCCGCAGCCGCCCGCCGAGCACCAGCGTCGTGCTGTCGCCGGTGTCGACCTTGCCGCGACCACCGCCCCGGTCGTCGGTGCTGGCCACCGACGAGGCGTAGAGCGTGGGGCTCGGCAGCGACGCGACGGTGAGCGCGTCACTGCGCAGGACGAGAGCGGCCGACCAGCCAACGCCCGGGAGCCCGAGCAGCGCCCCCGCGAGTGCGGTGGCCAGCAGCGCCGCCGTGCCCCGGCCGCGGGTCCTCACGGACCGACCGCCACGACGTCGACGCGCGCGACGGCATCGGGTGACGGGGCAGCCGACAGCGCCGTGAACCGGGCGAGGCCACCGGTGACGGTGACTGGCCCGGCGGTCGCGAGGGCCGCCCCGCTCGAGGACACCAGCGTCACCTGCAGGCGGGCGCCCTCGCACCCGGCGGGGACGGCGCTGACGACGACGGACTGCACCGTGCCGGCCGTGACGGCGTAGCCGGTGCGGGCGAGCGCGAGGTCACCGCAGGCGGTCACGTCGGCGCGCCCCGCTCCGAGGGTCGAGGTGACCGACAGCGGCGCCGCGAGGGCAGCGGCGCCGGCCCCGAGGACCAGGGCGGCGGTGAGGCCGACGGCTGCGGGCACGCCGACGAGCGCCGGGCCGCGGCGGGGAGCCGCAGCACCGGCGCTCGACGAGCGGTCGCGCCGCACGGTGAAGCGCTATCCGGCGATGACGACGGAGATGCCCTCGACGGCCGCGGCGAGGATGGGCGCAACAGTCGGGACGACGATGGGCGTCGAGCCCGTAGCAACAACACCGTCGACCTCACCGAGCGAAGCGCCGCCCGCATCAGTGAAGGTCACTTTGACGACCTTGCCTTCGCAGGCCACGGGGGAGCTCAAGGTCACCTGGTTGACGGCATAACCCCCGGCAGCGAAGACCGTCGTGTAGGTGGCGTCGATGAGGGTGGTCGCGTCACAGGAGAGGACGTCGGCATTGCCGGAGGCGAGGGTCTTGCTGCTGCTCAGGTTGAGCGAGGCGGCGAAGGCCGAGACGGTGCCGAAGACGGCGATGCCGGCGACGACGGGGATGATGAGGCGCTGGGTGCGCATGGGGGGAGTCCGATCTCTGGGCTGACTGGGTCAGCAAGAAGATCGGGATCGGACATGTCCGACTTGTGCGCCATCGGATTCAATCGCTTACCGAACGACTGCGCCGAACGGGTGAGTCAGCCGGTGAGAGCCCGGACCGGGTAGGTCGCGAGCAGGGCGTCGCTGACCAGCATCCGCGGGCGCCCGGAGTAGCCGTAGCTCGCGACCATCCGGCTGTCATAGAGACGCCGGACGTAGCCACCGGAGATCACCGCGACCTTGTGGGACGGGGTCTGGACGACCGTGCCGTCACGCAGGCCGAGCGGGTCGCCGACCGGCAGCGCCTCGAGCAGGGCCGCCACCCGCAGACCCTCGGGGAGCAGCTCGTCGACCGGCACGTCCAGGACCTCGGGTAGCGGGAGCTCGGGCGCGGGCAGCAGGGCGACGTCGCGCGAGGACAGGCCGTGGCTCGCGAGGGCCTGGGCCGAGACCGCGTGCAGGGCGCCGTCCTCACCGACGCGGTGCACCGCCGGGTCACCGTCGACCCGGACGAGCGCACCGGGGTAGACCGGTGACTCGGGCAGCGGCACCTCGGGCAGTCGCGCGAGGTCCGCGTCGGAGACCGCGAAGACCCGGGGGTCGGTCAGGAACAAGGCCTGCAGTGCCGGCCTACCCGCCCTGCTCCTGCTTCCTGCGTGGACCAGCCAGGTCGTACCGGCGGGGTCGCGCACGACGGTGCCGTCGCGCAGCGGGAGGGGGGTCGTGGTCGGGTAGCCGAGCGACTCGGCTGCGGTCATCGGCACTGCGGCGCTCAGTGCCAGCCCGCGGGCGGCGAGCACCGTCGGCGTGACCGGCCGCTTGCGACCGGCCTCGAGGACGAAGAGCGCACCGGTGGGGTGCTTCACGACGCTGCCGTCAGGGTGCGGACCGCTCGCCGTCGGGGCGCTGAGCCGCCGGGCCTTGATGAGCGACGGGTAGGCGTTGTGGACGACCCCGCTCCAGCCGGTGCCCTTGCGCAGCTCGACGTGCAGGTGCGCGCCGGTCGACTCGGCGTTGCCGCTGTCACCGAGCCACCCGACGAGCTGGCCGGCGAGGACGCGCGCGCCGCGCTCGATGCCCTTCGGGAAGGCCCACTGCGCGCTGCCGCGCCCATCGTCGGTGCCGGGAGTGTCGTTGTTGACGTGCAGGTAGAGGACCGTCCAGCCCTTTGCGGGACCGCGGTCGGCGGTGATCCCGACGTAGTTGCCGCTGCCGCCGTCCTGCTGCAGCGTCGTGACGACACCGTCGAAGGCAGCGACGAGCGGCGTCATCTTCGCGCCCATGAGGTCCTGCCCCATGTGCTTGCGCGTGCAGCCCGACCGGCACACGAGGTAGTTGTCGGTGAAGGAGACCCGTCCCGCGACGGGGAAGGTCATCGGCACCGTGACGGAGGTCAGCTCGTAGGACGTGCCGGTCCCCGGGTCGACCAGGGCCTGGGCGGTCTGCGCGCCCCCGGCGAGGGTCGCGAGGGCGAGCAGGGACAGCAGGGCGCGGCGCATGCCCTTGTCGTCGGCGCTCGACAGGGTGAACGCCTTCACCCTGTGGGGTGTCAGGGCACCGTGATCGTCGGACGAGACGGCACGGGGCCTGGCCCGGGGTGTGCGAGTGTCGGCTGAAGGACGACGACGGTGTCCGGCCCCGACAGGAGACGACATGACGATCCCGATCCGCAGGCTCTTCGACGGCGGACCGGAGGTCGGGGCGGTAGGCCTCGGTTGCATGGGGATGTCGTTCGCCTACGGCCCGGACGAGCGCGACGACGACGTGTCGGTGTCGGTGATCCACCGGGCGCTCGACCTCGGCGTGACGCTCGTCGACACCGCCGACGTCTACGGCCCCTTCACCAACGAGGAGCTCGTCGGCCGGGCGCTGGCGGACCGGCGCGACGAGGCGGTGCTCGCGACCAAGGTCGGGCTGAAGGTCGGCGAGGGTCGGGTCATCGGGATGGACGGCTCACCGGAGCGCGTCCGCGCCGGCATCGACGCGTCGCTCAAGCGGCTCGGCGTCGACCACGTCGACCTCTACCAGCTGCACCGCGTCGACCCGCAGGTGCCGGTCGAGGAGACCTGGGGCGCGATGGCGGAGGTGGTCGCGGCCGGGAAGGCCCGCTTCCTCGGCATGAGTGAGGTGCAGGTGGAGCACCTCGAGAAGGCGCACGCGATCCACCCCGTCTCGACCGTGCAGTCGGAGCTGTCGCTGTGGACCCGCGACCCGCTGCCCGAGGTGCTGCCGTGGTGCGTCGAACGCGGGATCGGCTTCCTGCCCTTCAGCCCGCTCGGTCGCGGCTTCCTCACGGGCACGGTGACGGCCGGGTTCGACTCGACCGACTTCCGCAGCCGCAACCCGCGCTTCACCGACGACGCCATCGCCGCCAACCAGCGCATCGTCGACGCGGTCGCAGCCGTGGCCCAGCGCCGCGACGCCACCAACGCGCAGGTCGCGCTGGCCTGGGTCCTCGCGCAGGGAGCTCTCGTCGTACCCATCCCCGGGACGAAGAAGGTCCACTACCTCGAGCAGAACGCCGCCAGCGCCGACATCGCCCTGACCGCCGAGGACCTCGCGGACCTCGACGCCCTGCCCGCGCCGGTGGGCGCGCGCTACTGAGCCGCTACTTCTTGCCCTTGTGGTTGATCGCGTCGAGCGACGCCGCGCCGGGCAGCGGGGTCTGGCCCTTGACCTTGATGTTCTTGCTCGCCTTGGGCGTCTTGGCCTCGCGGCCACCCTTGTCCTTGGCCATGACGGTCTCCTTCGCTCGTGCTCGGCAGCGGCGAGGGGAGCTCAGGCTCTGGACTGACCAGGCACGCTAGGACGACCACTGTCCCACGCCGCAGGGTCAGGCCGCTGCCTTCTCCGGGTTGGGCTCACGTCCCGCCCGCGCGGGGGGCTGCTCGCCGCGCAGCCCGGCGACCAGGGACACCAGCGCCGCCATGACCGCGTCGGCCCCGGCGCGCAGCTGCTCCGGCGTCGCCTCGGCCGCCGACCCGACACCGAGCAGCGCGCGCATCTCGAGCGGCGCGCCCAGCGACACCGTGATGCGCGGACGCACGACCGGCGACAGCAGGGCCCGCCACCGAGTGCCCTCTGCGCCGACGAAGCGGTGCGTCCCCCACTGCGCCAGGGGTACGACGGGAGCGCCCGTGTCGAGGGCGAGGCGGACCACGCCGGTCTTGCCGCGCACCGGCCAGTGGTCGGGGTCGCGGGTGATGCCGCCCTCCGGGTAGAGCCCGACGACGTCGCCGCGCTCCAGGGCCGCGCGAGCAGGGGCGAGCGCCGCAGCCGGGTCCTCGGAGCGGCGGTAGACGGGGACGTAGCCGGCGTGCCGCAGGATCCAGCCGACGACCGGCGCGCCGAACAGACCACCGGTGCCGAGCATCCGGATCCGCCTGCCGCAGCGGGCGATCGTCGTCACGAGGACGAAGGCGTCGGCGACGGAGACGTGGTTGCCCACCACGATGACGGGCCCGCTCGACGGGAGGTGCTCCTCGCCGTACTGCTCCCGGCGGGTGCACAGGTGCAGCAGGAAGCGCACGAGCCGCAGCAGGATGCGGTAGGTCCGGTCGGTCGGCGCGCTCATGCCGTCACCGGCTCGAGCGGCTCGGCCTGCGCGGCGGCAATGGCGGCGTCGGTGTCGGTGCGGGCCAGCAGCAGGCCGCCGCTGATGAAGAGCACCAGCAGCGAGAGCAGGGCGGAGCGGTAGGAGCCGGTGACGTCGAGGACGACCGCGAAGACCAGCGACCCGACCCAGGCGGTGCCGCGCTCGGCGAGCTCATAGAAGCCGAAGAAGCTGGCCTGCCTGCCGTCGGGCACCATCGAGGAGAACAGCGACCGGGCCAGCGACTGCGAGCCGCCGAGGACCAGCGCGATCACGACCCCCATGCCGTACGCCGCAGTCGTGCTGTCGAGCGCCGCGACCGCGTAGACGACGACGCCGGTCCAGATGACGAGGGAGCCGAGCAGGACCTGCTTGGCGCCGTAGCGCGCAGCGAGCCGCGCCGAGCCCAGCGCGCCGCCAACGGCGACCACCTGGATGAGCAGCACCAGGGAGAGCAGGAAGCCTGTCGCGTCCTCGGCCGACCGGCCCTTCGCCTCGAAGAGCTCGTTGGTGAGCACCACGGCCGACAGCGCGACCACGGCCTGGATGGCGTCGTTGAAGAGCAGGAACGAACCGAGGTAGCGGGCGGTGCCGGGGAGCTTGCGCAGCGCCGCGAGCGAGGACCGGAGCTCCACGAACGACGTGCGCAGCTGCGCACCCAGCGACGGAGGGGACTCGTGCTCGACCCAGCCCGGCAGGTCGCGCACCGCGTCGAGGCGACGGATCGCGACGGTCCCGACGGCGACCCACCACAGGCCGGCGCCGGCGATCGCGACCCGCACCATCGTGCCCTTGCCGATGCCGAGCGGGCCGGCCAGCGCGAGCAGCCCGAGAGTGAGGGCGAGGACGAACGCCCCGCCGGCGTAGCCGAAGGCGTAGCCGCGGGCCGACACCCTGTCGCGGTCCGGGGGCTCAGCGACGTCGGCGAGGTAGGCGTTGTAGGCGAGGATCGCGGTTCCGAAGGCGACGTTGGCGACCGCGAAGGACAGGACCGCGAGCAGCGGCTGGCCCATCGGGACCGCGGCGAGGCAGAACGTCGCGACCGCTCCGATGCCGGTGCCGAGCACGAGCAGCCGGCGCTTGGCGTCGGAGCGGTCGGCGAGCGCCCCGAGCACCGGCAGGGCGAGGACCTGCAGCAGCACCGACAGCGAGGTCGCGTAGGCGTAGAGCGCGTCGGCCCGCGGGTTGAGGCCGAGGATCGCCACCCGACCGTTGGCGTCCTCCGCGGCCTCGGCGATCGCGGTAATGAACGGTCCGCCCACGGCCGTCACCACTGTCGTGACGAAGGCGGAGTTCGCGACGTCGTAGAGGGTGAAGCCGGAGACGGCTCGGCGGCGCGTCTCGTCATGGGTAGTGGGCATGCACAGATCGTCGGCCCTGTGGGCCCCGATCTGCATGAGCAGGACTACTTACCCCAGCTGCGCGTAGAGCGGGTGCGCGTCGGCAACCGCCCGGACCTGCTTGGCGAGGTCGGCCTTCTCGGTCTCGAAGGCCGGGGTGAGGGCGCGGCCGATGAGCCGGCCCACCTCTCGCAGCGTCTCGACCGAGAGGCCCCGGCTGGCCAGCGCCGGCGTACCGATCCGCAGGCCGGAGGTGACCATCGGCGGGCGCGGGTCGAAGGGCACCGCGTTGCGGTTGACGGTGATGCCGATCTCGTGGAGCCGGTCCTCGGCCTGCTGGCCGTCGAGCTCGCTGTCGCGCAGGTCGACCAAGGCGAGGTGGACGTCAGTGCCGCCGGTGAGGACGGTGACGCCCTCGCCGACCTGCATGAGCTCGTCGGCGACGGCCTGCGCCCCGGCGATGGTGCGCTCCTGGCGCTCGCGGAACTCCGGGCTGGCCGCGATCCGCAACGCGACGGCCTTGGCCGCGATGACGTGGGTGAGCGGGCCGCCCTGCTGACCGGGGAAGACCGCCTGGTCGATCTTCTTCTGGTGCTGCTCGCGGCACAGGATGATGCCGGAGCGCGGACCGCCGAGGGTCTTGTGCACGGTGCTCGAGACGACGTCGGCGTAGGGCACCGGGCTCGGGTGCAGGCCGGCCGCGACGAGGCCGGCGAAGTGGGCCATGTCCACGAACAGCAGCGCGCCGATCTCGTCGGCGATCTCGCGGAAGCGCGCGAAGTCGAGGTGGCGGGGGTAGGCCGACCAACCGGCGACGATCATCTTCGGGCGGGTCTCGCGGGCCTTCTCGGCGACCGCGTCCATGTCGATGCGCGAGGTCTCGCGGTCGACCTCGTAGGCGACGACGTCGTAGAGCCGGCCGCTGACGTTGAGCTTCATGCCGTGGGACAGGTGGCCGCCGTGCGCGAGCGACAGGCCCATGATCCGGTCGCCGGGCTGGAGCAGCGCGTGGTAGACGGCGTTGTTGGCCTGGGCGCCCGCGTGCGGCTGCACGTTGGCGTGATCGGCACCGAACAGCGCCTTCGCGCGGTCGATCGCGAGCTGCTCGACGACGTCGACGTGCTCGCAACCGCCGTAGTAGCGGCGACCGGGGTAGCCCTCGGCGTACTTGTTGGTGAGGACCGATCCCTGGCAGTCGAGGACGGCCTGCGGCACGAAGTTCTCGGAGGCGATCATCTCGAGGGTGTCCTGCTGGCGACGCAGCTCGGCGTCGAGCGCGGCCGCGATCTCGGGGTCGACCTCGGAGACCGGGGCGGTGAAGAAGTCGGCGGGAAGGGCGGTCACGGGCGGGCTCCTCTGGCAGTGACGGGGGTGCCCAGGCGCGCGGCAGGCCGATCGTCGCTCCCCGGTGGTCGGTTCCACCCTCGGCGCCAGTCGCGACGCCTCCGATGGTAGGCGAGGCTGCGGGTGCGGGCCACCCCCGGGCCGTAGGTTGCGGCCATGGCCTGGGACCTGCTCGTCGACCGCACCGACCTCGCGCGCACCTCGCTGGTGGAGGTCCCCGAGCCGGTCGCCGGACCGGGTGAGGCGCTGCTGCGCGTCGACCGCGTCGGGCTGACCGCCAACAACGCGACCTACGCCGTCTTCGGCGACGCGATGCGCTACTGGGACTTCTTCCCCGCGCCGGCCGGCACGGGCCGGGTCCCGCTGTGGGGCTTCGCGACCGTCGTCGCGTCGTCGTCTCCCCTCGCCGAGGTGGGGCAGCAGGTCTACGGCTACCTGCCCTCCTCGTCGCACCTCGTCGTCACGCCTGGGCGCGGGCCGGCCTTCCGTGACATCGCGCCACACCGGGCGGAGCTCGCCGCCGTCTACAACAGCTACCTGCCTGCCGTGGTGGCGGACGCCCACGACGGCGACCTGCAGCTGCTCTACCGGCCGCTGTTCGGGACGGCCTTCCTGCTCGCCGACCTGATCGCGTCCTCCGACCTCTTCGGCGCGACGCAGGTCGTCTTCTCCTCCGCGTCGAGCAAGACCGCCTACTGCACGGCCGCCCTGCTGCGCGGCACCGGCCGCCTCGTCGGCCTGACCTCCCCCGGCAACCTGGCCTTCGTCGAGGGCCTCGGGGTCTACGACGAGACCAGGGCGTACGACGACGTCGCGTCCCTGGCCGCTGCTCCGACGAGCTACGTCGACCTGGCCGGCTCCGCACCGCTGCGGTCGGCCGTCCACCACCACCTCGGCGACCTTCTCGTGCACTCGGCGGTGGTCGGCGCGACGCAGTTCGAGGCCGGCACGGGAGAGCGCCTCCCAGGGGCGCCGCCCACGTTCTTCTTCGCGCCCGACCGGATCGTCGTGCGGACCGCGGACTGGGGACCGGACGGCTTCCGCGACCGCTACGACGCGGCCTGGTCCGGCGCCCTGCCGTCACTTGATTCCTGGGTGGATGTCGTCGCTCACTCGGGGGCCGAGGCGCTGCAGTCGTTGTGGCCGCGGGTCCTGTCGGGCGACGTCGCACCGCGCGAGGGCCACGTCGTCTCGCTGTGAGCACGCCTGACCCGGGGTGGCGAGCGGTGCGCGAGGGCTACGACCAGGCGGCCCCGCTCTACGCGGAGGCCTTCCCCGACACCCGAGCCGAGATCGCGCTCGACCTCGCCATGCTCGACGCCTTCACCTCGCAGGTGCGGACCACCCCCGACGGGCGGGTCCTCGATGCCGGCTGCGGCACGGGTCGTCTCAGCCGGCACCTCGCAGATAACGGGTGCGACGTCGACGGCCTGGACCTCTCGCCGGGGATGCTCGCGATAGCGCGCCGCGAGCGCCCCGGCCTCGCCTCCGTCGTCGGGTCGGTGACCGAGCTGCCGTTCCGCGACGACGCCTTCGACGGCGTGCTGCTCTGGTACTCCCTCATCCACCTTCCTCCCGACGCGCTGCCCCTCGCCCTCGCCGAGACCGCCCGGGTCCTGCGGCCCGGCGGGGCCGTCCTGATCGGCGCCCAGTCGGGCGAGGGCACCCGCGACGTGGCCTGGTCCTACGTCGATGTGGGCGGTCACGAGCCGGCACGGCTCCAGCGCCATCTCGTCACCGCGGACCGGATCGCGCACGAACTGGAGAGCGTGGGCCTGCGTGCGGTCGCGCAGCTCACCCGCAGGGGGCAGGGTGCCGAGCGCGACGACCAGTGCAGCGTGCTCGCCACCAGCCGATAGAGAACTCCTCTCACGGCTGCTTCGAAGACGTCATCCGCTGACTTGGAAAACGTCCGTCGCCATGGGGCGTGCGGCGCCACATCCTGGGAAATTGCAGTCGTTGTGGCGGGTGCCAACCACTGCTCCACGTCCTGAAATAGTCGTCCACACCCCTTGTGATGCGGCAGATCCGGGTTACTATTAGCACAGTTGTTCGTACGGCTGGTGCGGGGGTGGTGAGGGTGGTTCAGGTGACGTCGGGGGTCCCGGCTGACGCACGCGTGACCGCCGCCCGGGCTGCCCTGCAGGCCGCGATCGAGCCTTCTGCTGACGGGCTCACGGCTGCGGCGGATGTGCACGAGCTGCTCGCGATGCAGGCCGAGATCGCCGCCGCTCTCGCTGGCCGGTTGCAGGTCG